>JAURIU010000001.1 GCA_030832605.1 Rhodoluna sp. | reverse complement strand
CGGCGCCAAAACCAAGCTCGCCAAAACTCAGAAGTTCAGCATGAAGGCCTGGGGCTACGAGATTTACTCGACCGTGAAGCCATAACCGCTGCCCGCAAAGCACACGGATGCCCGCAAGGGGCTTGCGCGCATCCACGCCAAACGGCTAAACTGAACGAAGCCAAAGACCGCTGGTTTCGGTCACGAGCAAATCTGAGAATCGCTTCTTAGAAACGCGCGTGCCGACGAAGGCTCACGAAAGTGAAGACCCGCGTAGGTGTGTGAAGAAGTTTCTGCTCGCAAGAGCATTTCGACTCCGTGCGCCTCGCGCCGGAGTTTTTTTATTTTTAGTGGGCCCGGGGCTACCAGCACTAAGTAATCAAGGAGTGCCATGGCGAACAAGGAAGCTACCGTCGCCGAGCTTACGGAGAAATTCCAGAGCTCGAGTGCCGTTTTGCTAACCGAGTACCGCGGACTCACTGTGTCGCAGCTCAAAGAGCTACGTCGTTCAATCAGTGCAGACGCAACATACGCCGTGGCAAAGAACACGCTCATCAAGATCGCAGCTGCAAACGCTGGCGTGACCGCATTTGACGGTCAGCTAGTCGGACCAACTGCAATGGCTTTCGTACACGGCGACGCCGTGGCCGTAGCTAAGGCGATGCGTGACTTTGCCAAGGCAAATCCTCTTCTAGTAGTAAAGAGCGGTGTGCTTGACGGCTCATCGCTAACTGCTGATGAGGTTAAGAAGCTTGCTGACCTCGAATCTCGCGAAGTGCTACTGGCCAAGGCCGCTGGCATGTTCAAGGCTTCGATGTACCAGGCTGCTTACATGTTCCAGGCTCCTCTTGCCCAGGCCGCTCGCGCGGTCGACGCCCTGCGTCAGAAGCAAGAGTCTTCGAACTAACCCACGTTTTAAACCGAGTTACAAAACCTGAAATAAACAAGGAGAAACCAAATGGCAAAGCTGACCACTGACCAGCTAATCGAAGCTTTCAAGGAGCTTTCACTAATCGAGCTCAGCGAGTTCGTTAAGAAGTTCGAAGAAGTATTCGAAGTTACCGCTGCTGCCCCTGTCGCAGTTGCTGCTGCAGCACCTGCTGCTGGTGGCGCTGGCGAAGCTGCTGAAGAGAAGGACTCATTCGACGTCGTTCTTGAAGCCGCTGGCGACCAGAAGATCGCAGTTATCAAGGAAGTTCGCGCACTAACCAACCTAGGTCTTGGCGAAGCCAAGGCTGTTGTTGACGGTGCACCTGCAACCGTTCTTGAGGGTGCAAACAAGGAGACCGCAGAAAAGGCAAAGGCTGCTCTAGAAGCTGCCGGCGCAAAGGTCACCCTGAAGTAACTTTCACACTTCGAAATAAAACCCGCTCTCGCCATTTGGCAGGGCGGGTTTTATTTATGCTTGGTCAATGGCCAAAAAACGCAAAAGCCCACAGCGGTTCGACGACGATGCTCCTCGCGGAGTAAAGCCCTGGGTTCGAATCGTTGCCCTCTCGGTTGCGTTTGCCATGATTCTCTCGGTGCTAATCGGCGCCCTTAGTGCAGCGGAGTTCTAGACCTATGGCAAAAGTTCTCATTATTCACGGATGGACCAACCGTCGCCCGGCTGGCCACTGGCAGCGCAGCCTGGCCGCCACCCTTCGCGACCAGGGTCACCTAGTTTCTTACCCGCAGCTACCCAACCCAGATCAACCGATTCTCGACGAGTGGCTCGAGGTTCTGACCGCCGAGCTTGATCAGTTCGATGAGGTCGCGTCGCGAGCATCCGAGCCATTGATCGTGCTGGCACACTCACTCGGTTGTGTGGCGTGGATGCAGTTGGCCGACCGCGGCCTGCTCAAGCAGCCCGCCGACCGCGTTTTGCTAGTTGCCCCACCAGAGCCGGCACCGATTTCACCGGTGCCTAGTTTTGTGATGGATTTGAGCGACGGTCGTGCCGAACGCATGATCAAGGGTTCGGCTCGCGAAGTTACCTTGGTTGGCTCAGATGCCGATGTTTGGCAGCCGAGCGGAATTCAGACCGGAGTCGGCGACATGATTGGGCTTCAGGCCATTGTGGTTCACGGGGCTAAGCACTTTTCGACGCTTGATGGCTTTACCCAGTGGCAGGGCGTTATCGACTGGGTCAACGACCCGAGTGCCGACCTGACCAAGATTTAGACAAGCGCTGCGGCTTAGCGGCCGCGGTTGCAAGCCGATTGGTAGAGTGAAAAGGTCGTCGCTGACATCCGCGTGGTTTTGGTGACGAGGCTCCCGATTCTTCCCACGGAGCAAAACACGGCGATTTGAGAAAAATCAAATGAGAATCCTTCTAGTTGGCGCCGGTGGCGTTGGCGATGCAATTGCAAAGATCGCGGCAGAACGCGACTTTTTCGAAGTTATGGTGGTCACCGACTACGACCAATCACGAGCTGAGCGAACCGTTGAGTGGATTCGCGCCAAGCACGGTGACGAAGTGGCGGCCAAGTTCTTGGTGTCGAAGATCGACGCTAGCTCGGCAGACAATGTTGCCGAAGTTGCTCGCAAATATGACATCACCCACGTGCTCAACGCGGTTGAGCCAAAGTTTGTGCCAACCGTTTTCTCGGGTGCATTTACCGCAGGCGTGAACTACCTCGACATGGCCATGAGCTTGAGCGAGCCACACGAAACCGACCCGACCCGCAAGGCTGGCCTCAAGCTAGGTGACCAGCAGTATGCACTGAACGACCAGTGGGAGCGTGCTGGTTTGCTCGCCCTCGTCGGCATCGGTGTTGAGCCTGGTCTCTCGAACATCTTCGCCCGTTACGCGGCCGACCACCTGTTCAGCGAAATCGACGAGATCAGCGTGAAAGATGGCGGAAACCTGATTGTTCGCGACGAAAACGGCAACGAGATTTTTGCCCCGTCGTTCTCGATCTGGACCACCATCGAAGAATGCCTCAACCCACCACTTATGTGGGAAGAGGGCAAGGGCTGGTACACCACCCCTGCGTTCAGCGAGCCTGAGATTTTCGAGTTCCCTGACGGCATCGGCGCTGTAGAGTGCGTGAACGTTGAGCACGAAGAAGTTGCAATGCTTCCTCGCACCATGAATGCCAAAAAGTACTCGTTCAAATACGGCCTGGGCACCGACTTCATCAACGTGCTCAAGACTCTTAACCTTCTTGGTCTCGACCGCACCAAGCCGGTGCGCGTTCGCTCGGCCCAGGGCCCGGTCGATGTTGCCCCTCGCGACGTTGTGGTTTCGGTTCTGCCAGACCCAGCACAGTTGGGCTCGCAGATGGAGGGCAAGACCTGTGCCGGAACCCTGGTCACCGGTAAAGACCACGACGGTAAGGCTCGCGCTACCTACATTTATCACGTAGCCGACAACCAGTGGGCCTATGACAACTACGAGAGCCAAGCCGTTGTCTGGCAGACCGCCTTCAACCCGCTGATTGCTCTCGAGCTAATCGCAACCGGTGTTTGGGCAGGTCGCGGAGTAGTCGGACCTGAGGAGTTTGACCCAAAGCCGTTCCTAGACCTCATGGCATCATCCACCGGCTACAACCAAAAGTGGGTTGCCCAAGAGCGCCTACCGGCTAGCCCGCTGAGAAACCCTTCAGACAGCTAGTTACCTGAGCCGATGACCAAGACCCCGTTGAACTCGAACACCTCGCCAGAGGCAGAGTTCGACGTGGCAATCATCGGCTCGGGTTTCGGCGGCTCGATTGCCGCCCTGCGTCTAGTCGAAAAGGGCTATCGCGTGCTGGTGATCGAAGCCGGCCGCCGCTACGCAGACCACGAGTTCGCCAAAACCTCGTTCAACCTTAAGAAGTTTTTGTACTTTCCGCGCTTGGGTTTGCGGGGCATCCAGCGCATTGATTTTCTAAAAAACGTGATGGTGATGTCGGGCGCAGGAGTCGGCGGCGGTTCGCTGGTTTATGCCAACACGCTCTATCGCCCGCCAGTCGATTTTTTTAAGACCGGCAGCTGGGCTGGCATCACCGACTGGCAGAAGGCGCTTTCGCCATACTTTGACCAGGCTGAGCGCATGCTCGGCGTTGAGGTGAACCCGTTCTTTAGCCCGTCAGACGCGGCGGTCAAGAAGGTTGCCGAGCGCATGGGTCGCGGCGACACTTTTCGCATGACTCCGCTCGGTGTTCACTTCGGTGAGGCCGGCAAGACGGTTGAAGACCCGTATTTCGGCGGTGTCGGGCCCGCTCGAACCGGATGCACCAACTGCGGTGAATGCATGACGGGTTGCCGCCACGGCGCTAAGAACACCTTGGTGAAGAACTACTTGTATTTGGCTGAGCAGGCTGGCGCGCAGGTAGTTGCCGAGACTACCGTTGCCGACATCCGCGAGCTTGCCGAAGGCGGTTTTGAACTTTCGGTACGCGGGTCGTCAGCTTGGCGCGGTTCGGGTCAGCGCAGCATCCGCGCTGGTCAAGTTATTGTTGCGGCGGGCGCTCTGGGCACCGCGAAGCTGTTGCAGAAGGTGCGCGCGGCGGGTCATTTGCAGGGTTTGAGTGATCGCCTCGGTCACCTGAGCCGCACCAACAGCGAAAGTTTGCTCGGCGTGGTGGCGCGTGGAGATGACGTTGACTATTCGCAGGGTGCTGCGATTACTTCGTCGATTTTTCCGAGCCCAGACACCCACATCGAGCCGGTTCGCTATGGCAAGGGTTCGAACTTCATGGCCCTGTTGCAGAGCGTGATAGCGAGCGGCAAGGCTGGGCAAAACCCGAACCCGCTGAGGTTGATTTGGGCGACGATTACCAACCTGCACCGACTGCCGAGTTTCTATAACCTGCGCGACTGGTCTGAGCGCGCCATCATTCTGCTCGTGATGCAGGCACGTGACAACTCTTTGGTAACCAAGTTGAAGGGCGGGCTGTTTGGTCGTCGCTTGACCTCGGTTCAGGGACACGGCGAGAAGAACCCGGCTTGGGTGCCGGCTGGTCACGACGTTGCTCGCGAACTGGCCAAAGACATAAACGGAACCCCTGGGGCTGTGGTCACCGAGCCGTTTGGCATTCCGATGACCGCTCACTTCTTGGGTGGTTGCGTTATCGGGGCGGATGCTTCGACCGGAGTCGTTGACCCATACCTGCGTGCGTTCGGTGTTGACGGCTTGCACATTCTCGATGGGTCCACCCTGTCGGCCAATCCCGGCGTGAACCCTTCACTTGCGATAGCCGCTCAGGCCGAATGGGCGATGGCTCATTGGCCGAACAAGGGTGGGTCTGACCCACGCCCCGGTCTCGGTGAAAAGTTTGCGACGGTGCAACCCGTGCCGCCACTGAAGCCGGTCGTTCCGAAAACCGCCAGCGGTGCTTTGAGACTGCCGCTAACGGTAAAGCGCAGCGCTTAACCGCAGCCATCGCGGCTAAACCCGCGCCGCTGCCTTACCTTCGCGGTACCGTCGCTCGATTCCCTGACCTACATAGCTTGCGCCGATGATCACGGCTGCGCCCACATAACCAACCCACCCCAGCAACTCGCCGCCGATTGCCGAGCCGATGACCACGGCCCAGATTGGCTCGGTGCTCAGCAGCAGGCTGGCGCGGCTGGCCGAAGTCTTCTTGATTGCCCAGAGCTGAGCGGCGAAGGCGAACACGCTGCAGAACAGCACCAAAAACGCCATGATGGCCCACTCGCGAGCGTTGAAAGTGGTGGCCGCGGCAACGGTTCCGGCCGGATCGGCGATTAGGTAGCACAAGCCGCAAACCAAACACTGCATCATGATGGCGTTAAGCGAGCTGACCTTGCGGCCCTCGGTAAGCCGACCTTGGGCGGTTACGTGAAAGGTGCGAACGAGCGCAGCGAGGAGCATCAGAGCATCCCCGTAATTTGGCGCTGTGATTCCGTTGCCGCTCACCAGCAGAATCAGCCCGAGCAGCGAAACAACCGTGGCTATGAAGAACGAGCGGGGGAGCCAACTGCGCTTCCAGGCGCTTTCGAGCACGGGAGTGAACAAAATCGTGAGGCTGATGATCACGCCGGCGTTGGTCGCGGTGGTGACCGAGAGACCCCACGTTTCGACCCACATGATCGAGGCTTGGGTGAGGCCGAACACGGTGCCGAGCAGAACATCGGTCTTGCTAAAACGTTCGCGCTTGTAGAACCAGATGAGGCCGAGCACTAGCCCTGCGAGCAAGAAACGCACCGCCAGCAGGCCGCCGATCGAGGCAACCTTGGTGAGTTCGCGGGCTGCGAGATAGCTAGCGCCCCACACCAGGGCTACGGCCAAAATCACTATGTCAACCCGGCTGGCACTCAGTCGCGCACGCGTGTTTGTCAAACGGGCGTTGGTCATGAGAGCACCTTGGGTTTTATGCCAAATAGCCCGAGCAGGCGACCCTGCGAAATCAGCGCTCCGAGAATAACCACGATTGCGCCGACCGGCTCATACCAGTGCAGTTCTTCGCCGAGTAGCAGCATGCCAAGCACGGTGGCGACCAGTGGCGACATGTAGGTAACCGAGTTGGCGATGGCCGAACCAACCTGCTTGATGATTCGGTAATACAAAATGTAGGCAACGCCCGAACCAATCGCGCCGACTGCAATCACCGATGCAACTGCGGGCAGAGTGACCTCGCCGATTAGCGCAGGGCCGGCCAGATAGAACGGCAGCACGATCAGGCTCGCCGAGCCAACCTGACCGATCGACATAATTTCGTTTGGCATTTTGAGTGGAGTCACGAAACGCACGATGAAAGGTCCACCCAAGCCGTAGCAGCTCACCGCGGCAATCATGGCAAGCACCGCGGTTGGGTCGTTCTCGCCGAAGCCCTGCCAAACCGCGAGCACGATCATCACGCCGCCCATGCCGATGAGTAGGCCGAGAATCACGTTCAGCTTGAGCTTTTCGCCACGAAAAACGGTTAGCAGCGCGAGCAACGTCATGATCGGGGTCGCGCCATTAATGATGCTGGCGAGGATACTCGTCACATGCTGCTGCGCGTAGGCAAAAAGTGTGAACGGCAGGGCGTTCATGAATGCGCCGCCGCTAGCCATTAGTAGCCAGTGTCGCCAGTTGCGGGTGATTTCAACGCGACGGATTGCGATAACCGCACCGAGCGCAAGAGCGCCGAGTAAGAGCCGCCAGAAAACCACGCCAACCGGCGGAAGCATCTCGAGAGCGACGTGGGTGAACAAAAAGCTCGAACCCCAGATGATGCCGAGAATGATGTAGATGAAGACCCAGCCGGTTGGTTTTCCCTGAGTCATTGATCAGCTTTCTGCTTCGTCGCCAGCCTCCAGCCTAACCGCCAAGCCAGCCCTTGCCGCCACCGCGCAGTGTCACATCGCGGCCGAATTCCGTTACCAAATAGTGAGCATTTCAAAGCCGCAAAATCGCGCAGATGCGAGTAAAAATAGCCCCTATGAGCGCACTCGAAATCAATTACTGGGTTCTCGGAGTCACCTGTTTTCTCACCTGGGCCCTAAGCATTCCAACCAAAGACACCTCGTGGGTCGACCGCATCTGGTCGGTCGTGCCAATCGTCTATGCCTGGGTTTTCGCCTCAGGTGCCGGCTTCGCCGACATGCGCCTGAACGTCATCGCGGCGCTCATCACACTTTGGGGCGCACGCCTCACCTTCAACTTCGCTCGCAAGGGCGGCTATGCACCCGGCGGTGAAGATTACCGCTGGGAGATTTTGCGCGCACGCATGAAGCCTTGGCAGTACCAAGTGTTCAACATCCTCTTCATTGTCATCGCGCAGAACGTGATTCTGTTCTTGATCACCCTGCCGATGAACGAGCTGCTAGCTAACCCCGCGCCGTTTAGTGGCGTGGATGCTGCGCTAGCGCTGCTGTTTCTCGCACTGCTCACGCTCGAGACCGTTGCCGACCAGCAGCAGTGGAACTTTCATCAGTTCAAGAAAGCCGAACGTGCGGCCGGTCGCGAGGTTCGCCCAGGGTTTTTGACCACCGGGCTTTTCTCGATCAGCCGTCACCCCAATTTCTTCGCTGAGCAGTCTCAGTGGTGGGTTGTCTACCTGTTCGTATTTGCAAACCACGGTTTCGGTGGCTGGAGCTGGCTTGGTGCGTTCATTCTCACCGGTTTGTTCATCGGTTCGACTCGCTTCACCGAAGAAATCACGCTTTCGAAATACCCCGACTATGCGCAGTATCAGAAGCGCGTGAGCATGCTGGTGCCGATGCCGGCTCGCAAACGCGAAGAAGATGACCGCGCTACTGCTTAGTTCGGTTTAGCCCGCTCAAACGGGGAGCCACTGTCTAGCGGTGGTGTAGCTCGTCTTCGTCGGCGTCGTCTTCTGGCGAATCTACCCAAGTAGTTGTTGGTCGCGTGTTTTTCGAGCCCCAAAACAGTGGCCCGATGACCGAGAACACCAACACGAAAGCACTGACCGCGATCGCGCCGAACAAAAAGAGCAGGGCTGCGCCGGCTAGAAAGTCCCAGAAGGTCACGCGATGCTCCTAACGTTCGGCCGCCGGCCTCTTCGCAACTAGAACCAATCTTTCGATTGACTCACCGAGCGAGCCAGGCAGTGCTGTTGGGTGCAAGTTTGCCATCAACCAACGACATTGTTCGAGCAAACACTTCGCCCGCCTCGTCGTCGCTGAAAATCGAGTGAGGTAGGCTCGCTTAGTGAGTTCAATAACCAAACAGCAGCGCTTGATTTTTATCTTGATGCTCGGGCTGTCGATGTGCCTTCAACCGTTCACAATCGACCCCTATTTGGCCTCATATCCAGCCATCGAAACCGATTTCGACGTAAGCACCGCGCTAATTCAATTCAGCCTTACCGGAGTAACCCTAGGCTTCGCCTTCGGTCAGATTTTTGCAGGCACCCTGAGCGACTCGATCGGTCGCCGTCGCCCAATGATTTTTGCCGTATCGCTTTATGCCGTGGCAGCATTCGCAATGCTCTGGGCGACCAATATCGAAACCTTCATTGCGCTTCGCACCCTTATGGCGGTTGGCGCATCGGCAGCCGGTGTGCTCGCCAATGCGGTGGTTCGCGACCTGTATGCCGGCAAGCCAATGATGAAAATGCTTTCGCGCGTTTTTCTAGTGCAGGGGCTCTCGCCAATACTTGGGCCGATCATCGGCGCTTGGCTAAGTGAAGTCGTGCTTTGGCGCGAAGTGTTCGGCATTTTTGCGGGTTTCGGCTCGGTCGTCGCCATTCTGGCCATTGTCTTTCTCAAAGAAACCCTCCACACCGACGACCGTAAAGAGTCGCCGTTCTTTGGCATGGGCAAGCGTTTCGCCGCAGTGCTTCGCGACCGAATCTACATCGGCCTGTTGATTCTCTCGGTGGCGCAGACCGTATCGCTCTTCGCCTACCTAAACATCGTTCCGTTCCTATTTCGCGAATCGGGTTATGGTCTCAGCGTTGGCGAATTCGGTTTCTGGTTCTCGTTCAACTCGGTTATGTCGGTGATCGGTGTGCAGATTGGCGCTCGACTGGGCGTCAAATACAAAGCTCAGTGGATGCTCGTCGCCGTTATTGCCACGGCCGTCGCAGCCGGTCTCGTTCTCACGTTGCTAGGTTTGGCGAACGCCCCGTTTGCCGCAGCCGAGGTTGCGCTTGCGGTGCTGATCTTGTGCTTTGGTGCGACCATCCCGTTGATTCAGACCCTGGCGCTCACCCCGCACGGTCACGAGGCCGGCACCGCTGCATCGCTGTTGGGCGTCTCGAACTTCTTGGTTACCAGCTTGTTCTCGCCGATTTACACCCTCGTGCCGCTGGATAGCGCAGCCCCGCTCGGCATGCTCATGGGCGGCGCTTACCTAATCGGTCTGCTCAGCCTGATTTTCATCGTGCGGCCAATAACCGTGCCAGATTTGTCGAACTAGCGAAACTTTATGCGGGCGCTAACTAGAGCGCAGCATCCAAGGCGGTTAGCGCCTGCTCAACAACGTCGGCTTCAACGATCTGGTCGTGGTCGCGGTTCGGCAGTTCGTTGAGCTTGGCTCCTGCGATCTTGCTAGCCAACCAGCGGCTCGAAACCGGGTTTACGTTTGGGTCGCTGTCGCCGGTGAACAGAAGCACCGGCTTGTCGATGGCTCGAACGTCGAAACCCCAAGGAACCATCATCGAGTGCTCGTCTAGCGCCCAACCCATCGCGCCGTGAGTGAATGCGATCGGGTTTTCGAAAGACGGCGCCCACTTTTCAAACTGAGCGATTACCTCGGGAGCAAGGTCACGAGTTGCCTCGAGCATCTCGAGCTCTTCAGGGTCGATTCCTTCGTGCGGGTTCAAATCGCTTTCGCCAACAGGGCCGACGGTTGCAAAGGTCACGGCGGCAAGCGCCTGGTCGAGCGCGGCAACGTCTCCTAGCGCGCGGGCCCCACCGCTCGAGTGCCCGAAGCTAACAAACTTGTCGAAACCTAGGTGCGCAACCACGGCGGCGGTAACCTCAGCCATGTCGCTCATGCTCTGACCGTCGGTGCGGGTCAGGCTCGTCTCGCCGTAGCCGGGGCGAATTGGGCAAACCACCGAATACCCGTGGCGGGCGAACACTGCCAACACCTCGGCGCTTAGCTCGCGCGGGTTCGGGGTACCGTGATGCCAAACGGCGAGCGTGTCACCGCTGGCTTCAAATAGCACTTGGATGCTCTGCCCTGAGGCACCCTGAAAGACTTGATTTTGCATGGCCAAAGCCTAGCAAAGGCGCTTGCTAACGATTGGGTTACGGTCGTGAAATCGCTTTCACGAAACCGCTTTCATGCCCTAACTTGAGAGTTAGGAGCGATAGTCGCTTTCAGTTTTGAAAGGGACATTCATGTTTCGGTTTTCCGCACGCAAACTGCTAGCCGCGGCATCCGCGCTGATTTTGGCAGCCACACTCAACCCGGTTTCTTCGGCTACTGCAGCCGGCGGCTTGGTGGTCACTTTTGAGCAGAACGATACCTCGGGCTACGTGAACATCGACTTCGACGACGCCCCGATGCAGCAGGCATCGTCGGTGGTAGCCGATGCACCAGACAACGCCGGTCGCGCCCTCAAAGTGATTCGTGGCAAGGCATCTTGGGCCGGCACAACAATCATCAAAGACCCATCGAAGGTGCTACTGAAGACCGGTGAGCTATTTGTTAGCGCCCGCGTTCACTCACCAAAAGCAAACATCGTAATTCGCATGAAGATCGAAAAGGCGGGCGACCCGACTCAGTCGGTCGAGACCAACGCCACCGAAAAATCGGTACTCGGTTGGCACACCTACACCTTTGACTTCTCGAAGCAGGCCACCGGAACCGAGGCGTTCAGTGTGAACAAGACCTACAGCATGGCGTCGATGTTCTTCGACTTCGTGTCGCTTGGCCCACAGGTCACCACCGGCAACCAGGTTTTCTATGTTGATGACATTACCTTTGCCGCGGCTTCAGGCGGCGGCGGGGGAGTCGAGCCCGTTGGCAAGACTGCAACCCCAACCCTGCTCACCTTTGAGTCGGGCGATGCTGACGGCGCACTTGTTGCTGCCGAGGCCACGGGTCCGCATCCACACGGTATTTTCGGTGGCGGAACCGCAGCAATCGTCCCAGCGCCGGTTGACGGCAACGGCGGCAACGCCCTGGCCATCACTAAACTCGGCCAGCCTTGGACGGGCGCAAACGTAATCGTCGACATCACCGGAACCAAGCGTTACACCAGCAGCGCGTTTCCGAGTGTGACCTTCAACTACTACTCACCAAAAGCCGGTCCGGTTGTGGTCGAGCTAAACCCGGGTGCAGTTCAGGGTGGCGCAACCGCCGTCGTCGGTTGGCAAACCATCACCGTTAACTTCTCGACCGTTGCCGGCTGGTCAGCAGCAACCGAGTACGACAAGGTGGTCATTTTCCCTGACTTCCAGGTTGCACCTTCTAACCCGCCACTGCTCTACTACATAGACAACGTTGCGGTAAACGGTGCGGTTACCCCTGCGATTGTGCCGAAGACCAAGCCGACCAACAGCATGTTGGCGACCCTGTCGACCACCAGCCCGGTGGTTGGCAAGACCCTCACCGTGTCAAAGGGAACCTGGACTGGCACCGCTCCGATGACCTACACCTACAAGTGGTATCGCTGCTCGGTCAAGGGCTTCAATGCGATTAAGACTGCGCCAGCATCCGCTAATAAATGTGCTGCAATCGCGGGCAAGACCGCTGCGAGTTACAAGCTCACCAAGAGCGACATTGGCAAGTATGTTCGCGCCTCGGTCACCGCAACCAACTCGGTTGGCAGTACGGTGACCACCACCAAGAGCACTGCTAGCAAGGTGAAGTAACGCTCTTTCGGTAGGTTGTAGTTATGACCGCAGATATGCTTCACACTCTTGTGCTTTCGGCAGGCGATCACATGTTGCTCGCCCAGCTGACCAGAGGTGGCTTGGTTGAGTCGTGGCATCGAGGGGTTGCCACGCTCACCGGCCCCGACGGCAAGGTGATCGAACACTGGGGTCCGTCAAAACGCATCATTTATCCGCGCAGTGCGGTCAAGCCGCTTCAGGCGGTGGCCGTGCGCCGTGCCGGTTTGTCGCTCGATGGTGCGCAACTTGCGGTTTCGTCTGGCAGCCACTCGGGTTCGACCGATCACGTGACTCTAGTTGAGCAGATTTTGGCGCAAGCTGGCTTGGGCGTCGAGGCACTGCAGTGCCCGCTAGCCTGGCCGGCTAACTCCGCCGCTCGAACCGCCGCAACCGAGCAACGTCGCGAATACTTCAATTGCTCAGGCAAGCACGCCGCATTCTTGGCCGCGAGCGTTGGCGCCGGATGGTCGACGCACGATTACCTGTCGGCAGAGCATCCGCTTCAAAAATTAATCGTGGATGTTCTCGAGGAGTTTTCCGGCGAAAAGGTTTTGCACACCACCGTCGACGGGTGTGGCGCACCGTTACACACGCTGACGGTCGAAGGGTTAGCGCGGGCGACGGGCAAGTTTGCTCTCGAAGAAACCGAAATCGCCGCGGGTCTGAAGGCCAATGGCTGGGCGATTGGCGACCGCGAGGCCGCCGACTCGCTAATGCTCGATGCCGGGCTGGTTGCCAAGGTTGGGGCCGAGGGCGTCTATGTCGTTGGCACCGCCGATGGTCACGGGCTCGCCATTAAGGTTGCCGATGGCTCTATGCGCGCCATGGCAGCGGTCGCCGTTGCGATCTTGGCTAAGCACGAACTTATCAGCGCGGATGTCGCGGCTGAGCTCACCGCCAAGGTTTCGCCTCGCGTTCTGGGCGGCGGCAACGATGTTGGCCGACTAGACGTGATGATTTAGATTTGTCGCATGACATTTGAGCGAATTGATGGGTTGCGAACGATTGAGTTCGGCAACCCCGGAACCTCGCGCGACACCATCCTAGATTTTCTGTTCAACGGCAACAAGCGGGCCACGGCAGGGTTGCTCGAATATGACTACGAGGCCGAGGGAGAACCCGTCGAGCACGTAGGCGAGGTGCTCGTGGTGGTTGGCAACGATGGCGAAGAGCTCGGACGAATTCAATGCACACGGGTCGAGGTTATGAACTTTGAAGATGTGCCCGATGAATTCGCCTTAGCCGAGGCTGAGGGTGATTTGACTGGCGATGATTTTCGCGAAAGCCACGGCAAGTTCTGGGGCGATTCCGGCTATGAGGTTCGGCCCGACTCGAAAGTTGTAACCATGTATTTTGAGTTACTTTCATGAGCGATCTAGACGCAGTCGGCAAGGCCGACGGCTGGCGCTGCTGGCTTTGTGACGGCGCGGTTGACCCAGATGCCTCGGTGAACGCCGATTTGGGACCTAGTGTCGATAGCTTTGGCGTTGCAAAGGGCAAAAAGGGTGGCGCGAGCGCTGAGCGCTTGGCTCACCGGGCCTGCAACACCATGAAGGGCAAGATTGCCCCGGTGGTTCCTTGGGCCGAACACCTGCTCGTCGCCGAGCCGGCACCGATTGTCGAAACTGTCGAGCGTTTAAGCCGCAAGGGTGGGCGTGAGCTTGTGGCACGTTGCATGAGCGCGGATGACGCGGCCGAAGCATCCGTGTGGCTACTCGATCGACTCAGCCGTTTTGCACCGGGTGTGCGCTTTGAAACTCAGGTCAACCCTGGTGGCGGGCAATACATGCTGATGCTGAAGGTTAGTTAGCAGCCTGACGCACTAGGTCGGCGATGCGCTTCTCGGTTGCCGTGTCGAGCGAAATCACTGCGAATGACGTAGGCCACATTGAACCGTCATCCAAGTTGGCAGCATCTTGAAAACCGAAGGTTGAATAGCGCGACTTGAACTTCGCGGCGTCTTGAAAAAAGCAAACGACCTTGCCGTCTTTGAAATAGGCCTGCATGCCATACCAGGTCTTGGCGTCTAGGAGCGGGGCGGCCTCTCTGACAATGGCATGCACTCGTTCGGCAATCTTGCGGTCGGCAGGCGCCATTGCAGCAATCTTCGCGACCACAAGGGCCTCATCGGCAGCCTTGTTCTGGGCTCCTTTGGCAGCCTTCAACTCGCGTGCGCGTTCTTGCATGGCCTCGCGCTCTGCCGCAGTGAACTTTGCGTTCGACTCTTTTGCCATGGTTCCTCCAAGATGTTTTTGGCGAAAGCCCTAGTCGACTTGGCCTTTGGTTATGGCTTTTGCAAGTACCAGCCCGATTGCAGCGCCGACCAGTTGTGCAGCCACAAATGGCAAGAGCGAGGCCGGTGCAATTCCGGCAACTGTGTCGGTGAACGTGCGACCGATGGTCACGGCAGGGTTGGCGAAAGACGTCGATGCGGTGAAGAAGTAGGCCGAGCCGATCCAGGCAGCCACCGCGATGGCGACATGGTTGGCGTTCTGACGAGCCACAAACACTTGGATGACCACGATCAAGCCAGCGGTTGCGATTGCCTCGGCAACCAGCGTTCCCGTCGAAACTCGGGCGTGGTCAGAGATTTGCACGGCCGCAAGGTCGAACATGACATTCGCCAAGATTGCGCCACCGATAGCGCCAAGAATCTGAGCCACCATGAAGCCGATGGCCGCCTTGAGCTCGATCGCACGCTGGGCAAACATCACGAGCGTGACCGCTGGGTTGAAGTGAGCGCCGCTGACCGGCCCGAGAATGAGAATCAGAATGGCTAGGCCGAGAGCGGTTGAAACGGCGTTAATCAAAAGAGCTACGCCGTCATCGTTCGACAGGTTCGTGCCCATGATGCCCGAGCCAACCACGATGCAAACCAGGGCGGCAGTGCCACCAAACTCGGCAATAAGCTTGCGAGTCAAACCGTTCATTTTCTACCCTTCTAGAGCACGCTACATCTCGTAGTTTAGGGCTGAGCCGCCCGTTGCTTGCGCTCAAAACAAAGTAAGAAGCCACGCGTTTAGTCCGAAGCGCTGCGGCGTTCGGTCTGGTTTAGGCTGAGAGTAAGAGAGGAGACCTAAATGGAATGGATCAAGAAAGTTCTGTCAAAGCTCCCGAGCCCCGTGCGCTGGGTTGTGACGATGATTATCGGCGTGATTTTGCTGATTCTCGGCCTGATCATGATGGTTACCCCCGGCCCAGGTCTTCTATTCATATTCTTTGGCCTTACGATTCTCGCCCTCGAACTCGAGTGGGCTCGAGAACTAAACAAGCAGGGTATGCAGGGGCTTGAGATCATCGTGGCCAAGCTCAAGTCGTTCTTCAAGCGCAAGAAGTAGAGCGCACTAGCGGGCGTTCCACCAGTTCAGCGCTCGCAGCGCATAGAAAGTTAGCCACTTCGACTCCTCGCCAACCGGGGAATCAACATCAAACCAAACCTGACCAGGAATGCGGTCGTTGGTAACCCAGCGACCGTTTTCGTTGGCCCAGGATGCCAAGAGGTTCATGGCGTCGGCGAGGCGTGGGTCTGGCGCATCCCCTGAGAACTTGGATGCACTCACGAAATAGTTCAAAGCGCGAACAATCGAGTAGTTCCACCTGAACGGGTAGGCGAGGTCGTTCAACCAGGGACCAACCGGTTCGCCGGTCGAGAGCCTGAACATGAGCCGGCGTTCGAGCAGGTATTCCTCGGCTTTGCGGCGAGCATCCGTGATTTCGGCCTTCTTGCCTGTATGAAGCTCGTAATCAAGCAGGCCGAAGAGCGAGTTCAGGGTCGAGTGGAACGACGAGCGGGTGTCGCCCTCGATCCACTCGCAGTTCCAGCCCCCGTCTTCGAGTTGGTGGTCGACAAACCATTTCGCCAGGTGAGACATGTCGCGACCAAGCCAAAGACCGTTTGAGAGCGTGTAGGCGTTGATACAGCAGTCCACTTCGCCACCCCAGAACGGCAGGTCGTCGTATTCCCAGCGGCAGTTTTTCTCTAAGCGCTCGGATGTGTCGCCCATCACCTTGGCATCGACGCCCCATTCGCGCACTGAACTTAGCGACCAACCCGTTGAGATGTATGGCTGACCCTTTTCGCCTTCGACGTAGGGCAGCGCTCGCGGATCTTCGCGTGTTGGAAAGTGCGCGCCGCCGGCCCATTGGCCGTCTTCATCTTGAAGGCTGAGCATTCTGGCGCCGATACCTTCGGTTGTGACCAGGGCTTTGGTTGCCACCCACTGCGCTTCGGGCGCGTTCAACAGGTCTCGCTCAACCTGCCACTTGAGTGCAGGGTCGCTGTCGAGCATCCAGTTGATGGTTTCTTGGCTGATGTTCACAGCGCAAGCCTAATAGTGCGAACCGGGCCTAAAAGGCTTTGTTTGCGCGTTTCTCGAGTGTTTTGGGCTGAAAACTGCTCGATGCTTTCGAGAGGAAGATGGCGAACACGAGAGCTACGACGATACCCGAGCTGACGCCAAGCTCGATCACGGCTCGGTCAAATTCATCCTGCGATTTACCCGCGGCGAGAGTCATCGAAGCACCAACGGTGAGAATGTGTCGAACAGCCGCGATCACGCCGATGATCAAGAAGTTTTGCAGTTGGAAAACGCCATCGGTGTAGCGCGCAACTACCGTTCTCAAAATCTCAAGAATGATGATGATGAAGAGGATGTCGTTGATTGCCTGAATCATGCCGGTCGGAAAGAACGGGACGGTTTCGAAGACCCGTACGACTGAGAAGTAAAGGGCTGCTGCGGCGATTGCCAGCAGAAAGACTCCGAGGACTATGTGAAAAACCTCTTCGATTCGCTCTACCCAGTTAGCAGGCACGAGTAGCTTGTGGTTATCATCCGGTTCTTTAGCCATGTCTGAAATCTAACTCAGGCTCGTTGCGATGTATAGAGACGCTCGACTTTGCTACATCACATTTGTGTTGCGTTATCAACAGCACTTATCGCCAGTAGTTTTCTTTCTTTGCCGTTGTTTGCGGAAGCTGCCTATAAATATGCCGCGACCAAACCCTTGATCATCGCATCCCAGGGAGTGGGTTGAAGCCCAAAGGTACTTCGAGCTGCCGAATCATCCATCACGAATGGAGCGTCGAACATGTAGCTTCCGTTATTCAGTTCTCGAATCACAGGAATGAAAACACCCATGATTCCCAAAATGATTTTTGGAACTGAGCTAACTTTGACATCGTTTAGCCCCAACTCCTTAGCTATGTCTTGGATCACTTCAAGTTGAGTTTTTGGCGCGTTACTAGGAACGTGCCAAGCCTTGCCCCATGCTCGCTCATCTAAGGCAATTTTCATCATCAATTTGGCGACGTCCGCGGGGGCTGTGAAAGTGTGGGCTTGGTTGATGTCGCCTAGAAGTTGCACACCTTTTCCTGCTTTCAAGACTGGGACAACTCGATCTCCAAACCGACTTTGCGCCCCCGGTGACAGGTAATCGGAGCCTCTAACTTCTGTTGCGCGGATGACCCCATCGTCGTTTAGCTGTTTGGCGTCGAGCCACATTTGGGCGCGAACTTTTGAATTGACCCAGGTGCCATTTGAGGGCAGATCTTCGGTTAACTTATTTGAGGTTGGTCCATAGCCGTAGAGGTTTGAACAAGTCACCAATACCGCCCCAGTGGTTCGCGCATATTCCAAGAAGGCGTTTGCCAGCGGAGGCCATTCGGTTGCCCACTTGTCGTAGTGGGGAGGGTTTACGCAGTTGTAAATCGCCACCGCGCTGGGTGCAGCCTGCAGAAGATTGTTCAAGTTCGATGCGTCACCTGAAACCCTTGTGATGAGCTGATGCTCAGGGCCTCTGCCTGATCGAGTCAGCACGACGACCCGCTTGCCTGCCTCGGCCAGTTGCAGAGCCAAAGCCGAACCGACCTCCCCGGATCCGACTACCAGATGTGTTTCATTCATGATTACCTCCGAATAGTGTGTATGCTATAAACATAAATGGTGAATCTTCGAATTGTCAAGGTGTGAAATGAAGACGCAAAAGTACCATCACGGAAACTTGGAAGCAGCGCTCTTGGAAGCGGGAGTTCGAGAGGCCAGAATCAGCGGCTCAAAAAACCTAGGGGTTAACGCTCTAGCTAAAGAAGTCAGCGTTTCGCCAATGGCGGTTTACCGACACTTCTCGAGCGGCGAAGGGCTGAAGGCGAGTATCTCTCAACAGGCTCGCGAAGAGCTGGCAAGGCGCATGATTGAAGCGATTTCCCATGAAACATCCGTCAAGGAGCGATTCGAGGCAACGGGTAGAACATACATCCAGTTCGCCCTCAATGAACCCGGACTTTTTTCTGTCGCATTTGTGGCTTGTGAAGCACCACCTAAGCGAGAAGACAGCCCGTCGGCATGGATGGTTTTTCAAGATTCCGTTTTGGATCTCTGCAATGAGGGCCTCATTCAAGCGGCTGAGGTAAGGCAAGTGACTGACTTTGCCTGGGCCGCCGTGCATGGGTATGCAAATCTTGCAGGCGGAAGTGACCCCATGAGACCAAAAGCAGAGCCAGAGATTATCGAAGGTCTGCTAGAACGTATTTGGTTTGGAATTGTCAAAGAAAGCGTTGAAATCAAGAAATGAGCAAGATAAACCAAGGTCGGTTGACGGCCACAACTGATGAGGGAATTGTTGTTTTCCTGATTGGCATGAGAATCAATAATTTCTTAGCTTTTCATAAGTGGATTCCAGTTTTTAACGCCATGGGAAAGATGTTGCCGGAACTATATAAAAACCCGCAGCTAGGCTTCAAGTCTTATCAAATGTGGTTTAGTCGCACATTGATTCTTGTTCAGTACTGGGAGAGCGCAGAAAAACTCCTTGAGTATGCAAAAGCAACGGATTCCGAACACTTACCCGCTTGGAAGGCTTTCAACAAAGCAGCCAGGGCATCAGACGCAGTTGGCATTTGGCACGAGACATACGTGGTTCCAAGAGAAGGAGTGGAGAACATGTATGTGAACATGCCAACCTTTGGGTTTGCAAAGGTGGGGCAACTTGTGCCTGCAGTCGGCAAGCGAAACTCAGCGAAAGATAGGCTTGGTGGCGCTCAATGATCAGCTGGATTTACATTTCTCTCGCCGTAAACATCGTTGTGCTTGTTCCAATACTCGTATTGATGGCAATAAAGTCCCCACTTATAGATCACGCCTGGGGAGGCTTCACAGCGGCCCGCGGCATCTTGATGTCTATTTACTTTGCAATTCTTGCCATGTCATTGTTTTTAGTTTTCAAGCCAGTTCCGTCGTTAGTGTTTGCACTCCTCTTGGTTCAGGTGATTTACAAAGTAACTACGCCATTCACAGTGCGATCCTTTTCGAACCCAGTGGTGATAAGCAACCTTGCGATATCAGCGCTGCACATAGGCACTTTGATTAACATGGTCCCGACCATCCAGAATCAGCTGGGTTATTGAACGATTCCTATCGAACCCCCAAGAGCCACCACGACCCAAGCAATCGCCGAAGCCCAAATCATCATGGCAACAGCAAGTATCAAAGTTACTTTAAGTGGCTTGACTCCAGCAGCAGCCGATACAGCTGCTGAGAATGGGGTTCCGATCAAAATAGGGTCAAGAATAGCCATCCCGTAAATTCCATATTTTTCATATGCCACTCGGGCCTTTTTGAATTTCGGAGATTCGGGGTCTTTACCTTTTGCCACTCTTCGCCGCATGAGCCATTCTCTGAGGGACTTGCCTCCGTAGGCAAAAATCACAATTGTGACTAAGTTGCCAGCGACGGCAAAAATCAAACTGAGTATCGGGTTTAGACCGAACAAAATGCCGGCTGGTGCAGCGGCCAATGCTTCAATCCACGGAAATGCGCCACCTAAGAAAACTCCGAAGAGCCCTAGTTGTTCTAGATTCATTATTTGCGCTCAAACAATCTACTGAAGTTTGTTAGCAACGCCTCCATGGGTCCTCTAGTTCTGAACCGAAGGTTTAGTTGTGCCAGTAGGGCAAGAGCCAGCCAGGTTGCCGCTGCAATTAGAACAACACTGAGCAGGCTAAGTTCTTGGAACAGACCGAATCCCCATGCCGAAAACAAGCTAGAGAACACCAGCGACTGGCCAAGGTAGATGCTCAGCGAGTGGCGACCGGCAGCACTTAGAAGCGAAAGCTTGATTTTTTGGCTTAGTAGCCAAAGGCCACCAACCAAGCCAGCTGACATCAGGGGAGCGGTCAAGAAGTTCAGCGCCGTTGCAACTAGGTAGAGGGTAAGGCTGTAGCTTTCAGCTTGCTCATTTGTTAAAAAAATGTAGCCAGCAAGTAACTGCAAAGCTAGGCCAAGAGTTAGCCCCCAGATAGCAAATTTCTTCATCAGCTCCGGCTTCAAGGAAGCGCCAAGCCCGCCCCTTCGAGATACCAGCACACCGACAATAAATGCCACAAAGACCAATGACCCTTGAAGCAAGAATGCGGGCCCCGCGGCCATAAGCCAAAACTCAAACCTGGCAGTCGCAATCTCAAAGAACCCACCAGAGCTAAGAGCAACGTCCAGGAATTCGACTGGCTCCTGGCTGGGGAAGGTCTTGCCTTTCGAAGCCAATACCAATTCGGCTAAAGAAACAAGCAGTGAGATTGCTACAAACAGCACTGCTGTGATGAGGTAAATCACCCAGGCCCAAACCTTTAGGGTTTTCTCCTTGCGAAAGTAAAGCAAGGTGAGAAGAAGCGCAAAGAATCCGTAGAGGAAGAGTATGTCTCCGTGGAAGAAGAAGGTGAGATGGATCAGACCCAAGAGCACAAGCCCAACTGATCTGGCAATCCATCTTCTTCTGTTGCTTTTTTGACCTCTCAGCACGTAGTGCGCCGAGTAGCCAAAAAGAAAAGAAAACAGCAGGTAGAACTTGGCCTGAAACAAAGCAAAGACCACGAAAGCCGCACCTGCAGATTCTGGTTGGGTTAGATCCAGCGACTCGGCACCGCTAAAGGTGCTAATTGAAAAGAACTGGATGTTGACCATCGCTATGCCAAATAAGGCAAAGCCACGCAGGATGTCTGGAAAACTATCTCTTTGAGTAATAGGCAATTTAGATGTCCCTCTCACGCCAAGCAAGAATCATCGATGGAGCAGCGGCGAAGGCAAACATCGTCGCAATCGCCAGGTAGCTGCCGTCGTTTCCTTCCGGCTGGAACATTTCTAACTCTGGCCCAAAGAACATCAAGAGCAGAAGACCTAGCACGATGTATCCCATTGCCAAATAGGCATACCGATAAGAGGTGTTGCGAATTTGAATTTGGCGTTCGTCCAAGAGTTCATCTGGCGCATCGGCTATGCCTCGCACAGCCACACGCAGATACGAATAAGCGCCCAGGGTTAGAAAGATTACAAAAATAGCCGTGACGCTAAAAATCACTATTTCTGTATCGGCATCTAAGTTGATGTTGGTTTTTAAAGTTGGGTAGTAGCTTCCCAAAGAAACCAAAACAATACCGATCATGTTGAGTGCAACCAGTACACGCCTGTTGCGCTGAGACCTTAGCCACTTGAACTTCGAATTTTCATCGGTAAGCAGGGCTCTCGTGCCCTTCTCGGTCACACCGAGGGACCAGTAGATCTTGTTCTTCTTTGTCATTACTTCTCTCCTTCTTTGGGTTCAGTGAGCGAGAACACTTCCGATACTTCTTTGTTTAGGGTTTGTGCTATTCGAAGAGCTAAAACTAAGGAAGGGCTGTATTCGCCGCGCTCCAGATAGCCGATTGTTTGGTAGTGAACCCCAACGAGATCAGCAAGCTCTTGCCTGCTCAGCCCAAGCGACGTTCGGATTTCTTCTATCTGGTTGAATACTGGCTCTTCGGAGTTTCTACTCATGGAAGTAGCATACATGCTACATAGCATATATGCAACATTCGTTAACTGAACAATGCCGAGATCCGAAAGAGACTAAAGACCTAGATGCTTTTCTTCTCTTCATAAAGTCGTCGCTAGGCGACGCCGATGGGGCCCCAGCGAACCCGGTTCTCATCGACCCAACCCCAGAAATGAAAAACGACCCACAAGGGGTCGTTGTCATTTCTGCGGAGAATACGAGGAACGCACTACACGCCTGGTTCTCAATGCTGACGTCGAAGTAGTTTATCGAAAACCGTTTCTACGCCATCTTTCTACGCCAAGTTGTCAGATTTTCTTGCGAATGAGGTGAGTGGCCAGAGGGGGAACAGTAGCAGGACGAGGTTCGGGGCCCACCAGGAAATCTCGAAATCTCCCAAGAATGCCCAGTATCCGATGGCCATTCCTCCTGCTACCGAAGTCAGGACGAGAGAGACAGTTATCAGCACTTTCGAGTTGAAACGTTTGAGAGTATTTCCGGCTATGCCCGTTAGCGATGCGAGTATGTCGAGCGGCAAGAATGACCAGTTCCAAGCCTGGACTTCAGGCTTTTCGTAGCCGGTGAACATCGCCTCCGCAGGTAGCGCGCGAAATATGATCAGCGACCAATAGACGAGAAAGCCGAGATCAATCGCCCAGACGATTACCTTCTGCGTTCTAGTGAGCATTGCTACCGAGATTCATCAGAACAACCCCACCGATGACGAGCGCAGCCCCAATCCAAACTAAGAGTGAGGCATCTGCTTTGAACAACCAAATAGACACGAGGATTGCTCCTAGTGTTCCGATTCCAGACCATACCGCATAGGCCAACCCAAGGGGAATGGTTTTCACGACTAGTGAGAGCAAATAGAAAGCGAATCCGTAGCCAACTGCCATCACCAGAGTCCACCACAACTTTGTGAAGCCGTCTGATAGTTTGAGAGCGGTCGTTGCGAAAAGTTCGAAGGCAATCGCGCCGAGTAAGTAAATCCAAGCCATAAGAAGAGCCTAATCGCTGAAATCGTCGACGCCTAGAAAGACAAAACCCTCTGATATCTCAGAGGGTTTCTCACTGTCTCATTAGTGAACGTCTTCTTTCGAAGAGCGCGGAGAATGGGGGATTCGAACCCCCGAGAGCTTGCACTCAACGCGCTTTCCAAGCGCGCGCCATAGGCCACTAGGCGAATTCTCCTGGAGTCAGTGATCGAAATCACCGGCAACCCATACGAGTTTAGTCTGCGCATCCGAGTGAAATTAGTGGACTAAGTAGACTAACCACGCTAGTCTGAGCACATGGCAAGACAGGTAAACATGCACGAAGCGAAAACCCACTTTTCTAAGCTCGCCGAAGCCGTCGAAGCTGGCGAAGAGATCGTAATCGCGCGCGCGGGCAAGCCAGTGATGCGCTTGGTGAAGGTAGACGAGGTTCAGCAAGAGATTGTGCCGGGGTTTGGCAGTGCTGTTTTTGCCGACTGGGATGACGCGACCTGGAGTCGCCTAGACCGCGAGTTCAACGACCTTTTCAAGGCCTAAAAAGTGTCACGTCGAGCATTCATTGACACGCAGGTGGCTCTTTGGCTGGCCAAGGGAGACTCGCGTCTGAGCTCTGGAACGCTGAAATGGCTGAACTCGAGCAGCGAAACCGTGATGTCGGCTTTGAGCATCGCCGAGTTAGAGATCAAGGCCGGTATCGGCAAGTTAGCGCTTCCGAAAGATTTTGCAGAACTCTTTCTGAACCAGGGCATAAAGATTGAAGCCTTTGGCCAGGAGTCCGCGGCTTCGCTGAGCAGGTTTCCATCGCTAGTTCGACATGACCCGTTCGACCGAATGATTCTGGCTCAGGCGGGGGCCAAATCAAGCACCACTTTCTTCACCGCAGACCGCGCTCTAGTTTCCCTTGGCCTTGACTGGGTGGTCGACTGCGCCGACTAGCTATGGGGTCGTTTTCGCCCTAAGAGCAAGCGGTCGCCACTACCTTGCCTTTTGAAGCGACTAGGCACATGCGGCCCTCGAAGCCGAGATACTTCGCAGACAGGCGCACGCCGTTTTTGATGCTTGTCACGGTGTACTTGAGCGCTTTAGCTCCATCAGCGAGATGTTTCGAGGTCAAAGTCTTCCTCGTCGATTTTGCAAGTGCAGTGGCCTTCGAGGTTAGCGCTTTGACTTTAGAACTGAGTGACTTTTCTGCAGAAATTTGATGGCTGGCTTTCTTGAGAGCTGCCAGTGAGACCATGTCCGAGGTTTTCGGAATGCGTATCTTGTCAACGGTAGTGATTTTGTATGTAGTGGTGGTGGTCGATGAGATTCCAAGCAGCGCAAGTTTCATCTCTTGGCTGAGAATCTCCCCAGCTGAGTTGAACGTCTGGGTCATCAACAGCTGCAGACCTTGGGTGGTTACCGAGTATTTGTAGTCGACAAGCTCCGCATTGTCTGGCGAGGCAATCTTGGCTAGGGCTCCAAACCGGAGGCTTATTGTGTCTGCTCCCATTTGACCTAAGCCTGACATCGCATTGTAGATTGTTGACTTGTTTAGCTCTGGCGTCGAGATTTCAAAAGACGCATCATCGAGGAGCATCCACACTTTATTGGTTTTCTTTAGACGACTCAGCGCAGCGTCATAGTTTTTTAGAGCCTCAAGTTCAGATGCTGGCGGCAAAGCAACAAAGTACTTTCCGTTCACCATGCCCATTTCTTCCGACATGGTTTCACCTTGAAGCGTGACTTGGAATTTGCGCGCGCTTGCCGACTTCACACCGAGCAGCAATTCGATTCGCTCCTCAGAGAACTGCTCCATGAATTCTGCGCGAGTAGTGGTCACAACCTCCAAGGCAGCAGTGGATTGGAACCTTTGCTGGTTAGCACCTTCGAGTGCGGCCAGCTCTTTTCCGAGCGGTGAATCGTAGAACTCTGCAAATGTGAGATTGTCAGGAACCTCAGCCGATGCTGGCTGGGTTGGTATTGCGAGCAAAATCGCCGCGAGCAAAATCGCAGTAAAGGCACGAATAGTTTTGAACATTGGCTACCCCGATCTTGTTGCTTTCAGATTACTGCAACATATCACTTGGCCAATCGTGATTGCGTCCTGTTGACAATCGAAACTGAGGAGTCCGCCCCGACCGCAGAGGGTTTAGAATTGGCGTGGACTCCCCGTGCGGCGTCACCTCAGCTAACTCCCCCAGGATCGAAAGATAGCAAGGGTAACTGGGCTCTGGCGGGTGTGCGGGGAGTCTTTTCACAAGGTGCCCGTTTCGGGCCTGACGATGTCGTATGAGGAGGTTAGGCTTTCACCGTGGTCACCGCCCTATACCGTCGCTATCGCCCCGAGACTTTCGCCGAACTCATTGGCCAGTCTCAAGTAACCGCACCTCTTATGACTGCCCTTCGCGGCGACCGCGTCAACCACGCCTACCTCTTTTCTGGCCCTCGTGGCTGCGGTAAAACCACCTCTGCCCGCATCTTGGCTCGCTGCCTAAACTGCGCCGAAGGCCCGACCGACACCCCTTGCGGCAAGTGCCCGAGTTGCATCGAACTGTCTCGAAACGGCGGTGGCAGCATGGATGTCGTCGAAATCGACGCCGCCAGTCACAACGGTGTAGATGATGCCCGAGATCTTCGCGAACGTGCCGCCTTTGCTCCGGCCCGCGACCGCTACAAAATCTTCATTCTCGACGAGGCCCACATGGTTACCGCGGCCGGCTTCAACGCACTGCTCAAGATCGTCGAAGAGCCACCTGCCCACGTCAAATTCATCTTTGCAACCACCGAGCCAGAAAAGGTCATCTCGACCATCCGCTCGCGCACTCACCACTACCCGTTCAGGCTCGTGCCGCCTGCCCAGATGCTCGACTACCTAGAGCAACTTTGCATCAGCGAAACTGTCGAGGTTGCCCCAGGGGTTTTGTCGCTCGTGGTTCGCTCTGGCGGAGGCTCGGTTCGCGACTCACTATCGCTTCTAGACCAGTTGATTGCTGGTTCAGAGGGTTCGAAAGTTGAATACGAGCGTGCGGTTGCGCTACTCGGATACACTCCCGACACCCTTCTCGACGAAGCCGTTGAGGCACTCTCGCTGCACGACTCATCGGCCGCTTTCGCCGCCGTCGATCGTGTGATTCAAACCGGTCAAGACCCAAGACAATTTGTCGAAGACATTCTCGAGCGCTTGCGCGACCTCATTTTGGTGGCTGCTGCCGGCCACGATGCTAAGGCTGTTTTGCGTGGAGTTAGTGACGACCAGCTCGAGAAAATGCGCATGCAGGCCGAGCAGTTTGGCCCGTCAGAGTTGGCGCACGCGGCCGATATCGTGAACGATTCGCTAACCGCAATGTCTGGTGCAACCAGCCCGAAGCTTCACCTTGAGCTAATGATTGCTCGCGTTTTGGTTCCTGCTGCCGACACCTCTGAGGTTGGTTCGCTGGCACGCATCGAACGCCTAGAACGCCGCATCGGGTTGCCGAGCGACGGTGCCGCTCCGGCTGCGCCTGCGACCAAAGCTGCGCCAGCACCAGCAAAAGCCGAACCTGCCAAACCCGCGACCGCACCTGCGGCGAAAGCCCCGGCGGCACCAGCCGTTTCGGTTGCAGCTCCTGCTGCTGCGGTGAGCATCCCAGAGTTGACCACCGAGGCGTTCAGAGATTCTTGGCAGGCCATTTTGAGCCGGGTGGAAAAGGCGTCGAAGAGCGCTTGGATTGTCGCCTACACGCTCAAGGTCGTCGAATTTGCCGAAGGTGTGCTCACCCTTCGTTTCATGAGCCAGAGCGATCTCGAAACCTTCAAAACTTCGGGCCAGGCTCCAGATGTTCTTCGCAAGGCGATCACCGACGAGCTCGGCGTGACCGTGAAGTTCAAGCCGCAGGTTGAAGTGCCTGTCGCAGAAGCCCCTGCCGCAGAAGCGGCGCCGGTAGCCGCTGCAGCGCCTGTAGCCGAAGCCCCAACCACACCTATTGCGGTTCAAGCCGAGCCAGAAGTAGAAGCGGCCTCCGACACAGTGTCCGACACGATCTCCGTCAGCGAACCCCTCGTGGCGGACGTTGTTACGGATGCACCTACGGACGTCGCCCCTGCCGAGCCAGCTGCCGATGCCAAGCCAGCCAAGGCCACCAAGTCGCGCAAGGCAGATGTTCCAGACGCCGAACGCTATGGCGAATCGATCTTGCGCGAGTTTGGCGCAAAGCCACTCGATGACCCGAGCGGCGGCCGCTGATGTATGAAGGCGTAATTCAAGAACTCATCGACGAGTTGAGCCGCCTGCCGGGTGTTGGCCCAAAGTCCGCTCAGCGCATCGCCTTTCACCTGCTACAAACCGAAGACGACCAGGCTAAAACCTTGGCCCAGGTGCTGCTCGAGGTCAAAGAGCGCGTTCGCTTTTGTGAAATTTGCGGCAACGTAGCCGAAGAAGTGCAGTGCAACATTTGCCGTGACCCGCGTCGCACTAAAACCGCCATATGCGTGGTCGAAGAGAGCAAAGACGTTCAGGCAATCGAGCGCACCCGCGAATTCAGAGGCACCTACCACGTGCTAGGCGGCGCAATCAGCCCGATCGAGGGCATCGGCCCAGACAACCTGCGCATCAAAGAACTCATGGCGCGTCTCGGCAACCCTGAGATTCAAGAAATCATCATCGCGACCGACCCGAACCTCGAAGGCGAAGCAACGGCAACTTACCTAACCCGCATGTTGAGCCCGCTCGGAATCACAATTTCGCGCCTCGCATCGGGTCTACCGGTTGGTGGAGACCTCGAATATGCCGACGAAGTCACACTTGGTCGCGCCTTTGAGGGTCGACGACAAGTCAACTAGACTAGACAGCAGTCTTCGAATCTCGAAAATCACTGATTCACCGTCGAATCCCACCCCTAAATCTCAAGTAGTTCGACCATTTTCAGGAGCAGCGCTTTGGCCCTAATCGTGCAAAAGTATGGCGGATCGTCTGTAGGCGACGCCAACAAAATCAAGCACGTCGCAAAGCGCGTTATTGCTGCCCAAAATGCCGGAAACCAGGTGGTAGTCGTCGTCTCGGCAATGGGTGACACCACCGATGAGCTTCTAGACCTAGCCCACCAGGTAACCGACAGCCCAAGCCCTCGCGAGCTCGACATGCTCCTAACCTCAGGTGAGCGCATTTCGATGGCCCTTCTTTCACTCGCCATCAACTCGCTCGGCGCAAAATCTCGCTCATTCACTGGCTCTCAGGCCGGAATCATCACCGACGAAGTGCACGGCAACGCTCGCATCGCCGAGGTAACTCCGGGGCGCATCCGTGAGGCACTCGATGCTGGCGACATTGCCATCGTGGCCGGTTTTCAGGGCTTCAACCGGGAGTCAAAAGACATCACCACATTGGGTCGAGGTGGCTCAGACACCACTGCCGTAGCACTCGCCGCGGCTCTCGATGCCGACCTTTGTGAAATCTACTCGGATGTCGACGGCGTTTACACTGCCGACCCTCGAGTCATTCCAACCGCCCGCAAGCTAGATGCAATCGACGTCGAGTCGATGCTCGAACTCGCAGCCGCGGGAGCCAAAATTCTGCACATCCGTGCCGTTGAATTTGCTCGGCGTCACAATGTAGACCTTCGCGTGCGTTCGACGTTTAGCGAAGACCCAGGCACCATCGTTTATGCAACGAAAAACGGAGAAAACATGGAAGAGTCAGTCGTTTCAGGTGTAGCCACCGACAAGGGCCAGTCCAAGATTTTGGTTGAGGGTATTCCAGACCAGCCGGGCAAGGCAGCCGAGGTGTTCACCCTGGTCGCCGAAGCCGGTGCGAACATCGACATGATCGTTCAGAACACCGCAACCGGAATCGACGCCGAAGCCAAGATCAGCGACATTTCGTTCACACTTCCAAAGGCAGACCGGGCCAAGGTTGTTGCCGCCCTCGAAGCAGCTCACGGTTCGATCGGTTTCAAGCGCCTCGAATTCGACGACGAGATCGGCAAGCTTTCGGTGGTTGGCGCTGGCATGCGCACGCATTCTGGCGTCTCGGCCACTTTGTTCGGAGCGCTCGCCAAGGCCGGCATCAACATCGAAATGATTTCGACCTCTGAGATTCGCATCTCGGTGGTCACCGACATCGCTCAGCTAGACGATGCCGCTCGTGCCGTGCACACCGCATTCGAACTAGACACCGACATCGAAGCCACGGTTTACGCCGGCACCGGCCGATAAGTCCAGCACGAGCATCCGAGATTTTAGAAACACAGGCATAGGAGAACCGATGAGCCGCAAACCAAACCTCGCACTAGTGGGCGCAACCGGCGCCGTGGGCACCGTGATGATCGACATCATAAACAACCGCCCAAACATCTGGGGAGAGATTCGACTCATCGCATCGCCACGTTCAGCTGGCAAGAAGATCAAGGTTCACGGCGAAGAGCTAACCGTGGTCGCGCTATCGGCCGAGGCGTTTGACGGCATCGACATTGCAATGTTTGACGTGCCCGACGAGGTTTCAGAAGTGTGGGCACCGATTGCTGCCGAGCGCGGCGCGGTTGCCGTTGACAACTCGGGTGCGTTCCGCATGAACCCGGATGTTCCGCTAGTTGTGCCAGAGGTGAACCCAGAGCAGGCCAAGATTCGCCCACTCGGCATCATCTCGAACCCAAACTGCACAACTCTCACCATGATGGCCGCGATGGGTGCGCTTCACCGCAAGTGGACCCTCAAGGAGCTAGTGGTTTCGTCGTACCAGGCCGTTTCGGGTGCAGGCGCTGTCGGAATCGAACGTCTTGCTGATGAACTGGCAGTGGTTGGCGGCCAGCGTGATCTTGGCCTAGTCAGTGACAACGTATCGGCTGCGCTCGCCGCCGGTGGTGCCGATTTGTCGCAGTCGCCGTGGCCGGTGCCAATTGCCCTGAATGTGATTCCGTTCGCGGGTTCGCTAAAGGCTGGCGGCCACACCAGCGAAGAGATGAAGGTTCGCGACGAGTCGCGCAAGATTCTTGGCATTCCAACCCTGAAAGTTGCCGCAACCTGCGTGCGCGTTCCGGTTCAGGTGAGCCACTCGCTCACTGTTCACGCTACCTTCGAAAATAACCTCACCCCCGAGCAGGTTCGCGAAGTGCTCGAGGCTCAGCCGACCATCCGAGTCATGGATGACCCGGCTAACGGCGTCTACCCGACGCCGGCTCACGTGGCTGGCCAAGACCCAACCTTCGTTGGTCGCATTCGCCAGGCTCTCGATTTCGACAACACCATCGACTTTTTCGTGGTCGGCGACAACCTTCGCAAAGGTGCCGCTCTGAACACCTACGAAATCGCCGAATTGGTTGCCGCCGAGTTCTAATCTCGACCCCACAGAACCTGCGTCAACGCTGGGCAACACGCCCGCAAGTTTGTACTCGGGCTTACATCTAAGTGCCATTGCAAAAAGGTATGTTGAACATATGCGCCGCGCGAAAATAGCCCTAGTCTCACTAGCGCTCATCACTTTACTCAGCGGCTGCGGGGGAACGTCAGTTGCTGATCCGACAGCGAGCACTTCCGCGCAGCCAACCATCGACCCTGCGCTGATTCCCGACGCCGCGCCTGCCGACGCAACCTTGGTCGATGCCACGCAGTTTGATATGGGCTTTGGCGAATACACATTCAGAGCCGGCAACGGTTCAGTTTGGTGCACCATCAACTTCGAAAGCAACTATGCGGTTTGTGAGCAGAACGAAGCTAATGCTCTCTACACACCACTAAACGTTCCAGACACCTGTGAACTAACTTACGGATACCAGGTTCGCCTCTGGGCTACCGCACCATCTGGACTTCCGGTCGTCGACATGCCTTGCTCGGGCGGCACCTATGCCGACCCCAAGGGGGCGCTGACCCTCAACTCTGGCGAAAAGATTTCGTCGAACGGAATCACCTGCTGGGTTGATGGCACGAACGCCCGTTGCGACAACGAACGAGGCAACTACATCGCCCTCGGCCCCGAAATCTGGGCGCTCAAATAGCGCTTAGGGCAGCAGCGTAACTAGCCGCACTTCGGGACGGCAAAAAAGTCTGACCGGCGCAAAAATCGAGGTGCCCAAACCGGCACAGACATTCAAAATCGAGTTCTTGCCGCCAAAACTCCATGCGCTTAGGCCCCGCGCATAACGAGTGGGCAGATCGCAGTTGGTAACCAGCGCGCGATTTCCCGGCAGGCAAACCTGACCGCCGTGCGTGTGGCCCGCAAAAATCACACTCGCATCGGCCTCGGTGAAAAGTTCGATGAAGCGCAGGTATGGCGCGTGAGTCACCGCGATGCGCAAATCGATTGCCGTTTGACTTCTGACCTGAGCGGGGATGCTCGCAACGTCGTCTTTGCCGTCGTGCCCGTCATCCAAGCCAATGAAACCAATGCGCAGCCCAGAAACCTCGAGCTCGCCACCTTTGTTGTTCAAGTTCAGCCAACCGGCTGCCTCAAACGCGCTGGTCATGCGATCGGTGTCAAGCGGATGCCCGTGCTGCGGTTTTGACGGGTGAAGCAGGTAACTAAGCGGATTGCGCAGGCTGGGCGCTTCGTAGTCGTTCGAGCCGTGGGCAAAGACGCCGGGGTAGCGCATCAATGGAGTCAGTGACTCGACCAGAGGGCCGATGGCGTCGCGATGCCCGAGGTTGTCGCCCGTGTTCACCACGAGGTCAGGGTTCAGGTTCGCAAGCCCGGCGATGAAACGCTGTTTGCGCTTTTGCCAGGGGGCGAGGTGAAAGTCGCTGACGTGAAGCACGCGAATCGGTTTCGAACCGGCGGGCAAAACCCCGGCAATTTCGGTCTGTCGAATTGTGTAGAGGTGACGTTCAATGCCGATGCCCCAGATTGCGGCGAGCAAGCCAAGGCCCACTAGAGCTAGCAGCCACTCCATGGAGTTATGGACCGGTTGAAATGATCAACAGCACAGCGCCGGTGACTGCAGCGGATGTTCCAACCCCCGGCAATGTTCCGACCACGTTACCCGCCGGAATGGTCGGGTGTGAAACAAAATACTGGCCCTGAGATGGTTGTGGAACTGTGACTGCAGGGAATCCGAGAGCGAGCAGCGTGGCCGTTGCGGTTTCAACCGTTTCGCCAACTACGCCGGCGCGCGGAATCTTGATCTTTCCGCCGTTACTCACGTAAATCTTGATCTGGGTTCCACGAGGCACAACCTGGCCTGCAGAAGGCTTGGTGTAGGCAACCGTGCCCTTAGGCAACGACGATGCCACGCCCTTGGTTTGAATGGCCGCGTTCAGGTCGCTGATCTTGATGTTTTCGGCAGCTGATTCGGGTGTAACTCCGGACACCTTCGGAATCACAATCATGGTTGCGTCGATCATCTCTTGCGGCGGGTTTTGGAAGGCGCCGGTCGGGTACTCCTTGTTGGCAACCTTCATGATTGCTCGCCAAATGTCGTGGCGAACGGTGTTACCGGCTTTGCCATTCAAGCGGATGCGCGACAGCGAGGTCTTGCCAGAAACGTTACCCACCCAGGTGGCCGTCGCGACCGAGGTCGAGGTTCCGGTCATCCAAGTGTGTACGCCGGAGTCGGTGGTTCCCGTTTTACCAGCGAGCATCGCACCGTCTCCGGTGTTTGACGCTCCACCGGTTCCACCCGACATTACTCGCTTCATCGCGTAAATCATTCCGTGGGCAACCTCTGGGGTAACCGCCTGTGAACACTTCGTCTTTGGAATTGGCATGTCGGTTTTGCTTGATCGAACGAAGACACGGTCGATACCTACCGGCGTGCAGAAGGTTCCATTGTTCGAGATTCCAGCAAGAGCTGCGGCCATGGTGATTGGGGCGATTTCGTTGACACCCAGAATCGAAGACGGAACGTACTGAAGTTCGGTGCCGTCGGCGCGGTGCACACCGAACGCCATGGCGGTGTCGCGAATGTCGCAAAGGTCAAGCTGCGAGGCCATCGAGGCGAACGCGGTGTTGACCGACAGTGATGTTGCCGAAACAACACTCAGGTCTTCTGGCTCTTTGACAATGTTGTTTGGTGCCCACGTTCCAACCAGGTTTCCGCAGCGGGCTCTGAAGTCTGAAGCGTTCCATTCGCGCACACGGCCATCGACGTGGTCGTTAAGTTTTTTACCCGCGTTCAGCCATGCAGCCAAGGTGAAAAGCTTGTAAGTCGAACCGGTCTGAAAGCCCGATGAGCCACCGTACTCTTTGTCGGTCGAGTAATTCACCGAAGTACGACCGAGTTCGGTAGAACCGGTCTGGTCATAGATGCGGTTCTGCGCCATCGAAAGCACACGACCGGTGCCAACCTCAACCGAAACCGAGGCCGAACCAATCTGGCTCTCGTCAGTTGGCGGAACCCACTTCTTGGTAGCTTCGTCGGCCGCCTTCTGCATGTCTATATTCATCGAGGTGTAAATCTCTAGGCCACCGCGACGAAGCAGGTTTTCGCGATCTTCGGCAGTCTGACCAAACTCAATGTTGTTTCGAATCGACCACACCACGTAGTCGCAGAAGAACGCATAGGTTTGGTTGGCTTCACAACCGCTTGGTGCCTCTTGAGGCTTTACATCTACTGGCTCCGCTTTGGCCGCATCGGCTTCGGCAGAAGTGATGTAGCCAGCGTCTTTCATGTTGTTTATCACGTAGTCGCGACGGTTCTTGGCGCGTGTCAGATTCTCGGCAACGTCAGGACGGTAGTCGTTCGGGCCCTTTAACATTGCGGCAAGCATGGCCGCCTGGTGAATTTCGAGGTCCTTGGCCGTAATGCCGTAGTAATAGTTGGCCGCTGCCTCGACGCCATTTAGCTGACCGCCGAAGAATGAGAGGTTCGAATAACCGGCAAATATCTCTTTTTTGTTTGACTGCTGCTCAAGAGCAATCGCTAAGCGCATTTCACGAAGCTTGCGGTCGATCGAGCGGGCCTGCGCATCTGCGATGGCCTCTTCGTCACCGGCGATGGTCGCCGCTGCGATCAAGCTGTTTTTCACGTACTGCATAGTGATGGTTGAACCACCGGGACCTTGTCCAGCAGATGCAACGTTAGAGAACGATGCACGGGTAAAGGAAATGATGTCGACACCCGCGTGCTGCCAAAAGCGGGGGTCTTCGGTTGAAACCACAGCGTCAACAAAGTAGTGCGAGATGTCTTCATAGTCGACCGAAATGCGGTTTTCGTGGTAAAAAGTAGCCACTTTGACGGGCTTACCTGCGTCATCCGTGGCAAAAAGGGTTGAAGATTGCGAGGCGTTAACGGGCTTCATGTAAGAAGGAAGGTTTTCGAAAACGCTGATGCCGGTGGTTAGTGCAAAACCGCCGACGAGTAGCATCGGGGCCAGCAGGGCCATCGAAAGTACACCTGCTAGAGCAGAGAGCCCAGTGAATCTGAGCACACCTCCAGAGCCAGTTTTTTGGCGCTCGCGTCTAGACATAGACTCTAGGTTACCCGCAAAGTTTGAGAGGATGCTGAACGTGACCAGATGGGAATATGCCACTGTGCCGCTACTTTTGCACAAAGAAGCCCAGATTTTGAATGCCTGGGGAGTCGACGGCTGGGAGCTCGTCTCTGTTGAGGCAGGTCCTGCAGGCGGATTGATCGCTTTCATGAAGCGCGCGGTCGCCTAATGAGCCGCATCGAAGCACGTTTGGCCGAGCTCGGCTCGCCACTACCCGAACTTGCCAAACCAGTTGCCGCCTACGTTCCGGCGGTAGTCACGGGCAATCTCGTTTTCACTTCTGGCCAGCTGCCTTTCGTTTCGGGCTCGCTCCCTGAGACAGGCAAGCTCGGCGCGACCGTTTCGCCAGAAGATGGCAAAGCCTATGCTCGCCAGTGCGCTCTAAACGCGCTCGCCGCGGTGAAGTCGGTAATCGGTGACCTCGACAGAGTAACTCGCATTGTGAAAGTGGTCGGGTTCGTAGCATCCACCCCAGATTTCTCTGGCCAGCCAGGGGTTATCAACGGTGCATCCGAGTTTTTGGGAGAAGTTTTCGGTGATGCCGGGGCGCATGCTCGTTCGGCAGTTGGCGTGCCGGTTTTGCCGCTTGACTCACCGGTCGAACTCGAACTGATCGTCGAGTTCAAGTAGCTCGTTAGTCTTGCGCGCCGGTTGAAAGCTTGCCGGCGATTGCACCCATGACGCCGCTATCGGCAAGAGTGGTCACATCACCAATCGGTCGATCTTCGGCGACATCGCGAAGAAGGCGTCGCATGATCTTGCCCGAACGGGTTTTTGGCAGTTCAGAAACTACAAGAATTTGGCGAGGCTTGGCAATCGGGCCGATCTCTCTAGCAACGTGCTCGCGCAACACTCGCGAAACGTCGGCATCAGCGCCGGCCGCCTCGAGCTGGTCTTGGCGCAAAATCACGAAAGCAACAATCGCCTGACCGGTAACCTCATCGCGAGCACCGACCACTGCGGCTTCGGCAACCCACGGATGCGCAACCAGCGCCGACTCTAGCTCGGTGGTGGATAGGCGGTGCCCCGAAACGTTCATCACGTCGTCGACGCGGCCGAGCAGCCAGATGTCACCATCCGCGTCTTTCTTAGCGCCGTCACCTGCGAAGTACTGCCCCTCGAAGCGAGACCAATAGGTGTCGACGAAGCGCTCTGGGTCGCCCCAGATACCGCGCAACATTGACGGCCACGGTTCGGTGAGAGTTAGGTAGCCACCGTGGTTGTTGTCAACCTCGTGACCATGTTCGTCAACAACTCGAGCGCTGATCCCTGGAATCGGCACCTGCGCCGAACCCGGCTTGGCGTGCGTTACTCCTGGCAGCGGGCTGATCATGATGGCACCGGTTTCGGTTTGCCACCAGGTGTCGACAATCGGGCAACGGTTGCCTCCGATGACCTCGCGGTACCACATCCACGCTTCTGGGTTTATTGGCTCGCCAACCGATCCGAGCAGGCGCAGGCTACTGAGGTCGAACTGGTCTGGAATGCTGCGGCCAAGTTTCATGAACGAGCGAATCGCGGTAGGTGCGGTGTAGAGAATGGTCACGCCGTACTTTTGAATGATTTCCCACCATCGACCGGGGTGCGGACTGTCTGGGGTGCCTTCGTAGATAACCTGGGTCGCGCCGTTGGCTAGCGGGCCGTAGACGACATAAGAATGGCCGGTGATCCAGCCAACGTCGGCGGTGCACCAGTAAACATCGGTTTCGGGGTGCAGGTCGAACACGTTGCGGTGGGTGAAGGCTGCCTGAGTGAGGTAGCCGCCGGTGGTGTGCAGAATGCCTTTTGGCTTGCCCGTGGTGCCCGAGGTGTAGAGAATGAACAGCGGATTCTCGGCTTCGAAAGCCTGTGCCTCATGCTCTGGGCTGGCTTCGGCCATTGCCTCGTGCCACCAAATGTCTGTGGTCTCGAACCATTCAACCGGCTGCTCGGTGCGCTTGACCACCAGCACGTGCTCAACACTCGGGCAGTTGTTGGTGCCGAGAGCTTCGTCGACTGCAGGCTTGAGGGCCGAGGCCTTGCCGCGTCGGTAGCCGCCGTCTGCGGTAATAACAAGTTTTGCACCGGCATCTTGGATGCGCGTTGCTAAAGAATCGGCACTGAATCCGCCGAACACCACCGAGTGAATCGCGCCGAGCCGGGCGACTGCAAGCATCGAGATGATTGCTTCGGGAATCAGCGGTAGGTAGATTGCAACGCGGTCGCCCTTGGTCACGCCAAGTCCGTTGAGCACATTGGCCGCACGCTTCACGGCTTCGGTCAGCTGGGAGTAGGTATAGGTTTGGGTGTCGCCAGGCTCGCCTTCGAAGTGAATGGCGACTCGCTCGCCGCGACCTTCGAGCACATTGCGGTCGAGGCAGTTGTAGGCCACGTTGATTTCGCCGTCTTCGAACCACTTGGCGAATGGAGCTTCGCTCCAGTTCAGGGTTTTGGTAAACGGCTTGTGCCAGTGAAGTTTGTTGGCCTGCTCGGCCCAGAAACCGAGTCGGTCTTGTGTGGCTTGTTCATAAATGGATGCTTGGGCTACCGCCTGCGCAGTGAATTCGTCAGCCGGTGCAAACACACGGTGCTCTTCGAATAAGTTCTCAATTGCGTCGGATTGCGACATCCATGTCTCTCTCTATTGCTCAACAAAAGGCTAACTGGTTTGCAAGCTGTGATTTTGGCTGAGAATCGCCTGAAATGTATGAAATTGGTAACGGTTGCGGTTTATAGTTATTGAGTCGAGCTTAGGCTCGACCCGCGGCACCGGTTCCCCCCCAATGCGGTGCCGCCAGGCGGTAGTCCTTCCCCCAAGGGCTACCGCCCCCTTTTTTAACCTCGAGCCTGTACCCGCTAAAGTTTTGGTTTGGCCACTTATCGGACTTACTCACAACTTTCTTGGTTGTGGTTCGATTGCCCAACAACTCTGGCAATTTCGTTGCATGCAGCTCGCTCCGGCACTTCGAAACTTGATGAATGACGCGCAGATCACCGACATTGTGCTCAACGGGCTGCGCAGTATTTTGGTGCGCAGTGGTGGTCGGTGGTTCTCGACCGAGTCGATTTTTTCAGAGGCAAGCGAACTGCAAGATTTCGCCATCGACCTAGCCGAGTCGGCCAATCAAAATCTCAATTTCAAAGAACCTTTCGCCAGTTTTGTCGTGGGTGGTTGGCGAATAAGTGCGGTGTTATCGTTTGGCGTTTGCTCTGAAACCAACCTCACCTTCAGGCGAGTCGCAGGGGTCGAGGGCGCATCATCACCAGACCAGTTATTCACCGATGAACGCTCAGGCGACTTGCTCACCAAGATCAAACAGCACATGGATGCTCGGCAGTCAGTTCTTATCGCGGGCTCAGCCGGCTCTGGCAAAACCACGTTGCTCAGAGCATTGCTCAGACGTTACCCAGCTGAACGAATCATCACAATCGAAGACGTCGCCGAGCTGAACCTCGGTTTACCCAACTCGGTCGGTTTACTCTCTCGCGAGCCCAACGCCGAGGGGGTCGGTGCCGTGAGTTTGAGTTCGCTACTGTCTCACGCACTGCGCATGAGTCCCGATCGCATCGCTCTCGGCGAAGTTCGTTCGGTAGAACTGGTTGCCATGCTCGATGCTCTCAACACGGGCCACTCGGGTGCGGGCGCAACGATTCACGCCAACTCGCTAGAAGATGTAGCCAGTCGAATCGAAGCACTGGGTCTTCGAGCGGGGTTGCCGTTGCCGGTGATTGCCCGACTCGCTGAGTCGGCGCTCGGGCTGGTGGTATTCGTCTCGGCTATCGGCGGTTACAAAATCGAGGCAGTTGGCGTGCCTCGGGCAACAGCATCTGGCTTGCAGGTGATTCCACTTGGCTGACTCAACCTCACAGCTCGAACGAATCATCATGCAGCTTGAATCTGGGCAACGTTTAGATCCACGAGCGCTGGCATCAATTGATACCGATGCAGAGGTGACCAAGCTCTTAGCCGTTTGCCGAAGCTCTGGAGCACCGATGCTCGAAGCCCTTAGGTCGCTTCAATCGGCCAGAGCGCAGGCAGCGAATACGGCGCAAGAGTTGCTTGCCGAACTCGCTGGCCCGCAGGCCACCGTCAAGTTGGTCACCTGGCTCCCGGTGGGGGTGGTGGCGCTTGCGCAGGGCCTTGGCTTCGACATCCTCGGTGCTTTGCTGGGCAATCTTCTGGCACAGCTTTCGGTGATAGCCGGGGTTGTGTTGCTGGTTGTCGCTAACCGTTGGTCAAACCGTATGGTCCGAGCGGCCACACCTAGTTCTGACGATCCCGCGGCCGGCCTAAACCTATTCATCGCGCTTTTGAAATCTGGCCAGTCGCTTTCAGTTGCGCGCCAGTCGGTTGACGAGACGGGCCTCACCCTCGGTGGAATACTGGCAACGGCAAGAGCGACCGGTGCCCCACTGGTTGACCTCTTGGATGCACGAGCGCGCGCAATACGTGAACAACACGCAACCCGCGCCAAACACACCCTTCGGCAACTCTCGGTTCGCTTGACCATTCCACTCGGCGCTGCAGTTCTGCCTGCCCTGGTGTGCCTCGTCGTGATTCCACTATTTATTTCTCTGACCTCACCTGCCGAAGCATTCTGAACCCCCGATCAAAGAAAGAAGAAAAGAAAGCATGTCGAGAATCCCAAAAATCCAGCTCATGTGTGAAGAAGGCGCAGCCACCGCGGAGTATGCGATTGCAACGATGGCGGCGGTTGCATTCGCCGGATTACTGGTGGTGATCATGCGAAGCCCAGAGGTAAAAGAGATTCTTCTGGGGCTAATAAAAACGGCATTGACCCCGCAAGGCTAGGTATCTTTGGAGTGTTAGGCACACACATTTTTGAAAAGGATCACCATGGCTTTTTGCGCGAGTTGCGGCAACGATTACGGGCAGGCAGCAAGCTGCCCAAACTGCGGAACCCCGCAGGGATACTCGGCAACACCAACCGCGGGTGCAAGCTCGAACACTCTTGCAATGTGGACCCACCTCGGCCCGCTAGTAGTGGGGCTGGTTGGAAGTTTCGCAATCGTTCCGGCCTTACTGACCTGGTTGCCCCCACTCATCATCAAACAGATTCGACCGAACGACGAGTTCCTCAAACGTCACGCCAACGAATCTTTGAACTTTCAGCTTCAGTGGCTCATCATTTCGTTGCCTCTGGCAGCCGTGCTGACTCTTTTCACCGTCTTCACCCTAGGTTTTGGGGCGCTACTCGTGGTTCCGCTGGTTGCGGTTCTGGGCATCCTGCTAATGATCATGATGATTTTGGCTGCCGTTGCCGCCTCAAACGGCAAAGAGCACAAATACCCATTCATGCTCTTTCGCTTAGTCAAAAACTAACCAACAGATATCACCAACTTTCCCTCGGTGAGCGCGGGGCCGTAAGCGCGGAATTTGCCGTTGCCCTGCCTGCAGTCCTGGCCGTGGTTGCTGTTCTGTTGGCAGGGTTCAAGATTGCCAATGCCGGGGCAGGCGACATCCGTGCACTCAGCGACTACGTTGTGGCCGCTTCGCGAGGAGAGAACCAAGCGCTGCTTGATGAATGGGCTAAAAAACAGCTGAGCGGCTACCGAGTGACAACTTATATAGAAGGCTCGAGCTTGTGTGCCACGGCCGTCGCAAAAGTCGGCGTGGCCAGGAATCTGAAGAGGTGCGTGTGGGTCGGCGATTACTAGCCGAAACAGCTCGAAGCGAAGAGGGCTCGGGAACAATGCTGGCTTTGGCAACATTAGTGCTTGTTGTCGGGGCTGCCACGCCTTTGATTGTTAGCGCAAATCAAGCACTCGGGGCCGAGAGTCTCGAAACTGCTGCAGAGCTTTCAGCACTATCGGCTGTCGACGTGCTTAGCGGCTTTCGCACGGGGCATCCGTGTGACGTGGCCCGCCAGGTTGCTCGCGTCAATGCCGCTGTGCTGGAGTCTTGCACAATCAACGAATTTGTAGTCGAGGTGGAGTTGTCTCGTTCTATTGCCTTGGCGGACGCTCAATCTTCAATCGCAGTAGCTTCAAGTTGACCTCCAAAATTCACCTGATATGGTTCTTATTCGGCACACAAACGAGGTTAGATTTGCACTAGTCGAAATCGCCTAACTGAGTGGGGTTCCAAATGAGTAAGTTTCTTCCAAGTCTTGTAAAGAAAATCATCGGGTTTATGGCCGTGGCAGCTCTTTCTCTTGGCCTGCCACTACCTGCATCAGCGGACCAGGTCATTCCCAACATGCAGAGTTTCGACCTAACATCAACTCCAGAACTCTCATTCGATGAGATGCTGCTCATGGAGGATCAGATTTGTTTTCGCATTACGACAACTGGGCCTGACGATTCACAATACAAGTTCAAAAACCTCGTTTTCAGCGGCACCAGGGTAGGCGATGGGCCTTCGGAGGTTTCCTTTGACATCCCCATGTCCACCTATTACAGCTGGGAAAACCAGTTCATGATTTGCACGGTCGATGCAAACTGGGAGTCAATTCCAGAACTAGGTAATCCACTTCTATATGGTTCGGTCAAACTCAGCGGCAAGTCGGTTACCAACACGACATTCTCGAAAACATTCGAAAACCAACTTAAGACCCACGGTCTCTCGCTATCGACTGAGAACCCGATGAGCGTCTATTACAACCCGGGAAACGGTTCCCAGTTTGCGGTTTCTGTTGAAAACAAAACTAAAAAACTTGTGTCTGTGAAGATTTCTAAGTTCAAGTTCGAGGGGCGCTCCCTCGGTTCAAAGAGCTTCACCTTGATAGTCGCGCCAGGGGCTTCGGAGTACATGAACTTCGGCTCGCTGGACGAAGACGTTTCTGTCGGTTACGAAGGCGCAGACGTGAGCGCAACAATTTCAAAAGTTACCGTTGCAAAAGTCACGCGAGCTGCAATCAAAGTGCCGGCCGGATTGCAGTTGGTGACAACTTCTCCGGGCGACTGGTACTACTACCCAGCCTCAAGTGACTCGATGCCTAGTTACAGCAACGCAAGTTATCTTTGCCAAAAAGTAAAGAACATCAGCAAAAAGGCAATTTCAGTCGAGACCAAGTTCACCTTTAGCTCCAAGGGTCGAAAGACAGTTGCCTACTCTGGTTCTTCTGTCGACACCATTCCGGCTGGTGAAACCTACTGCCTCGCAGGAGCGTATGACAATCGAGTGAATCCGTCAGGAGACTGGCGAGTTGGCAATGCTGTCACAATCAACGGCAGCCTGAAAATCGTCAAGGCGAGCACTCTGTCAAAAACGGGAATTGTCTTGCCTGAAGGTTTCTCAGTCGGAAACGCATGGTTCAGCTATAACGCGACCACGAAGAAAACCACCGTTGGCCTAGTGATCAATGCGCCGGCAGATTTCCAAGGGGATCTTCTGGGCTCAAACTTGACTTTCAACGGTAAAACCGGGCTCAGCTCAGTAGCCGGCCCGTGTCAGTGTGGCGGTCCAGGCATGACCAACATTCGAATCCTGAACCTTGAACCTGTCGCAGGCGATTTGAGAATCGGTAAGCAACTTAGCCTCAAGGGAACCTTCGTTACCTCGGTGCCGGTGCAGCTGAACAACTCGATTGAAACCGACTATACGCAGGGATGCTATGCCTATTTCCCACAGGAATGGACCTATTCGGCTTCTACCAATAAGACATCGGTTTTCCTACGCTGCAACAACTACGGTGCCACTTCAAAGACGCTAGACATCTCGTCTTACGAACTAACCGTGACCATCGACGAAGAGTCAGTTGTCTACCAACCGGTAGTCAACTCGGTTACCTTGTCGGCCAAAACGGAAGGCAAGATTGTGGTGTTTTTCTTGGTCACCGGTGACATTAGAACTGGTGGTGCAACGGTCGACCTAGCTACCGCTCTCGAGAAGTAGTCCTTCGATCTTCAGGAATAGGGTTGAGCACGAAAGTGTTCGACCCTTTCCTAATGGATTTCCCGCTGCCGCGTTTCTATTGGTATGGTTCATTTCGCAAGTGCTACAGCGACAAAATCGTGAAGCACAAAACGTCAGGAGAGTAATTGGCCCCCAGCCAGAAGCTAGTCATCGTTGAGTCGCCTGCCAAGGCGAAGACAATCTCAAAGTACCTAGGTAACGAATTCACAGTGCTCGCTTCGGTGGGTCACATTCGTGAGCTGGTTGAGCCACGCGACCTTCCGGCCGACCTAAAAAAGGGTCCGTTCGGCAAATTTGCCATCAACATTGAAAACAACTTCGAGCCGTACTACGCCATTTCGGCGGGTAAGAGCAAGACAGTATCCGAGCTTAAAAAAGCCCTAACCAGCGCAGATGAGCTCTATCTCGCAACCGATGAAGACCGCGAGGGTGAAGCCATCGCCTGGCACCTGCTTCAAGTTTTGAAGCCAAAAGTTCCGGTCAAGCGCATGGTGTTTCACGAAATCACCAAAGAGGCAATCACCGCAGCCCTCGACCACACCCGCGAACTCGACAACGACCTAGTTCAGGCCCAAGAGACGCGTCGAATCGTTGACCGGTTGTTCGGTTACGAGATTTCGCCGGTGCTTTGGCGCAAGATCAACCGTGGCCTCAGCGCCGGTCGCGTTCAGTCACCAGCGGTTCGCCTTGTAGTCGAGCGTGAGCGTGAGCGCATGGCTTTCGTGTCAGCCTCTTACTACGACGTCGCCGCGACATTTAGCCCGACCGGCAATGAGCCATCGTTCGAAGCCAAGCTATTAAGCGTTGATGGCAAGCGCATCGCAACCGGCCAGTCATTCGATGACAACGGTCGTATGACCGCCGATGTTCTGTTGCTCGATGAAGCCACCGCGAAAGCTTTGGCCAGCGGTGCCACCGACCCGTCGGTAAAGGTAAGCGTTACCTCGGTCGAGGCAAAGCCAAGTACCAGACGCCCGGCTGCTCCGTTCACGACATCCACGCTTCAGCAAGAGGCGTCTCGCAAGTTGCGCATGTCGGCAAAGCAGACCATGGACACCGCTCAGGGGCTGTACCAAGAAGGTTTCATAACCTACATGCGAACCGACTCGCCTTCGCTATCGCAGCAGGCCATCAACGCCGCTCGCAGCCAGGCTGCATCAATGTTCGGCCAAGACCTAGTGGCCGACAAGCCGCGCCTCTACATCGGTAAGTCAAAGAACGCCCAAGAGGCTCACGAAGCCATTCGCCCAGCTGGCGAAGTGTTTAAAACTCCTGCCGAGGTTTCGTCGCAACTATCGGGCCGCGCACTCGACCTTTATGAACTGATCTGGAAGCGCACCGTGGCATCGCAGATGGCAGACGCCAAGGTTTCGACCACCACCGCACGAATCGCCGTGACACCCGTTGCAGGCAAGGCCCTTGAGTTCACCGCATCCGGCACAGTCGTAACATTCAGAGGTTTCTTGGCCGCCTATGAAGAAGGCCACGACGAGTCACGCAACGAAAACGACAACGAAGAGCGCGAGTCGAAGCTGCCAAACCTAACCGTTGGCCAGGCGCTCGGCATTTCAGACGTTGTGGCCAAAGACCACATCACCAACCCACCGCCGCGTTACACCGAGGCGAGCTTGGTGAAGGCTCTCGAAGAAGACGGCATCGGCCGCCCATCGACCTACGCCAACATCATGTCGACGATTTTGAATAAGGGCTATGTAACAAAGCGTGGCCAGGCGCTTGTTCCAGAGTGGATCGCCTTCACCGTCACCCGCTTTCTCGAAGAAAACTTCGGCAAGCTGATCGACTACGAATTCACCGCGGCAATGGAAGAAGACCTAGACCGCATCGCCGATGGCGAGCTGAACTACCTCGAGTGGCTCAAGCACTTCTACTTCGGTGGAGACGACATCGACGGTCTGCTGCACACCGCAACGCACATCCTCGATCAAGACCCGAAAGCCATCAACTCGATCGCGATTTCAGACGAAATCACCCTGCGCACCGGTCAATATGGCCCATATCTCGAGATTTACGCCGACCCGAGCACGCCTGGAGCCGATGAAAACGGGCGACGCATCGTGAACATCCCAGAGGGTCTCGCACCAGATGAGCTGACCCCGGCCAAGGCGCAAGAACTAGTGGATGCTCCCGTGGCAGTTGACCGAGTGCTAGGCCTCGACCCGGCCTCTGGCAACGAGATTCTGTTCAAAGACGGTCGCTTCGGCCCATACGTGATGATCAACGATGAAAAGGCCGCCAAGCCTAAGACCGCATCGCTGTTCAAGAGCATGGACCCACTGAACATTGACCTCGACACTGCGCTCATGCTGCTTTCGCTACCGCGCGTGGTTGGAATCGACCCTGAGACCGAGAACCAGGTGACGGCGCAGAACGGAAAGTTCGGCCCGTACCTCAAGAAGGGCACCGACTCTCGCTCACTCACCAGCGAAGACGAGATTTTCTCAATCACGCTCGAGCAAGCGCTGGCAATCTATGCCCTGCCGAAGTACGGCGCTCGCCGTACAGCAGCCACGCCGCTTCGCGAGTTTGGTGAAGACCCTGAGAGCAAGGGTGCGGTAACCATCAAGACCGGCCAGTTCGGCCCTTATGTCACCGACACCTTCGTGAACGCCACTGTGCCTAGCGACGACAACATCGAAGACATGACGGCAGAGCGCGCGTTCGAGCTTCTGGCCATTCGCCGTGAAAAACTAGGTCTAGAGCCTGGTCAGGCCCCGGCCAAAACATCTCGCTCGAAAAAGGCAGCTCCGGCCCGCACTGTAAAGCGCGGAACCACCCGAAAGAAGAAGTAACGCTTGTTCATCTCGTTTGAAGGCATCGACGGGGTTGGTAAATCGACCCAGGCAGATTTGCTCGAAGCTCATCTGGTCGGACTTTCGCGCGAGGTTGTTCGCACGCTTGAGCCGGGTGGCAGTGAACTCGGCCGCGACATTCGCAAGTTGCTTCTGCACAGTGGGCACGTGGATGCTCGCGCCGAAGCGCTCCTCTATGCCGCCGATCGAGCTCACCACGTAGCAACCGTCATTCGCCCAGCGCTCGCCGAGGGCAAAGTTGTCATTACCGACCGCTACCTCGACTCATCAGTCGCATATCAGGGTGCCGGGCGCATTCTTGGCGCGACCGAGGTGCGCGACCTCTCGATGTGGGCGATTCAGGGCCTCTTGCCTGCGCTTACCGTGTTGCTAGACCTCGACGCGGCCAGCGCAGTGGCACGCCGAGCTAAAACCGGCGACGCCCCAGACCGACTCGAGCGCGAAAAAGTCGAGTTCTTTGAGGCGGTCCGCGCCTGCTATCTCGAATTAGCGGCAGCCGAACCAGACCGTTTTCTCGTTATCGACGCCCAACTTTCGGTCGACGAAATTCAGTCGCAAATTCGCGCACGCGTTGACGAGTTGCTTGGGCGCTAGATGAGCGCTACCGCCACACATCCGATTTTTGACGAACTGCTTGGCCAAGATGAAGCGGTATCGCTCATCGAAACCGCGGTTCGCAACCGTGACGCCGGCGTTTTTCACTCTTGGCTCATCACCGGCCCGCCCGGATCTGGCCGCTCAAACCTCGCCCTAGCCTTTGCTGCCGCGCTGCAGTGTGAAGCACAGGGATGCGGTACCTGCAAGTCTTGCGTGCTAGCCAAGGCAGGCACTCACCCCGACATCCAAGTTCTGGCCACCGAGAAGGTGCAAATCACCATCGCCGAGGTTCGAGACCTGGTTTCGGCATCGGTAATGGGTTCATCGGTTGGGCGTTTTCGCATCATGGTCATTGAAGATGCCGACCGCATGTCGCAGTCTGCATCGAACGTGCTGCTCAAGGCCCTCGAAGAGCCACCGACCGGCACCCTTTGGATTCTTTGCGCGCCATCTGAGGTCGACATGCTTCCGACGATTCGATCGCGCGTACGTCGTGTTGGGCTGAAGGTGCCTTCGGTCGAAGACGTAGCCCAGCTGCTTATCACCCGCAACGGTATCGAGCAGGGGCTTGCCCGCTCGGCAGCGGCCGAAGCCCAGAGTCACATCGGCATGGCACTTCGCCTTGCCACCAGCGCCGAAGCCAGGGCTCGTCGCAAAGAGGTTCTGCAATCAGCGCTGTCAATCGGTTCGGTCACGGCCGCGGTCAAGACCAGCGACCGCTGGCTCGAGCTTGCCAAAAAAGATGCAGAACAGATGAGCAACGAACGAGATGGTCAAGAAAAGTCTGATCTGCTGGCCAGCATGGGCCTGAGCGATAAAGACACCGTTCCGCCGGCGCTGCGCTCTGAAATCAAACGCCTCGAAGATGCTCAAAAGCGTCGCAACACGCGTTCGGAGCGCGATGGCCTAGACCGCGTGTTGGTCGACCTGCTTGCCCTCTACCGCGATGTGCTGAGTGTTCAGTTGCGCGCTGAAGTCGATTTGGTGAACGCCGACCTCGCCGACAAAATTCGAGAGGTGGCCGCGCAGACCAAGCCTGCAGAATCTATTCACAAACTCGAAGCCATCGAAAAGGCCCGAGCACGAATCGCTAGGAATGTTCGAGACCAGTTGGTGCTAGATTCTTTAGCGGTTAGTCTTCAGATTCGAAAGGTGTAGTGTGAGCAAATTCAAACGGTGGATGTTCGGGCTGGTTGCCGCGCTCACCCTAGTTTCAGCATCCGGCTGCTCGATGATTTCTCAACAGCGCGAACTCGACCCAAATGTCGACGCAGCCTTCGCGAAGTTCTACACCCAGCCCATTGAATGGAACAGCTGCGACAAGTTTGATTGCGCCGAAGTGCTGGTGCCAATGAACTGGAGCGACCCCGAGGGTGAAGCCATCACCATCGCCGTGATTCGTTCTGAGGCGACCGGCGAAAACCCAATCGGCGATCTTCTGCTCAACCCTGGCGGCCCCGGATCTTCTGGCGTCAACTTTGTGCGTGACAACCTCGAATACATCGGCACCGAAGCGCTGCGCGAAAGCTACAACCTCATCGGCTTCGACCCACGCGGCACTGGTGACAGCTCGCCAGTAACCTGCCTAGATGACGCCGGCCTCGACGAGTTTTTGTATAGCCAAAGCCCGTATCCGAATGACGAGGCTAAAGATCTCGAGTACTGGGCTGGTTTGACTGCCAAGTTCGGTGAAGCCTGCATAGAGAACACCGGCGAGGTCATCAAGTACCTCGACACCCAGTCGGCCGCCAAAGACATGGACGTCATTCGCTCTTATCTCGAGCAAGACAAGCTCGACTATGTCGGCTTCTCATACGGCACCCTGCTCGGCGCAACCTACGCGTCGATATTTCCCGAGCGCGTTGACCGCTTCGTGCTCGACGGCGCCATCGACCCGCGTGTGAGCGACGAACAGCAATCGTTGAACCAACTCGGCGGGTTCGAGTTGGCAATCGGTAACTATGCCAGCTGGTGCCTTGAGCAGGCGAACTGCCCGTTCTCTGGAAACAAGGCAAACGTTTTGAAGCAGATTCGCGCCTGGTTTGAGAACCTTGAAACCAACCCGCTACCGACCCAGGATGGTCGTGAACTGACAATCTCGGCTGGCATCACCGGCGTGATTTTGGCCATGTATTCAGACGATTACTGGCCAATCTTGACCGACGCGTTCAACGAGGTTAAGGCCGGCGACGCGACAACCCTTATGAGATTGGCCGACTTCTATAACGACCGCGGTGAAGATGGGCGCTACAGCACCAACACGCTCGAAGCCAATATCGTGATTTCTTGCCTAGATGGCCAGCAGTCGACCAAACCTAAAGACATCGCAACTCAAAACGCCAAGGCCAAGAAGATCGGCACCGTATTCGGCGACTACTGGCAGAACGGCTACATTTCTTGCACCTGGGTAGACTTTGGGCCGGTCGAGCCGCTGGCTTCGTTTGCCGCAGAGGGCTCGCCGAGCATCCTCGTGGTTGGAACCACCGGAGACCCTGCCACCCCTTATGAGCAGGCGGTGGATCTTGCCCGCGATGTGCTTGCAAACGGGTTCTTGCTCACCTTTGACGGTGAAGGCCACACCGCCTACGGTCGCTCAAACTCTTGTGTCGACCAGACGGTTGACGATTTCTTGCTCGAAGGCAAACTGCCCGAATCAGAGCCAACCTGCTAAGTGAGATCGGCTTTGGCCAAAACTAAAAACAACAAAATACAAGAATTCTTTTCGATTCAATTTCGAAAACTGCTCTCGGGCGCTGCCGATGGCACACCGCCCTGGCTCGCCGTAATCGCCGATGGTGATACCGGTGGGCTATACCTACCTACCGACGAGCCGTGGAAGGTCCACCGCGACTTCGGCACGCTGGTCGGGGGAGTGCGCGCGCTTTTAATGCAGGCGCTGCACCCTGGCTCGCTGGCCGGTGTTGCCCAACACTCGCGCTACGAACAAGATGCCCTCGGTCGCCTGAGCGGCACCATTCGCTGGCTCACCGTCACCACTTTCGGGTCGCACGCTGCGGTGGCTGGCGAGGCCAGTCGCGTTAATCGTCTGCACGAGCGGGTTGCTGGCAGCTACGAGAGCACTTCGGGCAGCAAGCCTTACCGCGCGGCCGACCCCGACCTGCTGACCTGGGTGCACGTGGCCTTCACCGACTCGTTTCTGTCGGCGCACAACACCTATTGCAAAAACAAAGCGGATGCTGATGCTTACGTCGAACAGTGGGGCCGATCGGTTGCGCAACTGGGGTTGACTCGCGTGTCAACCAGCCTCGCCGAGCTCGACCAGGCCGTGGCCGACTTCGCGCCCGAACTTCGTGCCGACGAAACCACCTTGCGCGTGGTTTCGTTTATTCGCCGACCACCGCTTCCGCTACTCGTTCGCCCGGTCTACCGCTTGCTGTGGCTTGCAGCCGTTTACAGCCTTCGCGACGAGCACCGCGAGCTGCTCGGGCTAAAAAAGCCCGGTCGCTGGGTGGTTGGTGTTACGCGGTTTGTGCTGGTGAGCATCCGCGTTCTAATCGGGCCAGAAAGCCCAATCGAAGACGGGGCGCTGGCTCGCCTGCAACGAATCGGACTGCTCGGTTTGAAGTAAGATTTAGAAGATTCGCCACCCTAGCTCAGTCGGTAGAGCAGCTCCCTCGTAAAGAGCAGGTCAGGAGTTCGATTCTCCTGGGTGGCTCTGGTTCTTTTCAAAATGACCGAATTCGTGCTACTTTCAAATGTTGACTGTGTTCAAGCGGTCACTGACCTCAAGAAATCAGGGTTGTTTTGTCGCAGGGCAAGGTTAAGCGGGTTCACCCGGCGCGAACCGTGGCGCGAGTATTCGGCCTAGCCATTCTTGTAGGCACCTTCATTCTCAGCCTTCCAATTTCGCGCACCGCCAACACATTCGGTGGTTTTTTAGAGGCTGCATTCACGTCGGTTTCGGCCGTTTGCGTCACTGGCCTTTCAACCGTGGATGTCTCGACCTACTGGACCCCGTTCGGCCACCTGATGATTTTGCTGATGATCAAACTCGGTGGTTTCGGAATCGTGACCTTTGCGGTTTTCTTAGGTATTTTGCTCGCTCGTCGAATTGGACTCAACTCACGAATGGTCGGCTCAGCAGAAATGCCGGGTCTCGACCAGGGCAACCCCCGCCGTTTAATTTGGAAAATCTTTATCGCTACCTCGAGCTTTGAATTCATAATCTCGACCGCAGTGGCGTTGCGCCTTTGGTTGGGATATGGCTACGAGTTGGGCGATGCCGTTTGGTATGGAGTTTTCCACTCAATCTCAGCCTTCAACAACGCCGGATTCGCGCTTTATGCAGACAGCCTCATTGGCTTTGCCGGTGACGGGTGGATGCTCATGCCACTGAACCTGGCAGTGATTCTGGGCGGTCTGGGTTTTCCGGTGCTTTTTGAGCTCGGTCGCCGCATCATTGGCCGCGTCAAAGCCTCTCAAATCGGCGGTGTCATTGAGTCGAGACTTCACTGGACGCTGAGCACTCGCTTAGTGCTCTGGAGCACCCTTATTCTGCTCGTCTTCGGTACCGTGTATTTCGCCGTCATCGAGTGGAACAACCCTGCCACGATCGGCCAGATGGGGATTATCGAAAAGCTGCTCAACTCGTTTACCCAATCGGTGATGCCGCGAACTGCTGGCTTTAACTCGGTGAACATTGCTGAGGTGTATCCCGCCACTTTGATGGGAATGGATCTCATGATGTTCATCGGTGGCGGTTCAGCCTCTACCGCCGGTGGTATCAAGCTCACCACCGCTGCAGTGCTCATTTTCATCGTCTGGACAGAGATTCGAGGCGAGACGGCCGTCAACGTGGGTAGTCGTCGCCTGCCACGCTCGATTCAGCGTCAAGCCCTAACCATCATTTCGCTTGCCTCCCTTGCGGTCATCACCGCGACAATCTTGATCAGCATCACGACAGATTTCACCACGGACCAAATCTTTTTTGAGGTGGTTTCAGCCTTCGGTACCGTCGGTTTGAGCACCGGTATCACGCCACAGATGCCTGTATTTGGGCAATTCATTCTTATGGCTCTAATGTTTGGTGGTCGCCTCGGTCTCGTGGTAGTTGCCACCGCCCTTGCTGTAAGACAAACTAAAGTGCACTTCGAATATCCGAAAGAGAGGCCACTAATTGGCTAAACGTTTGAGAACTATGGGCCCAGAGCGCATCGAGACGCCGGTTGCGGTAATCGGCCTGGGTCGTTTTGGCTCGGCACTCGCCCTTGAATTGCAGGCCCTCGGTCACGAAGTTCTCGGAATCGATCTCGACAGCGACCACGTGCAGCAATACGCACCGCTGCTGACCCGCACCGTAACCGCGGACAGCACCAGCGCCGACGCCATGCGTGAACTAGGCGTCGACACCTTTGAGCGCGTAGTGGTTGCCATCGGAGTTGACCTCGAGGCGAGCATCCTTACCGTATCGATGCTTAAAGAAATCGGTGTTGCTGAAATTTGGGCGAAAGCCATGAGCGACTCGCACGGTCGAATTCTGACCCAGCTTGGCGTTGACCACGTTATTTTTCCCGAGAAAGACATGGGAAAGCGCATCGCCCACTCGGTTGGCGGTGATCAGCTCGACTACATCGAGATTGATGAAGGCTTTGCCATGGCTAAGACCATCGCGGCACCTTCGTTTGTTGGAAAGTCCCTCACCGAGCTAGCCATTCGAGCCGAATACGGCGTGATTGTGGTTGCCACGGCCGTTGGTGACGTGAACTACATGCCGGCTACTCCAGACACTGTCATCGGCGAAGGCGAGTGCCTAATCGTGGCCGGGCCAAAAGACAAACTAGAGACGTTCAGCCGCGTTCAGTAGCAATTTTTAGCGTTTGCCCAGAGCTTCGGCGATGGCCGACTTGGCACGGTGCAGACGGTTCACGAGTTCTGCTTGGCGAAGCCCGAGTGCTTGCGACACGTCTGACATGGTGCGCTTGTCGAGCAAAATGCCTTGCGCAACTGGCTTCAGCGCATCCGGTAGTTTTTCAATTTCGGCACGGATGCTTTGCTCGCTGTAACCCGACAAATCCGGGTCGCCCTCATCAAACGTTACGTCTAGGTCAAACTCGCCGTTTTGCATTTAGCCCTCCAACTTGAATTCCGAACGATAGCCCTGAACGGTGCTGCGCATGCCGATTCCGGCAACGCCAACCATCTTGGACTCTCGGTAGTACCCAAAGACGCAATCGCCCTTAATCTCGCCGTGAAGCAGCTTGATTTCATCGGCCAGACCGAGCAGCCCAAAGGCAAGCAGGTGAATGTCATACTGGTCGCTCCAGAACGATGGAATCGGCGCGAATGGTTCGGACAGTAGGGTAGCGGTGTTTTCGCCGGCAAGTTGGGCAGCCAGCACCTGACCTACGCGCTTGGCGCTGTCGGTCGGGATGTTCCAGTGTTCTACGCGGCGAGGCACGTCGTCGAAGATCGGGTTGGCAAATCTCGCGACGTCGCCAACTACGAATACGTTTTCCACGCTTCCGCCCCCGGTGGTCACGGCTCGAAGTGCGCCGTCGGTAAGCACCCCGTCAGTTAGATCGAGCGCGTTGCCCTCAAGCCACTCGGTGTTGGCGTGTGAGCCAATCGCTTCGAGAAAAACATCGCAGGGCAGCACCTCGCCCGAATCAAGAATTACGCCGCTCACGCGGTCTTCGCCGATGAGGTCAACCACGGTACTCTTCATTCGAAACTTCACACCTTCGGCTTCGTGGCGACGCTTGATTTCAGCAGCCAAAGTGCGGCCGAGCGGCCGATTGATGGGGTGGCTGCCAGGTGCGACGACGGTAACCGAGCATCCGAGCAGTGTCGCCGTTGCAGCAACCTCGCAGCCAATGAAGCCAGCCCCGAGAATCACAACATTTGCGCCTGGCACGAGCTCTGCACGCAACGCGATGGCGTCGTCGAGCGTGCGTACCGCGTGACGGCCGGCGAGACCACCATTGGGTACCTGCAGGCGCTTTGGGCGCAGTCCGGTGGCCACAATCAAAGCGCTGAACGGATGCACAAGCCCCGTATCGTCGGTGACCGTGCTGTTTGCGACATCCGCGCTCGCAACTCGCGTGCCGAGCACCCAGTTGACATCGGCGGTTGCTGGTCGCTGAGGGAATGCCACCGCCTCGTGACTCACCTCGCCCTTCAGCACGTCTTTAGACAGCGGAGGACGGTTGTATGGGGCGTAAGGCTCGTCGCCGATGGCTGTGATCGGGCCAAGGTAGCCGAATCGGCGCAGTGCCTCGGCGGCTCGCAGACCGCCCATGGATGCACCGACAATAACTACCGGCTTCGTCACGTTTGCCTAACTAAAAGTCGTCGAGGTTATTCGACGATGCGAATGGCCTGCATCGGGCAGACATCAACAGCAGCCTCAACGTTGGCGCGTTCTGAATCATCTGCAACGGCTGTGTATTCCAGTTTGTCGTCATTGTTTAGACGGAAGATATTTGGTGCTTCAAAGACACACTGACCGTAGTGCTGGCACTTTGCCATGTCTACATCGATTTTGATTGTCATTATTTTTCCTCCACGGTAGATGGGTAAAGGTCTTTAGATGGGGTGCGAATTCCTCTGAACTCCCAGTCGCCACCGAGTGCGGTTGATACGACTTCTTCGCTCTCGGTCGGCTGGGCACCGACATCCGTGCGAATCGGTGTAGGGCCTTCGACAATGTGGTTGGTCAAACGCCCGAGACCCTCGACCTCAACCTCGACAACGTCGCCAGGCTGAACCGGGCGGCTGAACGCCGGGGTGCCCGAGAACAGCATGTCGCCTGGCACCAGCGTGATGGTGCGAGCAATGTCGGCCACCAGGTAGTGCATGTCCCACTCCATGTTGTCGGTGTTGTCTTCTTGCTTGACCTCGCCGTTGACATAGGTGCGAATCATCTTGTTTCTGAAATCCCAGTCGGTCACCATGCCGGGGCCAACCGGGGCCAGGGTGTCGCTGCCCTTTACGCGAAGCATCGAACCAGCATCGGTGTCTCTGAAGTCGTGCAGGCCATAGTCGTTGCCCACCGAGTAGCCCGCGATGTATTCGCCGGCCTCTGCTGGCGAAATGTTGCGACAGGTCTTGCCGATGATGATTACGATTTCACCCTCGTAGTTTAGCCACTTGCAGCCAGCCGGGCGCACCACGGCACCCTTGTGGGTGTTCAGCGCGGTGATCGGCTTGTGAAAATAGGTCGGCGCTGGCGGCAACTTGGTCATGAACTCTTGAGTGCGCGAGTCGTAGTTCAAGTGCACGGCGATGATCTTGGTCGGCTCGGATGGCGCGAGGTGGGTTGCCTCTTCGATCGCGATGCGGCGGCCATCAGGGGCAACCAGCTCTTCGCCATCTCGAACTACCTGAATCGGGTAGCCATCTAGCAGAATGCGTCTAATTTCAGTCACGAGATAGCACCAGGTCTTTCGGTCGTGGGAACCCGCCCTCAGGCTTGTCGAACCAGATGTGCACCTGACCGGTGCCAATGGAGTTTTCATATTCGCTGTAGAGGCGACCGACCGACTTGTTGTCTTCTTCGCCCAGCGCTCCAGCCATGGCTAGGTAGTGGTAGAAACCAGCCTCTGGCTTGTACTTTTTGAAGGTGTCGAAGTCGTCGAGCACGGCCTTGTGGTCACCTTGCTCGAACCATTCGATGACCTTCTTGTCATACTCGTAGGCCTCAGGGGTGTAGATGTGAATCGGGTCGCTGGCCTCGTGCTTGCGCAGGTCGCGCAGCTTGTGGAACGTGTGCGATAGCGCGCCCGAACCGAGTAGCAGCACCTTGCTGTCGCTGTCGCGAATAGCCTCGCCCAGCGCGCGACCGGCACGCTTGAAGTCTTCTGCCGTAGCGGTCTGGCAAACCGAGAGTGAAACCCACTTCTTGTCGTCGAGGCCGCGACCGAGGTAGTGCCAAAGGTTCACGGTGGCATAGAAAATCGGCAGGTGCGGGTCGCTGATCGGGGTGATCCAGGTGCCGTTCTTTTCGTCGTACTTGGTCATGCTGTTGGCGAGTTCAGGGTTGCCCTTGAAGAAGTAAGGAATCTGGCTCATGCCACGGGGGAGCTCTTCGCTGGTGAATAAGCCAGAGCGCTCGGCGTGTGAGGTGACCACAAACTCAACCGTGGTAGCCCAGTGGCTGTCGAGCACCACGACGGTGTCATAGTCGAGGGTTTCGAAAATCTCTTTGCGAAGTCGCTTGAGACCTGGAACGAGGCTGATCTCTTTGCCCCCGTTGAGGTCATATCGAACTGCCTCAGGCAGCATGATCGTTGGCACGTGCGCCAGAATTGCGGCGCCTACTACTTCACCCATCGCTATTCCTTCCATCCATTCGGTGAAACTACGGTGTTTTTTACGTCTGCATAAAAATCGAATGACCAGGTGCCACCTTCGCGGCCGATTCCCGACTTGCGTGAGCCGCCGAATGGTGCGCGCAGGTCGCGAACGAAGAAGCAGTTGACCCAAATCGTGCCGGCAACCAACTCTTTGGTGATCTTGTCGGCATGTTCACGGATGCCCGACACAACCACTGCGGCCAGACCGAACTCCGTTCCGTTCGCCATTTCGAGAGCCTGTTCATCCGAGCTGAAAGTTTGCATGCAGAGCACCGGGCCAAAGACCTCCTGTGTCACGATCTCGGCACCAGCGCTTGGCTGAATCAGGGTCGGTCTAAAGAACAGGCCGCCCAGTTCGTCGTTTGGCACGCCACCCATCAAGATGGTCTGCCCCTCGGCCTTGGCGCGGTCGACAAAACCCTTGATTCGGTCGAAGTGCACCTGGTGAATCTGTGGGCCGATGTCGGTCGTCTCGTCACGTGGGTCGCCCTGTTTGAGCTTGGATGCGCGCTCGCGGAACTTCTCGGCAAAGCCTGACGCTACCGACTCGTGAACCAAAATCCGGGTTCCACTCAGACAAACCTGACCGGCGTTGTCGTATTGCTCGACGGCTAGTTCGGCGGCAAGGTCAAGGTCAGCATCCTCGAAAACCAACAGCGGACTCTTGCCGCCTAGCTCGAACGAAAGCGGGGTTAGGTTGTCGGCAGCGGCCTTGGCAATCACCTTGGCGGTAGGAACCGAGCCGGTGAACGAGATTCGGGCGATGTCGGTGTGGGCAACCAGCGCAGCGCCGGCTTCGCGGCCATAACCCTGAACCACGTTGAAGACGCCATCTGGAATGCCCGCCTGCTTGGTGAGGTCGGCGAAGAATGATGCACTCAGCGGGGTCCACTCGGCTGGCTTGAGCACCACGGTGTCGCCGGCGGCTAGCGCTGGGCCGATCTTCCAGGTAGCGAGCATCAGAGGTGCGTTCCATGGGGTAATCAGGGCGCAAACACCCGATGGGTCCCAAGAAATATTGTTGGTGTGGCCGCGAGTTTCAAACTTTTCGTGGGCTAGGTGGTTGATCGCCCAGTCGGCAAAGAAGCGAATGTTCATGGCCACGCGCGGCATTACTCCGCGTCGGTGTGAACGCAGCAACGAGCCGTTGTCCATGGTTTCGAGTTGAGCAAGGGTTTCAATGTTTGCTTCGACTAGGTCGGCGAGTTTCATGAGCAGTTCGCCACGCCCGAGAGGCCCAAGAGCCACCCAACCTTTGAATGCCTTATTGGCGGCAGCAACGGCCAGGTCGACTTCGGTCTGACCACCGCGAGCAATTTCGCCCAGAAAGCTTCCGTCAACGGGGGAGGTGTTGGTGAATGTTTCAGCGCTGGCAACGCGCTGACCGCCAATGTAGTGGCGTGTATCTACCTTGGTCCCGGCCACCTCAATAAAGGTCACTGAGAAACTCCCTCGTTTGTTCGTCTTGAAATCAAGCGTAACTTCAATTTCGTTCGGATGCTAATGATTTAGACTAGGGCATACTTCTCTTTAGAACACCAGATTCAGATAGTCTGGCGAGTGATTTTTTATAACGATTTGGAGTTAGCGGTGACTGCCTTGAATAGACCAAGAATCGCCATCCTCGGCCGCTTTGCCGATGGGTCTACCGCTACTCGTTCGAGGGCCGTTGTTAGCGCTCGCGCCCTGGTTGAATCGGTCTGGAACGCTGGCGGAGAGCCCATCACTTTATTGCCAACGTCCGACACCGATTGGTCAACGCGCCTTCGTGGATTCTCGGCTGTGCTAATGCCCGGTGGTGGCGACTTGAACCCTGAGCTTTATGGGCAGACACCCGAGAGTGACGAGCTTTACGGCATTGACCCGCTGCAAGATTCCTCAGACCTGAGCCTCACCAAGTGGGCCATCGAAAACAAGGTTCCGTTTCTAGCGATCTGCCGCGGTTTTCAATTGGTCAACGTTGCCTTTGGCGGCACGCTGGTTCAGCACATGCAAAACGATCACCGCCACGTTGTGCACCAACTTCACTTGGCTGCTGATGCCGAACGCCTTGGCGTTGACTCAAGTGTTCTCGAATCGTCGTGCTACCACCACCAGGCCATAGACAGGCTAGGCGAAGGTCTTCGCGTTATCGCTCGCGCCGCTGAGGGCCACGTCGAGGCTATGGCTATCGACAACGGTGCTTGGGCCTATGCGGTTCAATGGCACCCAGAAGACAACGCTGCCGACAACGCTCAGCAGGCCGGTTTGTTTGCAAAGTTTGTCGAGCAGGCGAAAAACGCGCCGCCAATTTAGCCCTCTAGGTGCCGGGTAATTTCGCGCAGGTGGTCGGCGGTTTGACGCTCGGCCGATTCGCCAAGGGTTTCAACCACAAATTTTTCTTCGGTGTTGAATTCGGGAAACAGGCGATCCATGAGTTTGCGCCCCTCCGGAGTCATCTTGACAATCACGAGTCGGCCGTCGTCTTTGCTTTTTTCTCTAGTGACCAGGCCGCGTCCTTCTAGGGTTCCTAACACGCCGGTCAGAGTTGCCTTTGAAAAACCGCCCTCGACGGCAATCTGACGAGTTTCGATTGGCTCCCAGATCCAGGTGACCCAAAGCACAACGAAAGCAGTCCACGAGAGGTTTTCTTTAGCTAGCACCGAGCGCTCGAGGTGGTTGCGAACTGCTGTGGCAGCTCGAAACAGGTTTGACACCACTGCCATCGCACCGAAGTCGATGTTCTTGTGAACCAGCCTGGCCTCTACCTGACGTTCTGTTTCGGCAAGTGTGTGCAATCCAGCCATGGTTCCCAGCGCTTTCTCTTTCAACTGAACTAAACCACAATTTTCTAATCATTTAGTCCCGAATGAATAACATTTTCGTTTTTTGACTAGAAACACCTCAAGATGTCACTAATCTAAAAATGATTTGTATCCAAACAATCTTTTAGGAGTCAGACGTGAACTCAATGTCGAGCGTTTCACTTGCCGATCTTGACCTTTTCGAAGGCGGTGCGCCGTGGAAGGTTTTTGAAGACCTTCGAAAGAACAGCCCGATTCACTGGAACGAAGAAGAAGCCCCAAACTCCGGCTTCTACTCGGTCACTCGCTATCACGACATCGTCAAGGTGCTGCGCGACCCAGAGACCTTCACCTCTGAGCGCTTCACGAACCTTGAAGAGGTGGATGCTGAGCAAGAAGAAGCTCGTCGCTCACTGCTCGAGACCGATGGTTCGCGTCACCGCGCTCTGCGCCGCCTGCTACAGGGGGAGTTCACCCCGCAGGCCGTGGCTCGCTACGCAACGTTCCTTCGCGGTCTCACCGCCACCACCCTCGACAACGCTTTCGCCAAGGGCTCGTTCGACTTCGTCGAAGAAGTCGCCTCAGACTTTCCGATCAACGTTCTGGTTCGTCTGCTCGACGTGCCTCAAGAAGACGCCGGCCAGCTGATCGACTGGGGTAACCGCATGATCGGCTTCGACGACCCAGAACACGCGGATGTTCTGATCAACGACCCCGAGAGCGAAAAGTATCGCCTCGTTCCGTTCAAGTCGCCGGCCGCCCTCGAGGTTTTCGAATATGGCGACGCGCTTGCTCGCGAGCGCAAGGGCAAAGACGGCACCGACCTTATCTCACGCCTGGTAAACACCATGCCTTCAGATGGCGTGCCGCTAACCGATCGCGATTTTCACACCAATTTCTTGCTGCTTGTTGTAGCCGGTAACGAAACCACCCGCCACACCATCAGCCACACCATGAACAATCTGATTCAGAACCCAGACCAGCTGCGCTTCTTGCAAGAAAACCCAGACAAGATCGAGTGGGCCGTCGAAGAATTCTTGCGTTTCGCGAGCCCGGTCTACCACTTCAGACGCACCGCGACCAAAGACGTCGAGCTAAACGGCGTTCAGATCAAGACCGGTCAGAAGGTTGTTCCTTGGTTCGCTTCGGGCAACCGCGACGAGACCATTTTTGAAAACCCTAACCGCATGGATGTCACGCGCAACCCGAACGAACACATGACGTTCGGTCGTGGTGGCCCTCACATGTGTCTCGGAAACGCTCTTGCCCGCATCGAGCTCAAGATCATGTTCGAAGACCTGATTCAGCGCGTCGACTCGGTTGAAGTCGACGGCGAGATCGACTACCTACGCAGTAACTTCGTGCACGGCATCAAGCGCATGCCGGTAAAGGTGAACCTGCGCTAAAGCCCTGACACCTGGTCGAGAAACGCGTCGACCAGCGCGAAGGTTCGTGCGCGAGCATCCGCTTCTTCTGCCTCGGTTTGGCGCATCATCACGATCGGGTCTTGACCGTCTTCGAGCACCTTTTTGTCGCCGCCCCAGTCGAGCCAGCCCTTGAGGCCGGCGGCGTTGAGTTCGGGGTGAAACTGCACGGCCAGCGAGTTGTTGATCAAGAAAGCCTGTGAGGCAACCGGGTTGCGAGCGATTTCAACCGCGCCACGCGGCAGCTGCCAGCGGTCATAGTGAAACTGAAACCACGGCCCGTTTGAAATGAGGTTGGGTCGCTCGCTCCAAATGTTGGTCCAGCCGATTTCACCCTTAGGTGCCGGTGCGACAGAACCGCCCATGGCTCTGGCAATGAGCTGACCACCAAAACAGATGCCCAGCACCGGTTTGCCACTGCTGACCGCAGCGCGTATCCACTCGATCTCTGGGGTTAGCCAGTTGCCGATACAGGCGTCATCCCAAGCGCCCCAAGGTGCACCGAGTGGCACGATCACGTCGTAGTCGTTTAGGTCGGGAAATCTGAAGGTCACGTTTGGTTCGCCGAACTGGTCTTCTGGAACTACAAGAATTTCTTGCGTTTCGAAACCGCGCTCGCGAAAGCGCTCACCGACCGGCCCGGTTGGGCTCACGTGGTCGTGCTGTACAAACAGAACCTTCATTCATAACCTCTTATAACGATTCGCAAAACATCGAAGTGTGAAACAACACCATAGGGTTATTATTTCGTTTGAGCCCTAACGATTGTTGTTATGAGCCAAGTTGTTACAAAGGAGTTGCAATGACCATCGACCTTGTCGCCCTCAGAGAATCACTCAAGGCCCGCGGAGTAGATGTGCTGCGTCTGATTTATTCAGATGTTATCGGCGTGACTCGCTCGAAGGACCTGCTGGTTAGCCAGCTAGACAAGGGCGCACACAACGGCCCTGCCTTCTGCCAGGGAGTTTGGGTAACCAACACCCGTGGGGATGTGCTCGAGGCAAACAACATCGCTAGCGATGGATTGCAGGATCTGGTCAGTCGTTTAGAGCCAGACACAATCACCGACCTTCCCTGGGAGCCAGGCGTGGCTTTTGCAATCGCCGACGCCTACAACCCAGACGGCTCGGTAAACCTAATGTCGCCGCGCTCGGTGCTCAAGCAGGTAATCGCCGAATACCACGCAGTTGGCCTCAAGCCCGTGGTCGGTCCAGAACTTGAGTTTTACCTTGCTGACCACACCGAAGATGGCGGATACCGCCGCACTCACGAGAAGACCGGTCTTGTTTACACAACCGGCGCGATGACCGACCCGAACGGCGACTTCTTGCACCTAATGCGCATGCTTGACCAGATGCAAATCGGCGTTTTTGCCGGCAACGCCGAGTTCAGCCCATCGCAGTATGAAATCAACCTCTACCACTCTGAAGCTCTCGACGCAGCCGACCGAACCTTCAAATTCAAGGCGGCGATCAAGGATGTCGCAGCTCGACGTGGGCGTCACGCAACCTTCCTCGGCAAGCCATGGAGCGACGAGGGTGGCAGCGGCTTCCACCTACACTTCTCGGTCACCGACCTCGCCGGTGAAAACCAGATGCACGACGGTGCCGGAAACCTATCTAAGGTTGCCCTGCAAATGATTGCTGGAGTCACAGCCAATGCTCACGCGCTCACCGCGTTTACCAACCCAACGGTCAACGCGTTCAAGCGACTCGGCCCAGACACCTTGGCTCCATACCGAGCCAACTGGGGCTATGACAACCGCAGCACCATGACTCGCGTGCCACCAGAGCGTGGAGCCGGAACTCGCCTCGAGGTTCGGGTCGGTGATGGAGCGGCCAACCCGTACCTACTGATTGCCGGCATCCTCGCTGCTGCTCTCGACGGAATCAAGCGCGACCTGCCTTGCCCAGAGGCATCGGAGGGTATGACTTATGAAGATGAGTCGGCTCCCGTTTTGCCGCTAACCTTCACCGAAGCTCTAGACGCGCTAGAGGCGAACAAGAACCTCACCCACTACATCGCACCAGAACTCATCAATGTGTTTTTGGTGATGAAGCGCGACGAGATTGAGCGCTACGAAGCGGCAGTTACGGTGGCAACCCGAGATGTCACCCAATGGGAGATCGACGAGTACTTCGAGGTTTACTAAAACGCGACTAAACGCGCGACTAAACGGTCGGGTTTGAACGGTCTTCGATTAGCACGCCACCGTTGAAGGTCACGCCTACCTCGCGGTAGTAGCCGCCGAGAATTTCTTTGACGGGCAAGATCGAACCGAGCTCATCCCACCGACTGTCGCCAAGGGTTAGCTCTGCATCGCCCATCCACGCCTCGCCCAGGTCTGCGTCAACCCCGCCCATCGAAATCAACTGGTCGAGTGAGTTGCCCGCACCCGGGGTGATCGATGGCATCCAGCGGCTGTGCAGCATTTTGTGGCCATTGACAAAACCGTTGTTGTCGGCCGGTTCGCGCAAGGTAACCACTGCCGATGCGAGTCGGTGGTCATAAGCCGAGAGGGTAGCGCCGAGTTTTGCGCCGGGGGCCAAGCGGGGGCTAGCCTTGCCATGGTTGAAAATTCGGGTTACGTGAACCGAGCCGAGCTTCTTTGGGTAGCCCTGAAACCAGCCGCGAGCAATCGCGAAATCTTTGGTTACCCAGATAGCTACGCAGCGCGAATAAGTGACGCCGTCCTTTTTGCAGCGAACCACAACGAACGCCTCGAGGTACTGCGATCTCACCGGGTCGAGCAGCTCTGCACCGCCCTCGCTGCATGACTGCCAGTCGGCCCAAATGATGGCAACTGCACCAGGATGCTCGTCTGCGAGCTCAAGGTCGGCTGGCAAGATTGCGCGCACATTCTCAACGTCGGTGAGGTATTCGACGGTCAGCAACGTGCCCGAGTAATACCAGGGCATGTTCGGCACCAGTGCTGATTTACCGGTTGGGGTTAGTGGTGCGATGAATCCGTTGAGTTCGCTCATGCCAAAAGCCTAACCAATCGTTTGTGCCCGAACAAAATTAGCCAAAACGCCTTTATAACGATTCGGAAAAGTATGTTCATTAGCGCCCGAATGAACTTGACCGAGCGGAGTGACTCCGCCACGCTTACCTTAATCGTTTAGCCCCTAACGATTTTTAAACTCAATGAGGAGAAAATCTCTTATGTCAGATAACTCATCCGGCACTTCACTCAGCAAAGGCAAACTCGGCACAGCCGGCATCGTGTTCTTTGTTGTGGCAGCTGCCGCCCCGCTTCTTGGAATGACAGGAGCTGTGCCTGTTGCCATGTTCCTGGGTAACGGTGCTGGTGCATCCGGAACCTATCTTGCTGTAGGTCTACTTCTAGCTCTCTTTGCAGTTGGTTACTCGGCTATGAGCCAAAAGGTAACTAACACCGGAGCATTCTTTGCTTACGTCGGTCGCGGTCTTGGTCGCAACGCCGGTGTGGCTTCTGCCTTTGCTTCGATTGTCGGTTACGTAACCATTCAGCTAGCCATCTATGGCTTCTTTGGCGGCGTTATGGCATTGATGGTTCCAGGCCTGCCCTGGTACGGCTGGGCCCTAGTTGCCTGGGCCGTGGCAACCTTGTTGTCGCTATTCAGCGTTGACATCGGCTCTAAGGTGCTCGGTGTTCTCATGATTCTCGAGGTTCTCGTCTTGGTCATTACGGCCCTCGCAATCTTGGTTCAGAACGCCGGATCGATCGATTTCGTTGCGGCCTTCTCGCCAGACGCTATCTTGGCGGGTGGCGTAACTGGCACTGCTGGTATCGCGATCGCTTTCGCGTTTGCTTCGTTCATTGGTTTCGAAGCAACCGCAATCTACGGCGAAGAGTCGAAAGACCCTAAGCGCTCGGTTGCTAAGGCAACCTTCTGGGCGATTGGTCTAATCACCGGTCTGTTCGCTGTAGTTTCGTTGGCAATGTCAACCGCGATGGCGAGTTACAGCAACCCAAACGCTCCGGAGGGCTTCCCTAACGAAGGTCTCTACGGCTACATCGCCGAGTTTGGCGGTCTTGACCCTGCGATTGGTCTCACCAACCCTGCCGGAGTTCTTCAGAACATGGCCGACGTTTCACTAGGTGGTACCTGGATGTCAACCATCATGGGCTACCTAGTTCTAACCAGCTGCTTCGCCGGTATCTTGGCATTCCAGAACGCTATCTCTCGCTACTTCTTCGCAATGGGTCGCGGTGGAATTCTTCCAGCGTCTTTCGCTAACACCAACAGCAGCGGTGCACCTAAGAACGGTGTCATCTTGACCTCGGTTCTTGCTCTGGTCATCATGATTAGCTTCGCTGCCGCAGGCCTTGACGGTATCGGAAACCTCTTCACCTGGATGAGCGCGATCACTGCGGTTGCAATCATGTTTGTCGAAGTCTTGGTCAGCATTGCGATCATGGTTTACCTTCGCAAAGACGGCACATTCAACGTGTGGAAGTCGACGATTGCTCCACTGCTTTCGGCAGTTGGTCTTGCAGCCGGCCTCTACCTGTTGATGAGCCGCTTCAACCTGCTCGGCAACCTTGCCGCGGAGGGTGTAGACCCAACCTTGCCAGAATCGGCATGGATGCTCTCGCCAATGGGTTGGGCGCTAGTACTCTCGCCATTCATCGCCGCTGTTATTGGTCTTGTCGTTGCTGCAGCAACCAAGAACAAGCGCGACTTGGCAGCAGACATCCTGTCGTAAAGAACCTTCCAAAAGAAAAAGTGCCCGGTCGAAATGGCCGGGCACTTTTTTCTGCTGGGGTCTTCTGGTCGAATAAACGAACTCACCTGCCCGTGTCGTTTGGCTACAAACGTTTTTCGTGCCAGACTGAAGACATGTCAGCAATGAGGCTAGAACATGACCTACTCGGCGATTTTGAAGTGCCGAGCCACGCCTACTGGGGCGTTCACACCGCTCGAGCGGCCGAAAACTTTCCAATCTCCGGGGTGCCCATCGGTCACTACCGAAGCCTGATCCGTGCGCTTGCGTTGGTTAAGCAAGCGGCGGCCGAGGCAAACTTTGCGGTAGGCGAGCTCGAGCCGAGCATCCGTGACGCCATTGTGGCAGCTTGTGGCGAAGTGGCAGAGGGCAAATTCGATTCTCAGTTCATCGTCGATGCCATTCAGGGCGGGGCGGGCACCAGCACCAACATGAACGCCAACGAGGTGATCGCCAACCGAGCTCTCGAGTTGATGGGTCACGAAAAGGGCGACTACGTGCACTGCCACCCGCTCAACCACGTGAACATGTCGCAATCGACCAACGACGTTTACCCAACCGCGCTCAAGGTTGCGCTGATTCTTGAGTTGCGCGAACTGATCACCGCCATGGCTCATTTGCGTGGTGCCTTCGGTGGCAAGGCTGAAGAGTTTAAAGACATCATCAAAATGGGCCGCACCCAACTGCAAGATGCCGTGCCGATGACTCTCGGTATGGAGTTTGCCACCTTCGCCAGAATGACCATGGAAGACGAAGACCGTCTTCGTGACGTGATTCCGCTTCTTTGTGAAATCAACATTGGCGGCACCGCGATTGGCACCCAGCTCAATGCTCCAAAAGGTTATTCGGCGCTGGCCTGCCAGAATCTATCGAAACTGACCGGCATTCCTATCGTGGTCGCCGAAGACATGGTCGAGGCAACCCAAGACGCTGGCGTTTTTGTGATGGTTTCGGGTGTGCTCAAGCGCGTTGCCGTGAAGCTCAGCAAGACTTCGAACGACCTGCGCCTGCTATCGAGTGGTCCTCGAGCTGGTTTTGGTGAGATCAACCTGCCTGCGCGCCAGGCCGGTTCATCGATCATGCCAGGCAAGGTCAACCCGGTGATTCCCGAGGTGGTCAACCAGGTTGCCTTCGCGATGATCGGCTACGACATCACCGTCACCATGGCCGCCGAGGCCGGTCAGCTGCAGCTGAACGCCTTCGAGCCGATCATGTGTCGCGCACTGATGATGGGCATCACGCAGCTGCGACAAGCCTGCTTTGTTCTTGCCGATCTGTGTGTCAAAGACATCACTGCAAACGTGCCCAAGTTGCGTCGCGACGTTGAACGGTCGATTGGTTTGGTTACTGCTCTTTCACCGATGCTGGGTTATGAAAATGCCACCGCGGTGGCTCAGAAGGCTCAGGCCGAAGACAAGACCGTGCGCCAGGTAGTGCAAGAACTTGCTCTCATGAGCGAGGCCGAGTTTGAAGCCATTTTGGGTGACGTCGACAAGCTCGTTCGACCTAACGGCTAAAGCTCCCCGCGGTACTTAGCTTTCTCTCGCTCAGATGCATCGGTGATTCGGCTTTCCTGCTTGCGCAGCAAGAACGCGCCTCCGATAGCCATCAGCGTGATGACAACCAAACCACCGATCAAACCCTCTTCAGGTGTGATTGGCACCGATGACGGCAAACCGCCGGTGTTCTCAGAAGTGGTCTTTGGCTCACCCAGCAGCGAGTTTTCGCAAATGCCAACGCCGGCTGCTTCATAACCAGTGGTGTTCACCACGGTGAAATCATAAATACCCTCGATCGGGTGACCGTCGGCCGAAACCACGCGCCAGTTGACCTCATAGGTGCCGGCCTGGTCGAGCGAGACACCTTCAACCACGAGTGAACCCCTGATAGCGTCTACACAACCATCGGAGTGCTCGATTGACTCACCTTCGAATGGCCCAGTCACCGAAATGACAGCGCCAGAACCTTCGCCCGTGAGTATTTCTTCGTTGAACTTCAGAGTCACATCGATGCGACCGGCTTCTACGGTTTCGCCGGCTAGCGGAGAGGTGCTTTGCAAGTCAGAGTGGGCAAAAGCCACGGATGCTGGCACTAGGTTTAGGCCGAAACCCAAAGCAATTGCCACCGCGGCCACGATAAGACGTTGTGTGAACTTCATAACTCAAGCCTACGCTCAGCCAGCGCGACTAAAATCAGTTGTAGGGGCTTTGCTTGCATTCATCCGAGTGATTTATAGCCCAGCGGTATGCCTAATCGAGGAGCGACATTGACCGAGAACAAGCCACGTTTTGCCTACTTCAAGCAAGTGGCAATTGGTTCTGGCAGCGGTTTGCTTGCGCTGATTTTGCTCATGGCTGCATCCTCGTTTGGATCTTCGGTAGCCAACCCGACAAACACGCCGTCGGCTTCGACGTCGCAGAGCGCGACCCCTAGCGCTTCGGCGAGCAATGCGAGAACCTGTTCGGTCGCCGAGCTCGCCACTGTGCCAGAATTGGGCAATCTCTCGGCCGTGGTGCTGAAAGCTGGCACAAAAGAAGTTTTGTTCGACCGCAACGCGACCGTGCCGGCAGCAACCGCCTCGGTCATGAAGGTGCTTACCGCTGCGGCCGCACTGCAGACCCTCGGCCCAAACTTCGTGGTTGAAACAAAGGTTTACGCCGACCCTGAAAACCCGGGCACCGTCATTCTCGTTGGCGCTGGCGACCCAACACTTTCGGCTCTACCGGCCGGCCAGCAGTCGGTCTATGCCAACGCTCCAAAGCTCAGCACGCTTGCCCTTAAAGTCAACGAGTGGGCCGTTGCCAACGGTGTCAACGTGACCGACATTGTGCTCGACTCGACGCTCTTCGCTGGCGGCGGCGCAGCATCCAAGTGGGAATCGTCTTGGGCCAGAAGCGAGCAAACCCAGGGCTACATGAGCGAGGTAACCGCGCTTCAGGTAGATGGTGACCGCAAGATGCCTTCACAAGAAACATCACCGCGCTCAACTAAGCCGGTTGCCAACGCAGGCGCGAAGTTCAAGAAAGCACTGGGCACCATCGCCACAGGCGCAAGAGTTGTCGAGGGTGAACTGCCAGCAGGCGCAGAAGAAATCGCCAAGGTTTCGTCGCAAACCATAGACAAGTGGATTCGACACATGTTGCAAAAGTCAGACAACACCGAGGCCGAGTATCTGGCTCGATTGGTAGCGCTGAACCAGGGTTACGACGCCTCATTTGCCTCAATCGGCATCGCCTTTAAGAAGGCCTTGGCGAGCACCAACCTCGACACCAGCTCACTGGTCATCAAAGACGGCTCGGGGCTGTCGTCGCTCAATGCCGTTTCACCAACATTCGTCGCCCAGCTAATGCAAATGGTGCTCGATGGTTGGGGTGACTTCGAGATCATCAACGAAGGTTTGCCAAGTGCGGGCGAAACCGGCTCGCTAGCTAGCCGCTTTAAGGGTGACAACGCAGATGCCACGGGCAAGGTTCGAGCAAAAACCGGTTGGATCAACAACGGCTACACCCTGGCTGGAATCATCTCGGCTAAAGACGGCACCAACCTGCTGTTCGCCGTTTACGCTCTTGGCCCGGTGAAGGACAACGCCAAGCAGGCCATCGACAATCTGGTCACCGGGTTCTACCGATGTGGCGACCAGCTCTCGAACGAATAGTTCGAATCCTTCAAGCGAGCAGAGACTAGGCAAAAAGATGGCTAATGCGCTTTTCATCGTGGATGTTCAAAACGACTTTTGCGAAGGTGGCTCGCTTGCGGTTGCCGGGGGAGCGGCCTGTGCCTCGAACATCACCGCCTTTTTGAACGAACACGCTGACGGCTTCGATGTGGTTATTGCATCACGCGACTGGCACTCGGCCGATGGTGACAACGGTGGCCACTTTGCCCTTGCCCCTGCCGAACCCGATTTTGTGAACTCGTGGCCGGCGCACTGCGTGGCCGGCTCGGTAGGTGCTGAGTACCACCCAAACCTAGACACGAGCTTTATCGATGTCCACATCGAAAAGGGGCAGGGGAGGCCGTCGTACTCGATTTTTGAAGGAGTTACTCGCGACGGTCAGCCCCTAGTCGAACTTCTCGAAGAGCGGTCGATTTCTGAGGTGACCTTGGTCGGCATTGCCACCGACTACTGTGTGCTCGCCTCAGCCCTAGACGCCAAGGCGAGTGGTCGTGAAGTGACTGTAATCACGGCACTCACCGCCGGAGTCGCCGCCGCCAGTTCAGAACAGGCCATCGACACGATGGTCGACGCTGGCTGCAACGTGGTTGCCACCATTTAGCCCGACTGTGGCAGACTGTTAGCATCCGAACGAGTGCAAGGAAAAGCAATGGCGCTAAACGAAACCGATCTTCTGGCCAAGGTTCCGACCGGCCTTTACATCGGCGGCAAGTGGGTTCAGGGTCACGGTGAGAAGCCGATCTCGGTTGAAGACCCGGCCACTGGCAAGATTTTGCTCGAAATCGCTAATGCTGACGCCTCTGACGGGTTAGCTGCACTGTCTGCAGCTTATGAAACACAGGCAACGTGGGCAAAGGTGCCTCCTCGTGAGCGCGCCGAGTTGCTTCGCCGCACCTTTGAGCTTGTTCGCGAGCGAAGCGAAGAATTTGCCACCCTGATTAGCCTCGAAATGGGAAAGCCGATCGCCGAGGCTCGCGGTGAAGTCACCTACGGCAACGAGTTTTTGCGCTGGTTCAGCGAAGAAGCCGTGCGAATCACAGGTCGTTACGGAACCTCGCCCGAAGGCACAGGACGCATGCTCGTAGCACAGCGCCCAGTTGGCCCAGCGTTTGCCATCACCCCGTGGAACTTTCCACTCGCCATGGCCACTCGTAAAATTGGCCCTGCGATTGCAGCCGGATGCACGATGGTGGTCAAGCCAGCAGAGCTGACCCCGCTCACGACCTTGCTGTTTGTGAAAACACTCGAAGAAGCCGGCCTGCCTGCCGGTGTCATCAACGTGATTACCACCAGCTCTTCGGCAAAAGTATCGGCCCCGATCATTGCCGACCCAAGGCTTCGAAAAATCACCTTCACCGGTTCAACCCAAGTTGGCCGAAAGCTGCTCGAGCAGTCCGCTCAGCAGGTTTTGCGCACTTCGATGGAGCTTGGCGGAAACGCGCCATTTGTAGTTTTCGAGGATGCTGACCTAGACGCCGCGGTAACTGGCGCGATGCTCGCCAAGATGCGCAACATCGGCCAGGCTTGCACCGCAGCCAACCGCTTTATTGTTCAAGAGTCGGTTGCCGAAGAGTTTGGTAACCGCCTGGCCGAGAAGATGGGCGCGCTGAAACTTGGGCGCGGTGTCGATGCCGAGACCACTTGCGGGCCGGTAATCAACGAGAGCGCTCGCGAAAATATGCAGCGTTTGGTCGACACCACCGTTCAAGAAGGTGGCTCGATTGTTGTTGGTGGGGAGTCTGGTGAGGGTGCGGGTTACTTCTTCAAGCCAACCGTGCTGGTCGGAGTCAAGCCAGATGCCGCCATTTTGCGCGAAGAAATCTTTGGCCCGATTGCGCCAATCGTGAGCTTCAAGACCGAAGACGAGGCCGTAGCGCTGGCGAACGACACCGAGTACGGCTTGGTTTCTTATGCGTTCACGCAAGACCTAAAGCGCGGGCTCAGACTCATCGAGTCGCTCGACACCGGTATGACCGGGTTGAACACCGGTTTGGTTTCTAACGCCGCGGCACCTTTCGGTGGCGTAAAGCAGTCTGGATTGGGTCGCGAAGGTGGTTTCGAAGGTATCAACGAATACCTAGAAACCAAATACGTGATGACTCCAGACCCGTTTGCCTAGAGGGTCGAGTAAATCAGATTAGGCGGCTTGCCCCGTCGGCCGCGTTCACTGTAAAAATCTCCGGCCTGGCATAACCGAGCAACTCGAACTCTGCATACACCGAATTGGTCAGGTCACTGATTTTTTCGATGGGGCAGAGAGCGATGGCTGCTCCGCCGAAGCCGCCGCCGGTCATCCGAGCGCCTAACGCACCGTGTCTCATCGAAGTTTCGACTGCGGTGTCTAGTTCGTCGACACTGATTTCAAAATCGTCGCGCATCGATGCGTGCGACTGAACCATTAGTGCGCCGCAGCGGGCGAAGTCGCCGAGTTTCAGCGCGGCCACAAACTCCAGCACTCGATCGTTTTCGGTCACCACGTGATGCGCGCGACGGTAGGTCACGCCATCGACCAACTCACGACCATCCTCGAGGTCTTTCACGGTGAGATGACGCAGGCTGGGCACTTTGAATGCAGCGGATGCTGCCTCGCAAGCCGCGCGCCTGGTGGCATACCCGCCATCGTTCAGCCGGTGAGCCACACGGGTGTCGATAACCACAAGTTCGAGCCCAGCAGCCGCGAAGCCCAGCTCGACGTTTTCGACGGCGAGCGACTGACAGTCGAGAAACACTGCGTGGTCTACTTTGCCAAGCAGCGAAGCCGATTGGTCCATGATGCCGGTGGGAGCGCCAACCACCTCGTTTTCGGCTCGCTGCCCGATGCGTGCCAGGGCACGGCGATCGTTACCCAAGCCCAACAATTCGTCGAGACCGAGGGCAACGGCGCACTCAATGGCTGCCGATGACGAAAGCCCGGCACCAACCGGCACATCCGAGTCAATAAAAAGGTCGAAACCCTTGGATGCGCGCAAAATGTGCGCGACACCGAGCGGGTAGGCAGCCCAGCCCGTCGCCTCGTCAAGCTGATTGATGTTGAGTTCGATAACTTCATCGGTGAATGTCGACGCAACGTGCGCCACGTTGTCTTCGCGCAGTGCGATGGCCGCGTAGGTTGCTCGGTTAATCGCGATCGGAAGCACGAAACCCTCGTTGTAGTCGGTGTGTTCGCCGATGATGTTTACGCGCCCTGGGGCCGACCAAACGCCCGTTGGTTCGAAGCCAAATTTGGCCTCGAACTTTTCGGCGGTCTGCTTGGCCAAACCCAGCACTAGATAACCTCGCGCAATCTGCCGGCAGTTGTCTCTGGTGGAAAGTCAGCAATGAAAGCCCCCATGGCCGACTCGGAACCTGCCAAGAATTTCAATTTGTCGGCTGCCCGTCTTGGCGAAGTTAGTTTGAACTGAAGCCTGAAATTCTCGCCACCGTCGAAGTTCGGCGCTTGGTGCCAACCAGCCACGTAGGGCGTCGGAGTGTCGTACATGGTATCGACGCCGCGCAGTACGCGTGAGTAAACCGAAGTGAGTTCGGCGAGCTCGTCCTGGCTAAGTTCGGTCAGGTTTTGCACGTGGCGGTGGGGCAGAATCGTCACCTCGATCGGCCAGCGAGCAGCAAACGGCACGAAAGCCGTGAAGTGTTCGCCGCGAATCAGTTCGCGTTCTGAGCCCTGTTCAAACTCGAGGATGTCTTGAAATAGGTTTTTGCCGTGACGCGCGATCGAGGCGAAAACCTTTTCTTGGGTTGGCGTTACGTAAGGATAGGCATAAATCTGTCCGTGCGGGTGGTGCAGGGTTACACCGATCTCTTGCCCACGATTCTCAAAAGGGAAAACGGTGCGTACACCCGGCATGCGCATGATTGCGTCGGTGCGGTCGGCAAGTGCGTCGAGAATGGTGCGAATTCGAGTTTCACTCTGGCTAGCCAGCGAGCCTTCGTGCTCTGGCGAGAAAACCACAACCTCGCAGCGACCGATTGATGGTTTGGTCAGACCCAGCGGCAGTTTTGGCTCGACCCAGTAGTTTTTGTCGTCAATCGCGGCCAAGTCGGGCCCGAACGAAGGGTTCTTATTTTCAAAAACGGCAACATCGAAACGGTCTGGAACTTCACTTAAAAAGTTTTCAGTGCTCGGGCACAGTGGGCACTCGGATGCTGGCGGCAGAAATGCGCGTCCGTGACGGCTTGCGGCCACCGAGATCCAGTCGCCAGAGAGTGCATCGAGACGCATCTCGGCAACGGCTGGGCGCGCATCCAAGTTTCGGGCATCGGTCTTGCGTTCTAGAGGCAGTTGCGAGCCGGCATCATCGAAGTAGAAAAGGTCGCGGCCATCTGACAGCTTGGCCGAAGTCTTTTTCGCGGTCATTTTCACCTATTTGTCGAACTTTGCTTATAACTTTAGCGGCGCAGGTCAACGCCACCCTAGACTTGAGCCGATGAACCCCAACTACGAGCTCTTTGAAATTGTGAGCATGGCCGTCTTGGCCGTCTTGATCATTGCCGATCTGCTGCTCATTTACAGCAGACCGCACATTCCCAGCAACCGAGAGTCGACCCTCTGGGTTAGTTTCTACGCGCTACTCGCCGTAATCTTCGGCGGAATCATTTGGTCGCTTTTCGGGGCGACACGCGCAAACGAGTTTTATGCCGGATGGCTCACCGAATACAGCCTGAGCCTCGACAATCTTTTCGTTTTCTTAATCCTGATGAACCGATTTGCCGTTCCACGTAAATATCAGCAAGAAGTGCTGATGGTCGGAGTGGTGCTTTCGCTGATTCTCCGCGGCGCATTCATTTTGGTCGGTGTGGCTCTAATCGAATCGTTCAGCGCCATCTTCTATATCTTTGGCGCATTCCTCATCTACACCGCTTGGCACCAGGCCTTTAGAAGTTCCGAAGACGACGAGGAGTCGGAATCGAAGCTGATTGTTTGGCTTCGTAAGCGCATCCAGGTTTCAAAAGACTACGATGGCGCAAAACTGCGCACCGTCGAAAACGGCAAGAAAATGTTCACGCCAATCTTGGTCGTTTTCGTGGCCATAGCCGCAACCGACGTGATGTTTGCGTTCGACTCGATCCCGGCCATTTTCGGCATCACCGTCGACCCGTTCATCGTGTTCACCGCGAACGTATTTGCCCTAATGGGTCTTCGCCAGCTTTACTTCTTGCTTGGCGCTCTGGTAGACAAACTGCAGTACCTCAAGTACGGAATCGCGTTCATCCTCGGGTTTATTGGCGTGAAGTTGGTGTTGCATGCGATGCACGAGAACCAGTTGCCATTTGTAAATGGCGGCCAAGGGCTTCCGGTGCCAGAAATCGACACAACCACCTCGCTGTTCGTCATCGTTGCCTCGATTGTCGTTTCAGCAGCGCTTAGCATTCGATCGATCCAAATCGGCAAACGCGGCTAGATCTCGATCTCATGTTGTTTGCTAGTTTTGCAGTGTGACCTTGAAACTGCCAAAAGAACTAAGCCTCATAGCCGCGCGCCTTCGGCGAGGCGTTTCTTGGCGACTGTTTAGGGCCCTCAGCAAGCCTTGGGCAGCGAGATTTGCCGATGTAGTTTTGCTTGTTTCATTCAAAGCTGTTGCAGCGCTGGGCCCAAAGCGGTCACAAAATCCACCTAAAGTCACCATCGTCGTTCCGGTATACAACGTGCGTGAGTTTTTTCCGTTGTGTCTGCACAGCGTGCGGGCTCAAAGGTATCCAAATCTTGAGGTGATCGTCATAGACGACGGTTCGAGCGACGGGTCGTTTGAACTGGCTGCAAGTTTTGACGAGATCATGAAGATTCGTGTTTTGCAAAAGACCAACGGGGGTTTGGGAGCTGCCAGAAACACGGGCTTCGATCGCATCGGGCAAACCGATTACTTGCTGTTTCTTGATTCCGATGATGCGCTTCCGCTCGGTGCAATCTGGCGCTATGTTCGTGCCGCCGAGGCCAACAAAGTAGATTTCGTAGTTAGCCCAGCCAAGCGCATGCGAGGTCTTTCGTTTCGTTGGCGTGCCGATGCCCGACAGTTTTACTCAAATCAAGGATCACGCGCCACAACATTCTTGAAGGACCCTCTGGCCATTCGAGATGTAACCGCCTGGAATCGCTTGTTCCGCTGGGATTTCTGGAAAAAGCACGACCTTCGTTTTCCTGAGGGTGTCTTGTACGAAGACATGGCTCCAATGGCTCGAGCGTTTTGCGCCGCAGAGAGGTTCTATGTACTGAATCGAGCGGGTTATTTCTGGCGCGTTCGAACCGGCGACAACAAGTCGATCACGCAGCGCTTGGGCGAGTTTGAGAACTTGCGAGACCGCATGCAGTCGCTTCAGAAGACCCGCAAAGTGCTGATCAGCGCCATTGATGCTGGCCAAGCGAATGGCAAGAACATGCTCGAATTTCAATTGCGTGTTGCCAGCATCGATTTGCAACTTCACCTGCCATTTGTTGGCAACGGCGACAGCCAGTATGACGACATGCTCAAAGACACTGCCAAGCAATTACTGGGCGATTGTGGGCCGGAGTTTTGGCAGCGCGTGCAAGGGCGTTACGCGCCAGTTCTGAAACAGCTAGTCGAAAACTAAGAATCTAGTTCGACTTTGTTACAAAGTCTTTCAGCCAAGCCATCAGGCCAGGGCCGAGGTCATCGCGCTTGGTTGCCAACAACACGGTAGCCTTCAAAAACTCGAGCTTGTCACCAGCGTCATAGCGCTCACCACGGAACACAACGCCAACCACGCCACCGGCGAGTTTCTCGCGTGCGGCCTTGGCCAGAGCATCCGTGAGTTGAATCTCG
>JAURIU010000019.1 GCA_030832605.1 Rhodoluna sp. | reverse complement strand
ACCGTGTGGCCCAAAGAACTGCAGTTGCACTGCCCGGTGCGCATGGCAACCGGCTATTTGTGCCCGGGCTGTGGCGCGACGAGGGCTTGCGAGGCGCTCATCCAAGGGGATTTCGCGTCGGCTTGGGCGCTCAGCCCGCTGTTTTTAATGGGACCACTGATTTTTGTCGCCGCTTGGTGGGTACATCGCCAGAACAAGGCTTGGCTAAAGCGAGTTTTCTACATCGCGCTCGGGCTTGGCGTGGCTTGGTTCACCCTCTGGCGCAATGGTTTCATCTAGACTTAGAGCCATACAACGACGTTTTCGCGCGAAATCTCGCGCCACAAAATCTGCAATCCACATAGGAGAAAACCTTGTCAATCATTGAAGCCATCGGCGCGCGCGAAATTCTAGACAGCCGTGGAAACCCAACCATCGAGGTTGAGGTTTTGCTCACCGACGACGCATTCGGCCGTGCAGCTGTTCCATCAGGCGCATCGACCGGAGCCTTCGAAGCTCACGAGAGCCGCGACGGCGACAAGAAGCGCTACCTGGGCAAGGGTGTTCTAAACGCCGTTACCGCAGTGCTTGACGAAGTCGACGAAAAACTAGCCGGCCTTGACTCACGCGACCAGCGCGCAGTTGATGCAGCCCTAATCGAACTTGACGGCACCCCAAACAAAGAGCGCATCGGCGCGAACGCCATTTTGGGTGTTTCGCTAGCCACCGCTCGTGCCGCTGCCGATTCTGAAGAACTTCAGCTTTACGAATACCTCGGTCAGAACGAGGGTGTAACCCTCCCTGTTCCACTGATGAACATCATCAACGGTGGCGCTCACGCTGACACCGGTGTCGACATCCAAGAATTCATGATCGTGCCACTAGGTGCCGAGACCTTCACCGAAGCGCTTCGCTGGGGCGTTGAGGTTTACCACAACCTAAAGTCGCTGCTTCACTCGCGCGGTCTTTCGACCGGTTTGGGTGACGAGGGTGGCTTCGCTCCCGAGCTTCCAACCAACGCTGCTGCACTAGACCTAATCGCCGAGGCCGTTGCCAAGGCTGGTTACGAGTTGGGTAAAGACATCGCTCTTGCACTCGACGTGGCCGCTACCGAGTTTTACTCAGAAGAAACTGGCAAGTACACTTTCGAAGGCCAAGAACGCAGCACCGACGAAATGATCGAGTACTACGCCGGCCTTGTTGCTAAGTACCCATTGGTTTCGATCGAAGACCCACTGGCCGAAGATGACTGGGCTGGTTGGACCAAGATGACCGCGCTACTGGGCGAAAAGGTTCAGCTCGTTGGCGACGACCTTTATGTAACCAACCCTGCCCGCCTGCAGAAGGGCATCGACGAGAAGGCCGGTAACGCCATTCTCGTGAAGGTGAACCAGATCGGAACCCTGACCGAAACCCGCGACGCGGTTGCCCTGGCCCAGAGCCACGGCATGAAGGCCATCATTTCGCACCGTTCGGGTGAGACCGAAGACACCTTCATCGCAGACCTAGCCGTTGCCACCAACGCCGGTCAAATTAAGACCGGAGCGCCTGCGCGTTCTGAGCGAGTTGCAAAATACAATCAACTTCTACGCATCGAAGAAGAGCTGATGGACCGCGCGGTTTACGCCGGCCGCGACGCTTTTCCTCGCTACAAGGCATAAATCCGCATAACGCGATAACGAAGGCATCCGCTGATGAAACCACTAAAGCCCGCTAAGGCTCGAGTGAAATCAACACGGATGCCTTCGGCATCTGCGCCACGCGAAATGAAACGCGGCATCGGCCTCGATGTTCGAACCATCACTCTCGCCACCGTTTTGGTGCTCGGCATTTTCACGCTTGCGCCTCAGGCTCAGGTGCTCATCGAACAGCAACAGCAGCTCGCCGACATCCGCTCTCAGGTGGCAGCATCAGAGGCAGACGTCGAGGCAATGAAGGCCGAGCGCACTCGCTGGGAAGACCCGGTTTACATTCGCTCGCAGGCTCGCGATCGTCTCTATTACGTAATGCCTGGCGAGGTTTCGTATCTCGTGATGGATGCCACCGGAATTGATGAATCTGATGTTTCTGGCACTGTTGGAGCCATGATCGCGGCCCGCACCAATAACGGCGAAATCACCACCACGGTTCGCTCGGCAAAATCGAACTGGGTCGACGCACTGGTCGAAACGGTCGTGCGCAGCGGCATTGAGCAGCCCGAAAAAGAGGCCAAAAAGTAATGCCACTTTCAACGGCAACCGCCCGAGACATCGAGGTGGTCTCAAGCCAACTTGGCCGCCAGGCCAGAGACATTGTCGCCATCGCAGCGCGCTGCGCCTGCGGTAACCCAACCGTTGTGCAAACCGCCCCACGCTTGGGCGACGGAACCCCGTTTCCGACCACCTATTACCTAACGCATCCGGGTGCAACCGCTGCTCTTTCGACCCTCGAGGCGAGCGGCTTGATGGCCGAACTTCAGCAGCGCTTGAGCGACGAGTCAGAGCTGGCTGCCGCCTACCTAAAGGCGCACGAGGCCTATCTCGCAGACCGAGCCGAGCTCGAAAAGAGCACCGGCGAAGTTCCAGAAATTGCCGGAATCTCGGCCGGTGGAATGCCTGTTCGAGTCAAATGCCTGCACGCTCTGGCTGGTCATTCGCTTGCCGCCGGACCGGGCGTTAACCCGATTGGCGATTTAGCCTTGGATGCTTGTAGCTGGAGCCCGACCCGTTGCGTGTGTGCCGACCCAGGGTCGAGCGCATCCAAATGACCTTTCTGGAACAAATCGATATAACGAAAGTAGTAAATTAGTCATCATGCCTGCAAAATCAGCTGAACCCACCGCGCCTAAGATTCTCATCGTCGGCGGCGGTTACGCCGGCTTCTACACCGCATGGAAGCTCGAGAAGCATCTTGCCAACGGTGAAGCCGAAGTGACCCTGGTCGACCCACTGCCATACATGACCTATCAGCCTTTCTTGCCTGAGGTTGTGGCTGGCTCGATCGAGGCACGCCACGCAGTTGTTTCGCACCGCCGCCACCTGCGCAAGACCAAGATCGTTGCTGGCAGGGTGCTAACCGTCGAACACAAGAAGAAGACCGCAACCATCGAATATGCGGGCATCAAGGGTGGCAAGAAGTTTAAGTATGACCAGGTCATCGTGACTGCGGGTGCGGTTTCTCGCACCTTCCCGATTCCGGGTGTCGCTGATCAGGCCATCGGTCTGAAGAACATCGAAGAGGCGACAGAGGTGCGTAACCGCATCCTCGTTAACTTCGACAAGGCTGCCAACATGTCTGCCGGTGCCGAGCGCGACCGTCTGCTCACCTTCGTTGTTGTCGGTGGCGGATTCGCCGGAATCGAAGCCTTCGCCGAAATGCGCTCGCTCGCAAGTTACCTGCTGCGTTACTACCCAACGCTCACTTTTGACGACGTTCACTTTCACCTCATCGAGGCGATGGGTCGCATCATGCCTGAGGTTTCGGCAAAGACTGCTGACTGGGTTGTCGCTAACCTCGACCAGCGCGGTGCGAAGGTTCACCTGAACACCCAGTTGCTGTCGGCCGTTGGCGGAAAGCTCGAGCTTTCGAGCGGCGAATCTTTCGAGTCTGACGTAATCGTCTGGACCGCCGGTGTTATGGCTCACCCATACGTGCGCAACACCGATCTACATGTTGAAGACCGTGGCCGTTTGGCTGCGCATCCGTCGCTTCGTTGTGTCGATGCAGAAGGCAATATTGTGCCGGATGCTTGGACCGCAGGCGACGTATCGGCCGTGCCAGACCTCAGCGGTTTCGGTGTCGGCGGCTTCTGCGTGCCAAACGCACAGCACGCTGTTCGCCAGGGCAAGCTGCTTGCCAAGAACGTAGTTGCTTCGCTTCGCGGCGAGGGTGTCAAAGACTACTTCCACAAGCCGCTTGGCGCTGTGGCGGGTCTAGGCATCGGTGTCGGTGTTTTCCAGTACAAGAAGCTCGGCATCACAGGTCTTCTCGCTTGGTTCATGCACCGCGGTTACCACGGCCTAGCCATTCCAACCTGGGAGCGCAAGATTCGCGTATTCACCGGTTGGGTGTTCAACTTCTTGCTACGTCGCGACATTGTTTCGACCGCCGCGAACAAGTTGCCGCGATTATCGTTCGAAACTTGGGCCGCCAAGTCAAAGAAGTAACGCATTGACTTGGAAGGGCTCAGAGCAATCTGGGCCCTTTCGCTTTTCGCCCCTTTAGCCCAATGGCAGAGGCAGACGACTTAAAATCGTCACAGTGTGGGTTCGAGTCCCACAAGGGGCACCAATAAACCGTTAGGGGGAGCAGTGCGAGTAGTCATTGCTGGCGGCACGGGTTCGGTGGGTCGCGCAATCGCGAAGCATCTTGCTAACCAGGGTCACGAGATTGTTCTATTGACCCGCAGGGTTCGCGCAGAACTTGGTTTTGATCAAATTCACTGGGATGGTCGAACCGTCGACCAAGCATGGGCCAGAGAGTTGGCCGGCTCGATGCTGATTAACCTTGCCGGTGAACTCGTTGACCGGGTTCCAACTAAGCGCAACATCGACTTGCTTGAGCGTTCTCGCGTAGAGCCAACCTTGGCACTTGTCGAGGCTTCTAAAGTTTATGGAGCACCGTCGCTGTGGCTACAGATGAGTACTTTGGCTATTTATGGCGACGGTAAAGAAGTTGTATTGGATGACGACGCACCTGCCGCTGATGGCCCTCGACAAATGGCTGGAGTCGCCAAGGCGTGGGAGGCAGCGGTTCGCGACGCACCAGCAGGGCGTCTGGTTATTTTGCGCACTGGAATTGTTTTGCAGAAAAACACCCCGGCGCTTAACCGTCTTCTCACGATTACCAAAGCTTTTCTCGGTGGAACTGTCGGGTCTGGCCAACAGTGGGTCTCTTGGATCCACATTGCCGACTTTTTGAGGGTTATCGACTTCATTATTGCCAACCATGGCATTTCTGGTTCCGTCAACGTCACGAGCCCGAACCCGACTACAAATCGCGACATGATGCGCTCACTCCGTCGAGTATTGGGGCGACCTTGGTCACCTCCGACGCCGCGATTTGCCATCACGTTGGGTTCTTGGATCTTGTTTAGAACGGACCCTCAGCTTGCCTTGACTGGCCGCAGGTCGGTTCCTTCGAAACTGCTGGCGGCTGGTTTTGAGTTCGAACACACAGAATTTGAAGAGGCTCTGTCCGAACTGCTTGACTTAGAGTAGGCGCTAGGGTTGAGGGCGTTGAGGGGATTGGGGAAAACCATGAAAACAAATTACTGGCACGTTGTAAGCGCCTTCTTTCTAACTCTGACTTTGAGTTTCACGCCTTCATTGGGTTCGATGGCCGTTCCGGTGAGCGTGGCAACTCGCCATGAAGTTGAATACATCGAAGACTCCAAATTTGACGACTTTGTGCCAGAAGGCCTCGAGTGGCCCCAAGAGACGCTAAATCAAGTGCATGGTCTACTTGAGCCAAGCATTTATCGAGCCAATAAGTTACTTGACCAACTCAAAGATGGCGGAGCCTCGTCAGTTACTGTTACTGCAGGGAAAATGCTGAACGATGTTCCGGAATTCACTCGCTATGCAGATGTGCAAGTGCTCAACCACGAGTCAAAACTCTCAGGTAGGGGGGCCTGGGGTGTTGAAGTTGATAAGAGCGAGCTCAGCTACTCTATGACGGCTGATTGGAACTCTTGGCTGGTCGGTTTCAAGCCCGGTGTCTGTCGCCTAAACTGGTCCCTCTTCAATTGGGATACATGGTTCAGCCCCGATTGTGCTGTGATTTCTGCAACTCCAGAACAATACCTTAGAGTTGCACTCGCTGCCTATCTTTTTTACACCAGCGTGGTTACTTCGGGCGGAGGATTCGAGTTGGCGATGGCCTTGGAGGAAATCTCAGCCTACAGATTGCCCTATGAAGTCAGAGACGGGGTTTTGTTTGCTTCTGACTTAGATAAGGGTTGGGGGTTTGCCGATTCAGGGATCCCCCTAGTTCAGCCGGTGCGTGATGGTTACGCCGGCTATGAAATCGAAATCGATGAGCAGGATTCGTACCACTTCATCGTTCGCACTCGCTCACCAACAATGCAACAGGTTGCTGATCAGGCGCATGTGCGGACCTACGGGCAGCTTTCATATGTGGAACGCTGGGTTACATTCAACAACTGACATGAACGTCACTCGCGCAGACTGTTCGCTTGAGGCGTTGCTGTGTGAATGCTGAAAAACACTCGGTTGCGACATCCATCGTTCTAAAGTTGACTCAAGCGCAGCGTTTGTCTGCCGACGAGGAGAAACATGGAAATCTGGATCGCTATTGGTGTTGTTGCATTGCTCGGCCTCTGGGTCTGGGCCACCTACAACGGCCTAGTCACTTTGAACGAGCGCGTGAACGAAGCGTGGAGCGATATCACCGTTCAGCTCAAGCGTCGTGCCGACCTGATTCCAAACATCATCGAAACCGTGAAGGGTTATGCCACTCACGAAAAAGAAGTTTTCGAGAACGTAACCAAGGCTCGTGCCGCAACCGTATCGCCGGCTGCCATGGCTAGCCCCGCAGCAGCAGCTGCCGCAGACGCGGGTTTTGAGGGCGCACTCAAGACCTTGTTCGCTGTGGCCGAGGCTTACCCTCAGCTGCAGGCAAACCAGAACTTCTTGGCACTACAGGCTGAGCTCAGCGACACCGAAGACAAGATCATGGCATCACGTCGTTTCTACAACGGTGGCGCACGCGAGCTGAACATCAAGGTCAAGCAGTTTCCGCAGGTTATCTTCGGCGGTTTCGGCTTCAAGCCTCGTGAATACTTCGAGGTAGCCGACGCTGCTGCAATCGCAGAGCCACCTCAGGTCAAGTTCTAAACTCTCTGCGCGAATTCACCAGAGAAGAACGGTTAGTCATCGATGTATTCGGCGATAGCGGCCAATAAGCGAAACACCATCATCATTATTGGCCTGTTCGTTGCTCTGCTCGGCGGCCTAGCCTATGCCTGGGGAGTAGCTTCTGGCAACGGCTCGAGCGTGATTCCGATTCTGATTTTTGTTGGGCTGTATACCGTTTTTCAGTACTACGCGGCTTCGAGCATCGCCATTGCGATGTCTGGTGCAATACAGATCACCAAAGCCGATAATCCAAGGCTCTGGAACACTGTTGAGAACCTCGCGATTCGCGAGGGAATGCCGATGCCAAAGGTTTACATCATTCCCGATGAAGCACCCAATGCATTCGCCACCGGTCGAGACCCAAAGCATGCGGTAGTTGCTGCAACCTCAGGGCTGCTCGACATCATGGATGACCAAGAACTCGAAGGTGTTATGGCACACGAGATGGGTCACGTCAAAAACTACGACATTCGCGTATCTACGCTCGTGTTTGGTTTGATTAGCGCGATCGGCATCCTGGCCGACTTCGCACTTCGTATGGCCTTCTGGGCAAATCACGGCGGCAACCGCAACAGTAACAACAACCAACTTGGCTTGATTCTGTTGTTGGTCGGACTAGTGGGAAGCATCGTGGCGTTTTTAATCGGCCCTCTGGTTAGCGCGGCGATTTCACGTCAGCGTGAATACCTAGCCGACGCAACCGGAGTTGAGTCGACGCGTTACCCCGATGGGTTGGCGAGGGCGCTGCACAAACTCGGCACCTATGGCAAGCCAATGCGTCGAGCATCCTCGTCGATGGCCCACATGTATATCAGTGACCCATCGAAGCCGGGAATGGTCGAGCGCATGTTTTCGACCCACCCACCGATTCCAAAGCGCATCGCCCGCATCATGCAGATGGGCGACAAGCTTTAGGCTTTTGCGCTTGCGTGACGAGTGTGGCGCGCGGTTAGCCAAGCAGTTCGGCTAGGTTGCCCTTCTGTATGACCACGGTTTCGTTCAACCCCTGCCAGCTTTGAACCTCTCTTAAGTGCTTGTTCAGAGCCTTGGCAAGCGACGCAACTCCGCGATCGTTCAACTTAGGCTCGTGCCATGAGGCCTGTGCCAAAAGCTGCCGGCCGTGCCTATCGCTCTTTAGGTCGATTCGGCCCACCAAGTCTCGGTTGTGCAAAATCGGTAGCGTGTAATAGCCAAACTGACGCTTTGGTTCGGGGGTGTAAATCTCGATGCGGTACTCGAAGCCGAACATCCGCTCGATTCGATCGCGCTTCCAGCAAACCGGGTCAAACGGGCTCAATATTGTGGTTCGAGCACCTGGCGCTTTGGCGTCTAGGCCTTCGAGGTTGGTGGAGGCGTTGACGTAGGCCGGCTGATCCCAGCCATCGACCTGCACTTCGAGCAGTTCACCAGTTTCGACCAGTTCGGTAAAGAGCTTTTTGTTGGTGGTTGGGCTCATGCGATGCCAGTCGGCGATGTCGGTGTAGGTACCAACCCCGGTTGCGGTGGCGGCCTGCAAGAAGAGCTTCTTTTTAGCATCCGCGTCGCTGGGTGTGTGATCGAGGATGTACTGCGGAAGCACCTGCTCGGGCAGCGCGTATAGGCGCTTGAACGAGTCGCGGCCGCCAGACACCAGGTCGCCAACCAAGAACATGTATTCGAGCGCTTGCTTGAGATCGCTCCAACCCCACCAAGAACCCTTGCGCACGTTCGCTTCGGTTTCGAACCGGCCGGTGGTCATCGGTCCATTGGCACGAAGCTGCGAGGTGATTTGCTCGACGAGCTTTTTGTTGCCGGCTTCCATGCCCCATTTGGTCGAGTACTTGTCGCGGTAGGCATTCATTCGCCAGCGGTAGAGTGGCCAGTTTTCGATTCGCACAATCGATGCTTCGTGAGCCCAGTATTCGATGAGTTGCGGGTGAAAGCCGCCCATGGCCGACTCGAGTTCGCTTTTGTCGAATTTTCCGAGTCTCGAGAACAGCGGCATGTAGTGGGCACGCTCAAAAACGTTCACCGAATCAACCTGCAGCAGCCCCAGGCGGTCGACCACAGCCATCACCGAATCGTCACTATCTGAGTCAACACCGACCTGTCTTAGGCTCAGCACGCGCGCCTGACTAGCGCTCAACTCCACCGCCATTAGGCCCCTTCGCAACTAAACTCTTACCAGCGTATGTAAAAGGAGCAACAAATGCCTAACCAGAGCCCCGTGGTGACGCCTACTCTTGCCGAGTTCGAGGCCGCCCACGCGATTGTGGCTCAGGTGGCTATCGAAACTCCGGTGCTGCACAGCAATTACTTGAGCAAGCTAACTGGGGCGGATGTTTGGCTAAAGGCCGAAACCCTGCAGCGCACCGGAGCCTACAAGGTGCGCGGGGCTTACCACCGCATGAGCAAACTCACGGCGGCTGAGCGCAAAAAGGGCGTCGTCGCAGCATCCGCTGGTAACCACGCTCAGGGCGTGGCTCTCGCCGCCAAGAAGCTTGGCATCAAGGCCACCGTCTTCATGCCCATCGGCGCATCGCTGCCTAAGTTTTTGGCAACCCAGAACTACGGGGCTGAGGTTGTGCTCGAGGGAGCGGTGTTTGCCGAAGCCCTTAAGGCAGCGCAGGAGTACGCCGCCAAAAAGGGTGCGATTTTCATTCCGCCTTACGACAACCGCGACGTGGTTCTCGGGCAGGGCACCGTAGGCCTCGAGATTCTCGACCAACTCGAAGGTGTCGACAGCATTCTCGTTGCAATCGGCGGCGGAGGGTTGGCCGCAGGTGTAGCCGTGGCTGCCAAGCTGAAGGCTCAGGCGCAGGGCCGCAAAATCAAGATCATCGGCGTGCAGTCGGCCAATGCCGCCTCATACGTGCCGTCAATCAAGTCGGGCAAAGTGACTCAAATCGCCACCAAGCCAACCATCGCCGACGGCATCGCGGTGGCCAAGCCGGGCCAGATTCCGTTCGAGCTGATCAAGACCCACATCGACAAGGTGGTGACCGTCACAGACGACGACATTGCCAAGGCGATTGTCACCCTGCTGGAGCGTTCAAAGCTCGTTGTCGAGCCTGCTGGAGCCGTCACCGTTGCTGCACTTATGACCGGCGCATTCAAGCCGAAGGGTCGCACCGTCGCTGTTCTATCGGGCGGCAATTTCGACCCGCTTCTCATGCAAAAAGTAATTGGCCACGGACTCGTCGCCTCAGACCGCTACGTAACTATTTCGGTGATGTTGCCAGACCGCCCAGGCATGCTGGTGAAGACCGCCGAAGCCATCGCATCGGCTCACGGAAACGTGGTTGAGGTGCTGCATACCCGTCACGGTGACGATTTCGACATCAGCGAGGTTGAGTTGCGCGTGAGTGTTGAGACGACCGGTGCCGAACACAGTCGGCGTGTGCTAAAAGCTCTAAATGATGCAGGGTTGAAAGCGCGAGTCGCTAAAAACTAGACGCGCTAAAAACTAGCCGTTGAAGTGCTCGACGGCCAAAATCTTGACCTCGATGGTGCGGCCGTTTGGGGCAACAAAAGAAACTTCGTCACCAATCTTCTGGCCCAAAATGGCCTTACCGATTGGGCTTTCTGGGCTGTAAACGGTCAGGTCGGTGCCACCTGCGATTTCGGCCGAACCGAGCAAAAACTTGTTCTCTGAACCATTCAGGGTGAGGGTGATCACGGTTCCCTGCTCAACAACTCCGTGAGTCGCCGGTGCATCGCCAACAACTGAGCTGGCGAGGATGTTCTCAAGGCGGTTAATGCGCGCCTCGATCTTTCCCTGCTCATCTTTGGCTGCGTGGTAGCCGCCGTTTTCTTTTAGGTCGCCTTCTTCGCGCGCCTCTTGGATGCGCTTGGCAATGTCGGCGCGGGCAACGGTTAGAAGTTGCTCGAGTTCGCTCGCAAGGCGGTCGTAGGCCTCTTGGGTTAACCAGGTTGGTTGCGCGTCAGACATGAAAGAACCTTTGGGTTTAGAAAATAAAAGACCCGGCAGATGTGCTTGCCGAGCTCCCCATTATTTTACTTCAGCGAACACTTTTCGACTAGCCCCGTAACTCCCAGAGACGTGGTGTTTACGGTTGCTTCAATCAGGGCATCCGCGCTGGTTTCGGGGCCAATCACAACTTCGCGGTAGCCAACCACCGCGTAAGACTTCGAGAGCACCTCTACGGCGCACACGGCAGTAGCCTCGGCAGGCTTCACCACGCGAAAGCGCACAACTGTGCTCGACTCATCGACAACCTCGTAACCCTGCACCGTCGGCTTTGCGCTCTGCGGCGAGAAAAATGACACCCAGATTGACCAGCTGATAAAGACGGCAAACAACACGGATGCGAGGGCAATGACCCTGCCGCGGCTCGGCTTGCTCGCCCGCCCGTAGCGCTCTTGCATCAGTTTTTCGTTGCTCATCGTCTTAAGGGTAACTTCACGAGCGCATAATTAAGGAATGAAGAATCTTGTGGCGCTACTTGCAGCAACCCCCACTCCAGAAGTCGACCCAGCCGAGACTTGGTATTCACCCGGAACCGTTGGTTTCTTGCTGACTTTCTTCGTGGCAGGTTCAGCAGTCTTGCTGATTCTCGACATGGTTCGCCGCGTTCGTCGCGTGCGCTACCGCGCTGAAATTCAAGAAAAACTCGCTGCCGAGCAGCAGTCAAAAGAAACCGACTAACCAGCTAGGCTGCCGGCCAGTGGGTTTAGGCAGATAAGCAGCGCTGCCGTCCAGTGGCACAAAAACGCGATCACCGTGAAGGTGTGAAAAATCTCGTGAAAGCCAAAGTGTTTCGGGCTCGGGTTCGGCTTTTTAAGCCCGTAAACAACCGCTCCGAGAATGTAGAACAACCCACCAATCGCGATCAGCGACATCATCCAGGCGTTGACTCGGTAGAAATCGACCACGTAAATCAGCGCACTGGCGCCCATCGCGATGTAAATCGGCACATAGAGCCAACGCGGAGCCGAAACCCAGATCACTCTGAATGCCATACCGAAAATTGCCGTTGCCCATACCGTGATCAGAAGTGGCAGACCCTGTTCGGCAGGCAGGGCGAGCATGGCCATAGGCGTGTATGAGCCGGCGATGAGAAGCACGATGTTGGCGTGATCGATGCGCTTGAGCACCATCTTCACCCTCGGGCTCCAGTTGAAGCGGTGATAGAGCGCCGAGTTGCCGAATAACAAGAACGAGGATGCGAAAAACAGCGATGCGGCAACCTTGCCGGCCGCTCCACCGTTGGCAAAAATGATTAGCAATACACCGGCGGCAATCACAAGCGGCAAAACGCCAGTGTGAATCCAGCCTCGCCAGGTTGGTCGCTCGTCGGCCGTGAAGCCGTTTGATACCGGCAGATAAATCGACTGGGTTTCTTCAAAGTTTTGCGATTTATCCATACTCAAAGGTTAGTAGCCTTGAAGCGTGCGCAACCTCATCTATCGCGTTTACGAGGGTCGACTAGGTCGGCAACTCTCGGGCGCTGCGTTGCCCAAGCATGTTGGCGTCATTCTCGACGGAAATCGCCGCTGGGCAGAGCGCAAGCCAGGTGCCACCACTCGAGAAGGCCATGCAGCTGGTGCCGCCAAGATTTTTGAGTTCATGGGATGGTGCGACGATCTCGGCATCGACGTCGTAACCCTCTACCTTTTGTCTACCAACAACCTCACCGGTCGCAAGTCGGCCGAGCTCGACGAGTTGCTGCAGATTATTGCCGACCTGGCGACGCGGTTTGCGACCGAGGGTCGCTGGCGCATCAAGTGGGTTGGCGATGCCACCGGGCTCGACCCTAAACTCATCGCGGCTCTCAAAGATGCCGAGCGCTCAACCAAACACTTGACGGGGTTACACATTAACCTCGCGGTTGGCTACGGTGGACGAAAAGAAATCGCCGATGCTATGAAAGCCATTGTTCAGAAGCATGCGAAGAAGGGTGCTTCGCTTGAAGTGTTAGCCGAGGCCCTGACCCCAGAGTTGATTTCGAAGCACCTGTACACGGGCGGCCAGCCCGACCCAGATCTTGTGATTCGAACATCCGGCGAACAACGCATCAGCGACTTTTTGCTCTGGCAAAGCGCCCACTCTGAGTTCTACTTCGAAGAGGCGTTGTGGCCTGACTTTAGGCGCGTTGATTTCTTGCGTGCCCTGCGCGCTTTCGCTCGTCGCCACCGCCGATTCGGCGCCTGAGGTAAACACTTCATTACGGTGCAGTGATTCGGGCGTGTCGCGAACGCAATTCTTGTAGTTCAAGTTTTAGTCTCGTGCCAAGCTATAAAACTTTAGGAGCTCGAATGGCACGAGTGGCAGCATCCGGTTCAAAGTCAACCAAGGCCGAAACGGGCCAGAAGACAAAACCCAAGGATGCAGCCAAGCCGCCGATAGAGCAGGCAAATGCCCTTCGAACCTACGTGCTCGACACCTCGGTTTTGCTCAGTGACCCAAAGGCGCTGTTTCGATTCAAAGAGCAGTCGGTGGTCATTCCAATCATCGTGATCAACGAGCTTGAGAAAAAGCGTCACGACCCAGAGATTGGGTTCTTTGCGCGCCAAACCCTGCGCTACCTCGACGACATGCGCCGTCAGCACGAACGACTCGACTTTCCGATCGAGGTCGGCGAGGGCGGCACCCTGCGCGTTGAACTTAATCACATCGACCAGTCGGTTCTGCCGGTTGGCTTTCAGCTCGGTGACAATGATTCGCGCATCCTCGCGGTGGCTTTCAACCTAGCGAATGAAGGGCTCGATGTAACGGTCGTTTCGCAAGACCTGCCGATGCGTGTGAAGGTGGCCGCGCTCGGTATGCGTGCCGAGGAGTATCGCAACAACATGGCGGTCGACTCTGGCTGGACCGGGCTTGCCGACTTGGCTCTCAACGCCGACGAGATGAGCGACCTCTATGACGCCGAGATTTTGAAGCACAAGGATGTCGCTGAATACCCGGTCAACACGGGGCTCGTCATCACCAGCGAACGCGGGCACGCACTGGGTCGAGTTACCGCTGACAAGCAGGTCAAGTTGGTTCGCGGCGACCGTGAGGTGTTTGGCGTGCACGGCCGTTCTGCCGAACAGCGCCTCGCCATCGACCTTTTACTAGACCCTGAGATTGGCATTGTGTCGCTCGGTGGTCGTGCCGGTACCGGAAAGTCCGCTCTCGCCCTCTGTGCCGGTCTCGAGGCAGTTCTTGAGCGTCGTGCGCACAAGAAAATCATGGTGTTCCGCCCGATTTATGCGGTCGGTGGCCAAGAGCTCGGTTACCTGCCTGGCAGCGAGAGCGAAAAGATGAACCCGTGGGGTCAAGCGATTTTCGACACCCTGGGCGCCTTGGTTTCGAAAGAGGCAATCGACCACGTTGTCGATCGCGGGCTTCTCGAGGTGCTGCCCCTCACGCACATCCGCGGTCGTTCGCTACACGACGCGTTTGTAATCGTGGATGAAGCGCAATCGCTCGAACGCAACGTGCTGTTGACAGTGCTCTCGCGCATCGGGCAAAACTCTCGTGTGGTTCTAACTCACGACGTGGCTCAGCGCGACAACTTGCGAGTCGGTCGCCATGACGGAATCGCGGCGGTCATTGAGGCGCTGAAGGGTCAGTCACTGTTCGGCCACGTCACGCTAACTCGCTCGGAGCGTTCGGCCATCGCGGCGATGGTTACCGACCTGCTCGACAACTAGCTGTGCATAACCGCGGCGAGTTTTTGGCCGCATGGGTAATTTCGGTGGATGCTTCAACCACAAGTTGCCCTCGCCTGGATCGGCCCCGTTTATCTGTTGCTGATGACTTTGCCGCTGGCGTTTATCGACATTCGGCAACGCAGGCTGCCCAATAAAATCGTGCTGCCTGGGCTCGCGATTACTTTGGTGGGGCAGGTGCTTTCGGTGTTAGCCGGGGCGCAGTGGCAACAACTCGCAGTCGCGTGGACTACCGCCGTGACCGTGTTTGCGCTTGCGGCGGTCGCCAACTACTTCGGAGCGCTCGGTATGGGCGACGTGAAACTCATGGCTCTCATGACGGCAGCGTTGTCATGGTTTGGGTGGCAGCATCCGCTGATTGCTTTTGCGGTGGCCTTCGTGCTCGCGACCGTTGCTGTTCTGGTGCTCTTTGTGGCACGGCGCGCCAAGTTGGGTTCAACCGTGGCCCTGGG
>JAURIU010000018.1 GCA_030832605.1 Rhodoluna sp. | reverse complement strand
GTGACGAGGTTGACGACTTGGCCAGCGAAATCTTTGAGATTGCTTGGCGCAAGCGAAGCAGCTTCACTCAAGGTTCTGAGCTTGCCTGGCTCTATCGAATCGGCGGTTTTGTAATCGCCAACCACCGTCGCAAAGAAACTAAACGTGGCGCTTGGTTGCCACTTCTCGACACCGACGCATCGGCACCATCGGCCGAGTCGCTAGGAATCGCCAATGTTTCGATCGCGCAGGCTTGGGGCGCGCTGAAACCTGCGGAACGCAACATCCTTGCCCTAAGTGCCTTCGATGGGCTCTCGGTGAATGAGTTGGCGGTAGCGCTAGAGATCTCGCCAAACACGGCCAGCCAACGACTTGGGCGCGCGCGCAAAAACTTTGCCGAAAAACTCGACTAATTTTTTTGTCAGATTGCCGAAATGGCGAACATAAACCTGACATGAACGAAAAATTCGAACCAGACCAAGCAGTCGAAGCGCTGCAAAAAGCCGCCAAGAGCGTTCGCGCTCCAAAGCTCGATGAGGGCATCCTAGAAAACGCCACCAAGGTTACCGGCAAGCCAAGCTTGCTCGAGCGCTTGAGGCTGAACCGCAGATTAGCGGGCTTCAGCCTGGCTGGTGCAGCAGCCTCGGTTGCCGTCGCAGCGGTCGTGCTGGGTGGCGCCCTGAACCCACAGCCAACCTTCACCCTTGAGATGGGCGCTAGCGCTCCACAGGGCTCAAGCAATTTGGCCACTGGTGAGGCTGCCGATGCCAAGGTTGGCGGCTTGAGCTACTATCCGGCCGCGTTCGAAATCGACTACGTTGCGGGTGAAAACCTAAGCGGTGACATCGGCTCTGGCTCGATTTACGAATTTGTCAACAACACCACAGTCAAAGAGCTCTCTGCAGCGATCAAGCGGGTGCTAAAGATTAGCGGAGGCTTCGTGACCGAGACGTATGAAGTCGAAACTCCTAACGGGACCGAGAAAGTAACCTATTTCAACCTGCAGTCTGGCGCGGTCAATGTTTATATCAGCGACACCAACGGTGCACTCAGTTTCAGCTACTCAAACGGTAACGCCTGGGTAATGGGCGAATGTGTCAAAGAAGAATCATCTTTAGAAATGCCTGACGTGACCTACTGCGTTGAGAATGCGCCTGTGAAAGCCGACCTGCCGACTGACAAAGAAGCAATCGAGCAGGCGCTCGAACTCTTCAGCGGGTTAGGTCTTGAAACTACTCCTGCTGACATCACCCTAAACCGAGCCGAAGATAGCCTCTACGCCTTTGCTCCGATCAAGGTCGATGGCAAACCGACCGGCCTCTCGTGGGACATCGCTTGGGGAAACACCGGCAAAATCAGCAGCATGAATGGCTACGCCGTCGATGCAGTCAAGGTGGCTGACGTGTCAACCATCTCGGCCAAAGACACGGTGAAGCGCATGAACGACTACCGCTGGATGGCATCTGGCAGCGCTGAACTGTACCAAACCGCTTCGACCATCTCATCTCGCATGGGCGCTGAAACTTCCCAAGCCGAAGGTGAGATCCAGAAGATTCTGGTGGTCAAGGCAACCGAGACTCAAGGAATCATCTATGACGCCAACGGCAAGATGTTCTCGGTTCCGAGCTATGCCCTCTATGCCGAGAATGAGGGCTACGCGCGGGTATACGTTTCGGTGGCAGATGGTGTCATCAAGTTGCCGGAGCCAATTGTGTGGCCACAAGACGACATGATTGAGCCACTGGGCAAAACCGAGGTAAACAAGTAACTACTCAGTAGTAATCAAAACCAGCTGGGCCTTCGACTCCTCGAGTCGGAGGCCCACTGTTTTAGCCGCGCGCTTTAGGTCGGCGATGCTCGATGCTGGTGTCTTTAGAGACAGCACAGCGCGAACAAACTCTCCCTTGGCCTTTTTGTTGAAGTGGTTCAAGGCTCGACGCTGACCATCGGCACCTTCGGCAACTACCTCAACCCAGAAACTTGGCACCGACTCAGGAATGGGTGCAAGGTCGGCATAAGACTTTGAACGCAAATCAATCAATGGCGAATCTTCGAGTCGAGGCCAAACTCGCTCGTGGGCTTCGGTCCAGACATCCTTGAGAGACAAACCAGGCAATCGTGTGGTGGCCGAGAGGCGATAGTTCGGAATCAGGTTCATGGCCGGAATCAAACCGAAAAGTGCCGACTGAATCAACAGGCTGTCTTTGGCTTGCTCTCGCTGGGCCTCACCCAAAGAGGCAAACTCCGTGGCCGAGCCTTTGAGTCCTCTACCGTGCAGTCCGTCATAGAGAGTGCCCGTGTATCGGTCGAGTGCCGGCATGATCGGGGATGTCTGAACCTCGAGATTTACCTGCAGGTCGTCGAGCTGCTTTTTGCCTACGCCTAAGATTTTGGCAGCAACATCCGCGTCGCCTTCACACAGAGACTTGAGCGCCGCGTAAACCTGGTCGCGAGCGTCGTTTAGTTGCCCGAAGGTCAGCGCCACCTGGCCAATGTTCAGCGGTTTGCCGCCAATTTGCTTGGTCTCGGAGGGTGGCAGAAGGAACAACATGATTACAAGCCTAAACTTGAGACATGGTCAAACTAACCAAGATTTACACCCGCACCGGCGACGAAGGTATGACCGGTTTGAGCGACTTTTCGAGAGTGCGCAAAACCGACCCTCGCATCGAGGCGTATGCCGATGTCGATGAAGCAAACAGCGCTATCGGCGTTGCGGTTTCACTGGCACACGGCGAGTTCGACGAGAAGACGCTCGGTCTGCTGTCACAGATTCAAAACGAGTTATTCGACCTTGGTGCAGACCTCTCGAACCCACTAAACGAACACTACGAGTACGAGCCATTGCGCGTGGATTCAGCTTGGATCGACGCGCTAGAAGAAGCGATCGACTACTACAACTCGAAACTCGAGAAGCTTGACTCGTTCATCATTCCTGGCGGATCAGGCGTTGCCGCCGGGCTGCACCTTGCACGCACGGTTGTTCGCCGTGCCGAGCGCGCCACATGGCACGCCATCGAAGAACACGGCACCGAGCCAGCTAAGAAGGGCCACAAAGACGGTGGAGTGAGCATCCTTGCTGTGAAGTATTTGAACCGCCTAAGCGACCTGCTCTTCGTGCTTGCCCGCTACGCGAACATCAACCACGGCGGAGACGTCAAGTGGGTTCCTGCCGCCAATCGACGCGAAGCCCCGGCCAAGCGTCGCCCCGAGCAAGACTAAGCACTCTAAAAACAAGAAAAACCCCGCCCAACCGGACGGGGTTTTCACTTTTGAAGCTGTGTTTAGACCAGTTCGGCGTGACGAGCCACGATGGTGACCACGTCGTGCTCGATCGAGAGAAAGCCATCTTCGGCGCTTGCCTTGATGCCGGCTCCGTCTTCGAGCGTGATGCGAACCTCACCAGATGCCAAAATGGCAAGCATCGGCTCGTGACCAGGTAGCAGACCAATCTCGCCCTCTACGGTTTTGGCGACGACCATTTTGGCCTCGCCAGCCCAGATAGCGCGGTCGGCTGCTACAAGTTCGACACGAAGAGTTGCCATTGTTACTTGGTTTCCTTCTGGATGCGCTCCCAGTTAGCCATAACCATGTCAAGGCCACCGACGTTGAAGAACGCCTGCTCTGCCACGTGGTCAAGGTCACCGTTTGCGATGGCTGAGAAGCCCTCGATGGTGTCTTTCAGTGGAACAGTCGAACCCTTCACACCGGTGAACTTCTCGGCCATGTAGGTGTTCTGTGACAAGAACTGCTGAATGCGACGGGCACGCGATACGGTGACCTTGTCTTCTTCAGAAAGCTCCTCAACACCCAAGATGGCGATGATTTCTTGAAGCTCTTTGTTCTTCTGCAGAATCGCCTTGACGCGAATTGCGGTCTCGTAGTGGTCCTTCGCAATGTAGCGAGGGTCAAGGATGCGCGAGGTAGAGGTTAGCGGGTCGATCGCAGGGTAGAGACCCTTCGACGCGATTTCACGCGAAAGCTCGGTCGTAGCATCCAAGTGGGCGAATGTTGTGTGTGGAGCTGGGTCGGTGATGTCATCTGCAGGAACGTAAATTGCCTGCATAGATGTAATCGAGTGACCACGTGTTGAAGTAATACGCTCCTGAAGCTGACCCATTTCATCAGCAAGTGTTGGCTGGTAGCCCACAGCTGATGGCATACGGCCGAGAAGTGTTGATACTTCAGAACCTGCCTGAGTAAAGCGGAAGATGTTATCGATGAAGAGCAATACATCCTGCTTTTGAACATCGCGGAAGTACTCAGCCATAGTTAGCGCTGAAAGTGCAACGCGCAGACGCGTTCCAGGTGGCTCATCCATCTGACCGAAGACCAAGGCTGTCTTATTGATAACACCGGTCTCGGTCATTTCCAAGAACAAGTCGTTACCTTCGCGAGTACGTTCTCCAACGCCGGCGAATACCGACACACCGTCGTGGTCTTCTGCCACGCGGTAAATCATTTCTTGAATCAGAACGGTCTTACCAACACCGGCACCACCGAACAGACCAATCTTTCCACCGAGAACATAAGGGGTTAGCAAGTCGATCGACTTGATACCGGTCTCGAACATCTGGGTCTTCGACTCAAGCTGGTCGAAGGCAGGTGGCTGACGGTGAATCGGCCATCTTTCGGTGATTTTGACCTTGTCGCCTGGCTTGCCGTTGAGGATTTCGCCAACAACGTTGAAAACCTTGCCCTTGGTGACGTCACCGACAGGCACCGAGATAGGTGAACCGGTGTCGCTGACCGAGCCGCCACGAACCAAACCATCGGTTGGCTTCAGCGCAATGGCGCGAACTAGGTCGTCGCCGAGGTGCTGTGCAACCTCAAGGGTAAGTGTGGTCAACTCGCCACCTAGGTCGATGACAGTGGTGAGAGCGTTGTAGATCTCAGGGATGGCATCGTGCGGGAACTCGATGTCAACAACTGGTCCGTTGACGCGAGCGATACGCCCGGTTGCGCCTGAGGTTTCAGCCTTCTTCTTGGTCGCCATGTCTCTTTCTTTCTCTTAATCTTCTTCGACGGTGGCAAGTGCATCTGCGCCACCAACGATTTCGGAAATCTGCTGGGTAATCTCCGACTGACGAGCTTGGTTCGATAGTCGGGTGTAGTTCTTGATTAGCTTGTCGGCGTTGTCGGTTGCCGACTTCATAGCCTTTTGACGGGCTGCGTGCTCGGATGCTGCGCTCTGCAGCATCGCGTTGAAGATACGGCTTTCGATGTAAACCGGAAGCAGGGCATCCAGCACCTTGTTTACATCTGGCTCGAACTCGTAGAGCGGGAACACTTCGCTGTCGCTTGGAGCCTCGACGCCTTCGACAACTTCTAGTGGAAGTAGACGAACGACCTCAGGCACCTGGGCGATCATCGAAACGAAGCGGTTGTAGACCATGTGAATTTCGTCTACGCCACCCTCGCTTGCTGGAGTGTTGAACGCTGCAACAACTGCGTCGGCAATCTCTTTCGCGGTGTCAAACTGCGGAAGGTCGGTGCCACCGATCCACTGCTGGGTTGCGGTGCGACGGCGGAAGTTGAAGAAACCAACAGCCTTGCGACCAACCAGGTAGTAGACCACGTCTTTGCCCTGCTCGCGAAGCAAAGCAGATAGCTGCTCAGCCTCACGAAGAACGTTTGACGAGAATGCACCGGCAAGACCACGGTCGCTGGTGAAGATAACCACGGCAGCGCGCTCAATGAGCTCTGGCTCGGTCGTTAGCGGGTGGTCGATGTTCGAGAACGTTGCAACGGCCGAAACGGCACGGGTTACTGCTCGCGAGTATGGGGTCGACGCAGCTACACGCTGTTGCGCTTTGGCAATGCGTGACGCCGAGATCAACTCCATAGCGCGAGTGATCTTCTTGGTCGTCTGGGCAGACTTGATTTTCTGCCTATAGACCCGAAGTTGCGCTCCCATGACTTACCTTTCGTATTCGATCGTTACTTGCGCTTACGCTGCTTGACGATCTTCTCCTGCTGAACTTCTTCTTCGTCAAGCGCAGCTGCGCCTGCCGATGAAGCCAGTGGAGTGCCGGCCTTGGTTGCGAAGGTCTTTTTGAACTTTGCTACAGCCTTCTCAAGCTCTGCAACGGTGTCATCTTTGAGGTCGTTGGTCTCGCGGATGGTGTCTAGCACCTTGGTGTTGCGACGTAGGAAGTCGAGTAGCTCGGCCTCGAAGCGAAGCACGTCTTCGACAGGAACCTCGTCGAGCTTGCCGGTGGTACCGGCCCAAACCGAAACGGTCTGCTCTTCGACTGGGTATGGCGAGTACTGTGGCTGCTTTAGAAGCTCCATCAGACGTGCACCGCGGGCTAGCTGCTGGCGTGAAGCTGCATCTAGGTCGCTAGCGAACATTGCGAAGGCTTCTAGCGAACGGTACTGAGCAAGTTCAAGCTTCAGGGTTCCCGAAACCTTCTTGATGCCCTTAACCTGAGCCGCACCACCAACACGAGAAACCGAGATACCCACGTCGATAGCTGGGCGCTGGTTCGAGTTGAAGAGGTCAGACTGCAAGAAGATCTGACCGTCGGTAATCGAAATCACGTTGGTCGGAATGTATGCAGAAACGTCGTTAGCCTTGGTCTCGATGATTGGTAGACCAGTCATCGAACCGCCACCTAGCTCGTCGTTTAGCTTGGCGCAACGCTCAAGTAGACGTGAGTGAAGGTAGAACACGTCACCCGGGTAAGCCTCGCGGCCTGGTGGACGACGAAGAAGTAGCGATACCGCACGGTAGGCTTCGGCCTGCTTTGACAGGTCATCGAAGATGATCAGAACGTGCTTGCCACCGTACATCCAGTGTTGACCAATGGCCGAACCGGTGTAAGGAGCTAGGTACTTGAAGCCGGCTGGGTCTGATGCAGGCGAAGCCACGATGGTGGTGTACTCCATTGCGCCGGCCTCTTCAAGAGCACCCTTTACAGCTGCGATGGTCGAACCCTTTTGACCGATTGCTACATAGATGCAGCGAACCTGCTTCTTTGGGTCGCCCGAGGCCCAGTTGGCCTTCTGGTTGATGATGGTGTCAACGGCGATTGCAGTCTTACCGGTCTGACGGTCACCAATGATTAGCTGACGCTGTCCGCGACCGACGGGAATCATGGCGTCGATTGCCTTGATACCGGTCTGAAGTGGCTCGTGAACAGACTTGCGGGCCATAACGCCAGGAGCCTGAAGCTCAAGCGCACGACGTGCCTCTGCCTTGATGTCTCCTAGACCGTCGATTGGGTTACCCAGTGGGTCAACCACGCGACCGAGGAACTTGTCACCAACAGGAACAGACAGAACTTCACCGGTGCGGTGAACCTCCATACCCTCCTGAATGCCTTCGAAGTTACCGAGAACAACGGTACCGATCTCGCGCTCGTCGAGGTTCAGAGCTAGACCCAGGGTGCCATCGGCAAACTTGAGCAGCTCGTTGGCCATTGCACTAGGCAGGCCTTCGACGTGGGCGATACCGTCACCGGCGTCAATCACGTGACCGACCTCGGTGCGCGAGGCCTTTGCTGGCTCATACGACTTTACGAAGTCCTTGAGCGCGTCACGAATCTCGTTCGGGCTGATTTTTAGATCTGCCATCTCGTTCCTCATCTTCTGGGCCGAAACCCGGTTGGTCTTAGTTCGCCTAGGCGAGTTGCAACTTTGCTTGGTTTAGACGAGCAGCAACGCTGCCGTCGATGATTTCTCCCGAAACCTGAACCTTCACACCACCGAGGATGCTTGGGTCGATCTCGACATTTAGGTTTAGTTCAGTTCCGTAAGAGGACGAAAGAGCCGACTCTAGGCGCTTCTGCTGAGCAGCGCTCAATGGTGCAGCGACGGTCACGGTGGCAACCAGACGGTCGGCAACTGCAGAAACCTGCTTGCCGAAGCCCTCTAGAACCTCGCTCAGTTTGTGCTGGCGAGAGCCGATAACCGCAAAACGCACCAACAGGGCGGATGCTGCGCTCAACTTGCCCTTGAACAGAGCCGAGACGAGCTCAACCTTGCTCTCAACCGAAGCCTGACGCGATGAAAGCGCCTGCTGTAGGTCTTGGCTTGAGTCGACCACGCTTCGGGCTGCGAAGAGTTGGTCTTCTAGCTCGGCCAGTGTCTTGTCGCGGCTTGCAATCGAAGCCACGACATAGACACCCATTTGCTCGAAGGCAGACACTAGGTCTGAACCCTTCGACCAACGCAAACCAGACAACTTGTTGGCAAATGTCAAAGCGTCTTTAGAGATGGCCTTGCCGAAAACTGCGGCGAGGGCACCCTGCTTTGACTTCTCTTCTCCAGAAGGGTCAGAGAGAAGGTTGCGCAACTGAATCGAAGAGGCGATTGCTGCACCGATGGTGAACAGTTCCTCTGCGAATAGAAGGTCGGCTTTGCCTAGAAGCGGGGAAATCGCTTCTTTGGCTGCGGCCAACGCTTGTCTGGTGGAGCTTGCCATTATTTCTTAGCCTTGCCCTTTGCCTTTGCCGGCACATCACTCGACTCGAGTTCGCTCAAGAAGCTGTCGACAACGCCGGTAGCGACCTTGTCGTTCTTCAGGCTGGCACCGACAACTTGCGAGGCAAGGTCGATGGCCAGTGCGCCGACCTCGGCACGTAGCGAAACTAGAGCGGCTTGGCGCTCTGCTTCGATCTGAGCCTTGGCGGTTGCGGTGATTCGAGCGGCCTCCTGGTTTGCCAGTTCCTTGAGTTCAGTCAAGATGGCGACACCTTCGGCACGAGCCTGCTCGCGAATCTCAGATGCTTCCGCACGTGAGTTTTCTTGAGCTTTCTCAATTTCGGCAGTCTTCTCAGCGACTTCGGCCTGAGCACGTTCGGCAGCAGCCAAGCGCCCTTCGATAGCTTCGGTGCGCTCATCCAAGGTCTTCTTGAAATTCGGAAGAACTAGGAACCAGAAGAAGGTGAGCAAGATCACAAATACGACAGACGACCAAATTAGGTCGTAGTCTGCTGGCAAGAGCGGGTTTTTAGTCTCGCCCTCTGCAGCCAGAAGAATGTTTGTAATCACGCTGTGAATCCTCTACTTGGTTTAGAGATTAGAAAATGAACGGGGTTGCCAGACCGATAAGCGCAAGGGCTTCGGTGAAGGCGATACCAAGCCACATGGTGACCTGAAGCTTTGAGGCTAGCTCTGGCTGGCGAGCGATTGACTCGATGGTCTTAGATACAACTAGACCTACACCGATACCAGGGCCGATAGCTGCGAGACCGTAACCAAGTGAGGCTAGATCCGCAACGATTAGTGTGTTTTCCATTTTTTATTTCCCTTCTGGAGTAAGAGCTTGGCGGTTGCCAGTCTCTTTAGTGATCATCTGCCAACGACAACTGAATGTAGACGGTGGTTAGCAGAGTGAAAACGTAGGCCTGTAGGAATGCCACCAAAATCTCGAAGAGAGTGAAGGCGAAACCAAACAGGAAGGTGCCGGCACCGAAGAGCTTGAAAACACCCTCGGAGTTGAAGAAGAAGAACTGAGTTGCCGAGAAGCAGAGCACGAGCAGCAAGTGGCCAGCGATCATGTTCATGGTCAAACGAAGTGCCAGAGTCACCGGGCGAAGAATGAAGGTAGACAGTACCTCGATGATGAAAACCAGCGGCAAGAATGCGCCCGGTACGCCGGCAGGAATCGTTGCAACCTTGAAGAAGCGAATGCCGTGGTGGCGAACACCCGCATAGATGAAGGTGACGTAGGCAGCGAGTGCCAGCACAATTGGTAGACCGATTACCGAGGTTCCGGCGATGTTGAAGCCGGGAATGATACCCGTGATGTTCATGCCGAGCACGGTGAAGAAAATGGTTGTCAAAAGCGGCAAGAAGCGGTCGCCGTCTTTTTTGCCTAGCTGTTCGTGGGCGATGTTGGTGCGCACAAAGTTGAGAGCAATCTCGCCCAACAACTGAAAGCGGCTTGGAACGAAGTTTTGAGTGGCCTGAGCCTTCTTGAAGCGACTGACAAGAATGCTGAAGAGCACGACAAGAACGCCAACGACAATCAAGCGGATGAGCATGATGCGGTTCAGAGCGAATGGGGTGTCTGCAAACGCGATGATTTCTGGGTAGAACTCGTCGATTGATGGAGCGTGAAAGCCGCCGTCAGACTCTTCGGATGACGAAGCCGTAATGAGCAGGCTCAAGGCGTTGGTAAGCAGCTTGCAACTCCTGTTTCGGGGCAAGGTTCACCCTTGCGGCGATTTACAGTGTGGTTCACCCGAAAATTCGCTGGGTGATTACGAAAAGTCTAACAGCATAAATCTCAGAAAAATCCCGTAAAAAAGCCAGAGTTAGCCGATTTGGGTAACTTTTTTTCTTGGCTTGTGCCGCCTCTTTCGAAAGGGTAAAAACTTACTCGTCGAAGGTCGGAATACGGGCTCGAAGAACGGCCAAAGCATCGATGGTTAGGCCACCGAGAATCGATGCGACCAGGGTGAAGAACAGCGTTGGACCATGAATGAATTCGACGTCGCGAAGTAGACCGATGACAACGATAAACAGCACGATTTTGACAATCCAGCCGCCGAGCACCACACCGTAGAAACCGCCGAGCGGCAACTTGCCACCAATCCAAACGCTGAGTGCGGTCATCCCGTTGAAAACAATGGCGATGGCGGCACCGATTAGAGCACTTGCCGAGCCTGGCTCACCGGCCACGATGAAGCCGATGGTCACGCCGAAGGTGGCGATGGCCGCACCTAGCAGGGTTCCCTGAAGCAGCACCTGCTTGAAAAGTTCGTTGACGTTCGTCGGGCGAGAGTTTGGCTTAGACATCGGCAGCTTTCTTTTGTTGACGCCGGGCGATACCCGGCCAGAAGGTATAGAGGCAGGTGGCTAGCAGGCCAAGCGAGAACCAGAGCAGAACCTGAATGCTCGGCAGCCAGAAAAATAGTAGGCAGGTAATCGAAACCAGCGCGGTCCAGAAATAGAAAACCAGAACCGAGCCGAGGTGGCTGTGGCCAAAGTCTTGCAGTCTGTGGTGCAGGTGTTTGCGGTCTGCAGAAAACGGCGACTTGCCGGCGCGAAGGCGGCGCACCACGGCGAGTGAGAAGTCGAGCAGAGGCAAAACGAGGATGCTCAGCGGCAGGATCAGCGGAATCAGCGCCGGGATCAGGTCGTTGCGGGTTACCGTGCCTGGGTCAACCTGACCGGTGACGGCAAGGGCTGAGATCGACATGAGAAGCCCAAGTTGATAAGCACCGCTGTCACCCATGAAGATTTTGGCCTTGTGCCAGTTGTGTGGCAAGAAGCCAGCGCACATGCCAAGCACGATGGCCGAAATCAGACCAGCCAGGCTGAAGTAGTTGGTTGGTGAGGTTTGCTGCGCAAGCAGGTAGCTATAGGCGAAGAACACGGATGTTCCGATGAAGACCACTCCGGCAACTAGTCCGTCGAGCCCATCGATAAAGTTCACCGCGTTCATGATGAGAACGGTCAAAAACACGGTGGCAATCAGGCTAATGCCGAACGAGCCGATGGTTAGGCCTGAGATTGGTAGTGAGACGATTTGCACACCCTGCCAGGCGATGAGGCCCGCCACGATGAACTGGGCGGCTAACTTGAGTGTCCAGTCGAGGTCGAACAGGTCGTCGAGCACGCCGACTGCAGTCATTAGGGTTATGGCACCCAGGATGGCAAAAACCTGACCCGGATTGGCGAATACGGTTGAGAACCAACCGAGTGGCCAAGCCACCAGCATGGTGACCATGAAGCCGACATACATGGCAAGCCCGCCGAGGCGCGGAGTCGGAACCTTGTGCACATCGCGCTCGCGAATTTCGAGGTGCAGGTTGCGCTTAGCGGCAACCCGTCGCACCACGTGGGTCGCGAGGTAGGTCACCACGGCGGCGACCAAAAACATTAGAAAATAGGCGCGCACCTAGCTGGCATCGCTCTCGAGAAGGTCGCCAACCACAGAACGAATCTTTGCGGTCGAAAGGGCACCCTTGCGCACGATTCGAATCTTGCCAACTTCAACCTGGTTGCCTTTGGCATCGGTTTCGTAGCGAAGGTCGGTTAGGTCAACGATGGTTGAAGCCTCGCCTTTCGGGCTTGGCCCGCCATCCAAGTAAACCTTCACGCTCTTGCCCAAATAACCTTCGGCCTGGGCGCAGGTGACCGCGGCCGGTTCACCGGTGAGGTTAGCGCTAGACACCGCCAGTGGGCCAACTTCTTCTAAAAGGGCTAGCGCAATCTTGTGATCTGGCATGCGAAGAGCCACGGTGCCTTTGGTCTCGCCTAGATCCCAGGTGAGTGAGGGCTGTGAACGAAGAATCATGGTTAGCGCGCCAGGCCAGAAGGTGTTGGCAAGGGCGAGGGCAGCGTCTGGCACGGTTTCGGCGAGCGCACGCATGGTGGCGATGTTTGGAATGAGCACCGGCGGTGGCGATTGGCGACCGCGACCCTTGGCGGCAAGCAGTGCCGCAACGCCCTTGGCAGAGAATGCGTCGCAGCCGAGCCCATAGACGGTGTCGGTTGGGAGCACAACGAGTTCGTGTCGGCCGAGCGAAGCCTTAGCCAGCCTCATGCCGGTGAGAAGGTCGGTGTCTACCGAGCAGTCATAAATGCGTTCCATGGCTGCCTTTCGTGTCTCTAGTGGCTTCGAATTGCCGAAACCGAGCGATCTCTCGAGTTGAAATCTTGGTGGGTTCGAACCTGCGTCCAACCCTTATCTAATAGTAAATGGCGAACCGCTTCGCCCTGCATGTCGGCGTGCTCAATGATTAGGGTTCCGCCCGGGTGAAGCAAACGAGCGGCAACATCGGCCACCACGCGAACCACGTCAAGCCCGTCTTCTCCCCCATAGAGCGCCAGCCCTGGGTCGTGAAGTGCTACCTCAGGGTAGATCGGCACCATTTGAGCGGGGATGTACGGCGGGTTGCTAATCACAACGTCAACCTTGCCGTCGAGATCGTTTGGGGTATCGGCAACATCGGCGAGAATGGCGCGACCGTTGGTCGGTGCAAGGTTTGCGTAATTGCGGCTGGTGTAGCCGAAGGCATCCGCTGATTTTTCGACGCCAATAACCTGCGCGTTTGGAATCTCGGTGGCGATTGCAAGACCGATGGCTCCTGAACCGGCACATAGGTCGAACACGATCGGCTCTGGGTTGGCGCAAGCTTTGACCGCGTCGATGGCGAGGCCGGTGACCCACTCGGTTTCTGGGCGGGGAACGAAAACACCTTTGCCAACTTCGAGGGTGATGTTGCGAAAGTGTGCCACTCCGGTCAAGTGCTGCAGCGGTTCACGCGCGGCACGTCGGGCGGCAAGGGTTTCAAACTGCAGGGTTTCCGCTTCGTCGAACGCGATCGAGTCGGTGATCAGACCACTTTGCAGTTCGCCGCGGCTGATGCCGAGCATCCACGCGGCTAAAAGTTCGGCGTCGACTCGAGGAGTTTCGATGCCAGCCTCGGTGAAGGCGGTTTCGGCACGGTCGAGCAAACTGGCCAGCGACATCGGTTACTTGTTTCCGAGAGCCGCCAGACGAGCTTCTTCGTCAACGGTGATTGCCGACTGAACTACCGGCTCAAGCGCGCCATCCATGACCTGGTCAAGGTTGTACGACTTGTAGCCGGTGCGGTGATCGGCGATGCGGTTTTCGGGAAAGTTGTAGGTGCGAATTCGCTCTGAGCGGTCGACCGAACGAACCTGCGACTTGCGGGCAGCGCTCTGCTCGGCGTCGATCGCCTCTTGCTGGGCAGCGAGGATGCGCGCACGCAGCACTCGCATGGCAGCTTCGCGGTTCTGCAGCTGAGACTTTTCGTTCTGCATCGCAACGGTGATTCCGGTTGGAAGGTGGGTGATGCGAACGGCAGAGTCGGTGGTGTTTACCGACTGACCACCTGGGCCAGATGAACGGTAGACATCGATGCGAAGGTCGTTTTGACTAATCTCGACTTCTTCTGGTGCGTCAACTTCTGGAAAAATCAGAACGCCGGCAGCCGAGGTGTGAATGCGTCCCTGAGTTTCGGTGACCGGAACACGCTGAACACGGTGCACGCCACCCTCGTATTTCAGGTGAGCCCAAACGCCCTGAGCGGGGTCGGTGGTGTTCGACTTGATCGCCAGCTGAACATCCTTGTAGCCACCGAGATCGCTCTCGTTTTTGTCGAGAATCTCGGTCTTCCAACCCTTTGAGTTGGCGTACTGGATGTACATGCGAAGCAGATCGGCGGCGAACAGTGCCGACTCGGCACCACCTTCACCAGCCTTGATTTCCATGATTACATCGCGGCCATCATCTGGGTCACGAGGAATTAGTAGGCGACGAAGCTTTTCGGTGTTAGCAACCAACTTCTCTTCGAGACCTGGCACTTCTGCTGCAAACGATTCGTCTTCTTTGGCAAACTCTTTGGCTGCGGCGAGATCATCGCGCAGTTCGTTGACACCGTTGTAGGCGGCAACGATTGCGCTAAGTTCGGCGTAGCGTCGGTTTAGCTTCTTGGCAAGAGCCGGGTTGGCATGAACCGCGGAGTCAGAGAGTTGATCTTGAAGAGCCGCGTGTTCAGCCAGCAGAGGCTGGACTGAGTCAAGCATTTACTCTCCGTCTGAACCTGAAGGCACCGGCATCGACTTCTGAACCTGCATCAAGAACTCGACGTTGCTCGAGGTTTCTTTCAAACGGTTCAGCACGAGCTCTAGGGCCTGCTGCTGCTCTAGGCCGGCAAGTGCGCGGCGAAGCTTCCAGATGATCTTGGTCTCGTCTGGAGCCATGAGCATCTCTTCGCGACGGGTACCCGAAGCGTTGACATCGACAGCCGGGAAGATGCGCTTGTCGGCGAGTGAACGCGACAGGCGAAGCTCCATGTTTCCGGTTCCCTTGAACTCCTCGAAGATAACTTCGTCCATCTTTGAACCAGTCTCAATGAGAGCGGTAGCAAGAATGGTGAGTGAGCCGCCATCTTCGATGTTGCGAGCAGCACCGAAGAAACGCTTTGGTGGGTAAAGCGCCGACGAGTCGACACCACCCGAGAGAATACGGCCCGAGGCAGGTGCGCTTAGGTTGTAGGCGCGACCCAGACGGGTGATCGAGTCGAGTAGAACTACAACATCGTGACCTAGCTCAACCAAGCGCTTGGCGCGCTCGATTGCCAACTCGGCAACGGTGGTGTGGTCTTCGGCAGGGCGGTCGAAGGTTGAGGCGATGACCTCACCCTTTACGGTGCGCTGCATGTCGGTAACTTCTTCTGGACGCTCGTCAACAAGCACAACCATGAGGTGAACCTCAGGGTTGTTGGTTGCGATTGCGTTGGCGATTGCCTGAAGAACCAGGGTCTTACCAGCTTTTGGAGGCGAAACAATCAGGCCGCGCTGACCCTTACCGATTGGCGAAACCAAGTCGATGATACGAGTCGAGAGCTTGTTTGATTCGGTCTCTAGGCGCAGACGGCTCTGTGGGTAGAGCGGGGTCAACTTGCCGAACTCGACGCGGGCCTGAGCCTGCTCGATGGTTAGGCCGTTGACCGAGTCGATACGAACGATGG
>JAURIU010000017.1 GCA_030832605.1 Rhodoluna sp. | reverse complement strand
ATGAACTTTCACCAGCCGCTCGTAATGGGAGTGCTCAACGTCACTCCAGATTCATTCAGCGACGGCGGTGACTTTATTCGACTCGAGGCTGCCCTCGACCACGCTCGCGTGTTGCAGATTGCGGGCGCAGACATTATCGACATTGGTGGCGAATCAACCCGCCCGGGTGCAAAGCGCGTGACCCTCGCCGAAGAGCAGGCGCGCGTGCTGCCGGTGATCGAAGCAATCGTGGCCGAACTCGGTGCCAAGGTTTCGATCGACACCATGAACGCCGAAACCGCCCGACTCGCGGTGGCTGCCGGCGCATCGATCATCAACGACGTCTCGGGCGGCTTAGCCGACCCCGACATGTTCAAGGTTGCGGCCGACCCCGGCGCGACCATCATCATTTCGCACTGGCGCGGTTTCAGCGACCAGATGGACACCCTCGCCACCTATGACGACGTTGCTGCCGAGGTTGCCGCCGAGTTGAAGCTGCGCGTGGATGCTGCGCTCGCGACCGGCATAAGACAATCGCAAATCGTGATTGACCCGGGTCTTGGCTTTGCCAAAGACATGCAGCAGAACTGGAAGCTCGTCGCCCGCCTCGACAAGCTTGAGGAGCTCGGCTACCCGATTTTGGTCGGTGCCAGCCGTAAGCGTTTTATCGCCGGAGTCATCGAGCCAGATGAGCCAGCCGAAGTGAGCAATGAGCGCCGTGACCTGGCCACCGCCGTGCTCACCGCACTGCTGTTGCAACGCAAAATTTGGGGCGTTCGGGTACACAATGTTCTTGCAACAACCGACGCAATCAGGGTCGTTGCCGCACTCAGAGACGCAGAACAGAGCTAAACCATGCAGCAAAAAATCTCACTCAAGGGACTGCGTGTTTTCGCCTACCACGGCGTTTTTGACTTCGAGAGACAGAACGGCCAAGACTTCTACATCGACTGCTCGGTGTGGCTCGATGCCACCAAGGCAACCGTCAACGACGACCTTTCGCACACCGTTAGCTACGCCGACATCGCTAAGGCGTTGGTCGAAAATGCCAAGGGCGAATCGTTCGACCTAATCGAAACCCTTGCCCAGCGATTGCTCGAAACCGTGATGAACATGGCTGGGGGAGACGCCACCGGCACCATCCGAAAGGCGAAAATCACGGTTCACAAACCAAACGCCCCAATCGTCTACGACTTCGAAGATGTTTCGGTAACTGTGAAAGCCAAGCGAGACTAATGACCACAGTTCGCGCCGTGTTGGCTTTGGGTGGCAATCTCGGCGACCGTAAGCAGATCATCAAGTCGGCCATCCGCGCTCTAAAAAACACCGAGGGCATCGAGGTTGTGGCCAAGTCGCCGCTCGTCGAATCGCACGCACTCACCGAAGCCGGCGTTGATGAAAGCCGCCCGAATTATCTGAACGGCGTGGTCGAGGTCGAAACCTCGCTAAAGCCTGGCGACCTGCTCGACCGCGTTCGAGAAATCGAGCAAGAGCACGGTCGCGTGCGGCTCGAGCGCTGGGGTTCACGAACCTTAGACATCGATATCATTACCTACGGAACGCTGATCAAAGCGGGCAAGCGGCTCGAGTTGCCGCATCCACGCGCTTATCAACGAGCTTTCGTGCTGGTGCCCTGGGCGCTAATGAACCCGGCCGCGTTACTGCCCGGTCACGGTTCGGTGGCAGCGCTCGCCAAAACCCTCGAGTCTGAAGTTTGGGTGGTCGCATGATCGGGTGTGTGCGATGAAGCCAACCAAACTGTCTGCAATCGTTTCGTATGCGGTGGCCAGCTCAATCATCGGCGTCTTTCTAGCCGAATTCTTGGTTCGCTCTGGTGCGCCGATTCCGGTTTCGCCAACCTCGCTCGTGGCCGTGTTGCCGTTCATCTCGGTTTCGCTCGTGGTGTTCGCCTGGCCGATTTTCAAATACCGCCAGGCGGTTAGAGCTCGACTAGAGCAGGTCAAAAAAGACCCTGCCTCAGCCAGCAACAGCCCAGCGCCCAAGCGCGTCGACCCGTTTTATGCCGTGCGCGTTGCACTTCTCGCCAAATCGACCGCCATTGCCGGCGCATTTTTCAGCGGATGGCACGCAGGCGTCTTGATCGCACTGCTCAGCTCACCGTCGCCAACCACAGGTCTGCTCTGGCGAGCCATTTTGGCCGTCGCCGGCTCGATCGCCATGGTGGTTTGTGGCCTAGTCGTTGAGCGTGCCTGCAAGGTGCCGCCAGACGCCAAGCTCGAATCCGGCGACGCAGACGGAGCCGCCGCATGATCGACAGCACCAAAGCCAGACTCGCGGTAGGCATCGTGGGCACCGCCCCGGCTGGCATCGCCATGGCCTCGGCCCTCGCCGGCGCAGGCCACTTGCTCATCGGAATCACCCACACTTCACCCGCAGACACCGACCGAGTGGATGCTGCGCTACCCGGCCTCGATGCGCTCGAGTTGCGCGAACTGCTGTCGCGTGCCGAACTCGTGCTGCTCGCCGTTGCCGACGATGAACTTGAGGGCACCGTGGGTGCGATCAGCGAAGCTCACCTTTGGCGCAACGGACAACTCGTTGCCCACACCAGCCCACACCACGGGCACTCGGTGCTCGGGTCGGCATCGGCGCAGGGTGCGATTGCTTTGGCCGTGCATCCGGCAATGTCGTTCAGCGGCACCAGCCTCGACCTGCAGCGCATGCGCGAGGTCTTTTTCGCGGTTTCGGCACCAAAGGTGGTGCTGCCGATCGCTCAGGCCCTGGTTATCGAAATGGGTGGCGAGCCGGTGGTCATCGATGAGCAGCAGCGCGCCGCATATGCAGAGGCGTTCGAAGTTTCGACCACCTTCTCAACGCTCGTGGTCAACCAGGCCATCGGGCTGCTCGAAGAAGCCGGCATCGCCAACGCCCGCGGCATTCTGGCCCCGAGCGTGCGCAGCGCCGTTCAACGTGCACTTGCCGACGGGCACCAACCGCTCGACCCATCCGACTTCTAAAAATGTCAATCCAAGGGGGATTCAATTGACCAAGAGCAAGGCACTTATTTCTAGCAGTGCGGCACGAGTGGCACTTGCCAGCCTTATTGCCTGGCCTGTAACCGGCATTCTGACTTCTCTTGTTTTTGAGCCACTGCCCCCGCTTGACTCAGAGAAGTATCATTTTTGGACTGCCATTTTTGGTTGGGCATGGAAAAACTTGCTCGCAGTGCCCCTCTATGGAGGTGCATTTTTAGGACACATTGTTTTTGTTGTAGGGCTCTTTCTGCTGGCAGAGCTAACGAAGTCTCGTCATCCAGGGCGAAAAGCGACCCTTTTGGTAGTCGCTACTTTGTCTGGGGGTGTCCTTTTGAAAACGGCGTCATACGTCGTTTTTTTGCCGGACACTTGGGGCATAGCTTTACTCTTGGTCGATAGCCTCGTTGCCATTTTTGTCATTTTCCTAACAGCGCCTCTCGCAAGAAAGTCTTTATTACTCTTAGAGAAATGAAACTTGTTCACACCAACGCAGAGCTCGACCAGCTCGTCGCCGACGCCAAGGCCGAAGGCAAGCGCGTTGCATTAGTGCCAACCATGGGCGCTCTGCACGAAGGTCACCTGCGCCTAGTCGACATTGCGCGCGAGAACGCCGAATTCGTCGTCGTCAGCATCTTCGTGAATCCGCTTCAGTTCGGCGAGGGCGAAGATTTTGACCGCTATCCGCGCACACTCGAGGCCGACGTCGAGGCTCTAGAGGGGCATCCGTGTGATGTTGTCTTCGCACCCTGGGTCGAAGAGGTTTATCCGCCAGAAGGCAAGCCCGGCAAACCAACCGAGCGCGCCGGCATCATCGGCTCAACTTTCGAAGGAGCCGCCCGCCCTGGGCACTTCGACGGAATGCTCACCGTGGTCGGCCGCTTGTTCGACCTGGTCAAGCCAGATGTCGCGGTCTTCGGCCAAAAAGACGCCCAGCAACTCTTCATGGTGCGCAAGTTGGCCGGGGCAAAATTCGAAGGGCTCGAGATCATCGCCGCCCCAACGGTGCGCGAACCATCGGGGCTCGCCATGTCGAGCCGCAACCGCTACCTAACCCCGGCGCAGCGCGAATCGGCGACCGTGATTTCGAAGGCCCTGCGCGCAGTCGGCTTCGCGGCCAACCACGGCCTGCCAGCCTCGTACTGCATCGAAGCCGGACTCACGCTGTTCGCCGGCGAGCCCGAGACTAAACTTGAATACCTAGCGATAGTTGATAGCCAACTTTTCAAACCGGTGAATGACAAATTCAAGGGTGAAGCCCTTGCCATAGTCGCGGCACAGGTTGGCGGGGTTCGACTAATCGATAACCAGATCATTGAAATTCGGGAGCAAGACGCATGAGCGATTCGCCAATCGAGCACGAAGACGAACAAGACCTGCCCGAGCAGATCGCCATTCGTCTCGAAAAGCGCGCTCGACTCAACGAACTCGGCGACGCCTACCCGGTCTCGCTTCCAATCACTCACACCATCGATCAGGTTCGCGACGCCTACCCAGATTTAGAAGTGGATGTCGCGACCGGCGACCAAGTCGCCCTCGTGGGTCGTGTCATGTTTCAGCGCAACACCGGCAAGCTCTGCTTCGGCACTTTGCAGGCGGGCTCTGGCGCGCGCATCCAAGCAATGCTTTCGCTCGACAAGGTTGGCGAAGAGCAGCTTGAGCTTTACAAAGAACTCGTCGACTTAGGTGACCACCTCTTCGTCGCCGGCGAGGTAATCACCTCGAAGCGCGGCGAGCTGAGCATTTTGGTGAGCGAGTGGAAGATGGCCGCCAAGACCATTCGCCCGCTGCCTAACCTGCACAACGAACTCGGCGAAGAGTTTCGCGTTCGTCACCGCTACATCGACCTAATTGTGCGCGACCGCGCCCGCGAAGTGGTCAAGATTCGCTCGCAGGTTATGGCCTCGATGCGCAAAACCTTTACCGAATCGGCCTATCTCGAGGTCGAAACCCCGATGCTGCAGACCATTCACGGTGGCGCATCGGCCCGCCCGTTCAAGACTCACTCGAACGCCTTCGACACCGAACTGTTCTTGCGAATCGCGCCTGAGCTGTTCTTGAAGCGCGCCGTTGTCGGTGGCATCGATCGTGTCTACGAAATCAACCGCAACTTCAGAAACGAAGGTGCCGACCGCACCCACAGCCCAGAGTTCGCAATGCTCGAGGCTTACGAGGCATTCGGTGACTACAACGTTATGGCCGAACTAACCCAGCGCTTGATTCAGAATGCCGCGATGGATGTCTTCGGCACCCACCAGGTCACCTTGGATGACGGCACTGTCAACGACCTCGGCGGTGAATGGGCTCGCATCTCGATGTTTGAGTCGCTCTCGGCCGCAGCTGGCGTTGAAATTACGCCGGAGACCCCGCTCGCCGAGCTCAAGAAACTCGCCGAGAAAGAGGGCCTCGAAATCGACCACCCCCAGCACGGCAAGTATGTCGAAGAGCTGTGGGAGCACTTCGTGAAGGGTGACCTCGTGGCACCTACTTTCGTGATGGACTTTCCGGTTGACACATCACCGCTCGTTCGCAACCACCGCAGCAAGGCCGGCGTTGTCGAAAAGTGGGACCTCTACATTCGCGGCTATGAGCAGGCCACCGGCTACTCAGAGCTAGTTGACCCGGTGATTCAGCGCGAGCGTTTTGTTGAGCAAATGAAATTGGCTGCGGCCGGCGATCCAGAGGCAATGAAGCTCGACGAAGATTTCTTGAAGGCTCTCGAATTCGGCATGCCACCGACCGGTGGAATGGGAATGGGCATCGACCGCTTGTTAATGACACTCACCGGTCTCGGAATTCGCGAGACCATCATGTTCCCTCTAGTGAAGTAGGCAAAGTTGACCGCTTGGGAGATTTTCGTAGACGTAGCGCTTTCGCTCGTTCCACCGATTCTGGTTGGCGGCATCTTCTATCTGATCATGCGCTCGATTTTGCGTGCCGATTCGAAAGAGCGCGAGATTTACTCGCAGATCGAAGCCGAAGAGCGTGCCAAGCTTGAAACTGCCGCCGCTAAGCCTGCGGCGAAGAAGACCCCTGCCAAGGCATCCAAGTAATCACAACTTCTTTATTCCTCTAGCGAACAGCCCTTAAATAGGTCATGCTCGGCGGTTAACATCCTTGTATAGACGGCTACACCCTAGTCGTCGCAAGGAGTTGAAATGTTCGAGAAATTCACCGACAAGGCCCGTCGTGTAGTGGTGCTCGCCCAAGAAGAGGCGAAGATGCTCAACCACAACTACATTGGCACCGAGCACCTGTTGCTCGGCCTAATTCACGAGGGTGAAGGCGTGGCAGCTAAGTCGCTAGAAGCGCTTGGCATCAGCTTGGATGCTGTGCGCGAGCAGGTGCAAGAGATCATCGGCACCGGTCAAACCGCGCCAAGTGGTCACATTCCTTTCACTCCACGTGCCAAGAAGGTTCTCGAGCTATCGTTGCGCGAGGCGCTGCAGCTCGGCCACTCGTACATCGGAACCGAGCACCTATTGCTCGGGCTCATTCGTGAGGGCGAGGGTGTCGCCGCTCAGGTTCTAACCAAGTTGGGCGCTGACACCAACCGTGTTCGCCAGCAGGTCATTCAGCTTCTTTCAGGTTTTCAGGGCAAAGAGGCCGTTCAGGTTGGCGGCGAAACCAACGCACCACAAAAGGGTTCGCAGATTCTCGACCAGTTCGGTCGCAACCTGACCCAGGCGGCAGCCGAAGGCAAGCTCGACCCAGTTATCGGTCGCGAGCGTGAGATCGAGCGCGTGATGCAGATTCTTTCTCGCCGCTCAAAGAACAACCCGGTTCTTATTGGTGAGCCTGGTGTGGGCAAGACCGCTGTGGTTGAGGGCTTGGCTCAGGCCATCGTCAACGGCAACGTTCCCGAGACCCTAAAGGGCAAGCAGCTCTACACCCTAGACATGGGTTCGCTAATCGCCGGCTCGCGTTACCGCGGTGACTTCGAAGAGCGTCTCAAGAAGGTAACCAAAGAGATTCGCACCCGTGGCGACATCATCACCTTCATCGACGAAATTCACACCTTGGTTGGTGCAGGTGCAGCCGAGGGTGCCATCGATGCAGCATCAATCTTGAAGCCACTGTTGGCTCGCGGTGAACTCCAGACCATTGGTGCGACCACTCTCGACGAATACCGCAAGCACTTCGAAAAAGACGCGGCCCTTGCTCGTCGTTTTCAGTCGGTCAACGTCAGCGAGCCGACCCTACCGATGGCAATCAACATTTTGAAGGGTCTGCGCGACCGCTACGAGGCTCACCACAAGGTGACCATCACCGACCAGGCCGTTGTATCGGCGGTCACCCTTTCAGACCGCTACGTGACCGACCGCTTCTTGCCAGACAAGGCCATCGACCTGATCGATGAGGCCGGTGCTCGCATGCGCCTATCGATTCTTTCTTCGCCACCAGAGCTTCGTGCCCTAGAGGAGCGCATCGTTGGCGTGCGGGTTGACAAAGAGAAGGCCATCGAGGCTCAAGACTTTGAACTCGCCGCATCAAAGCGCGACGAAGAGAAGAAGCTCAACATCGAACGCGTGAAGCTAGAGAAGTCTTTCCGCAACGGCAACGTGGCGGCCCAGGGCGTTGTTGACGAAGGCCTAATCGCCGAGGTGCTTTCGCAGGCCACCGGCATCCCAGTATTCAAGATCAGCGAAGAAGAGAGCGCCAAGCTCATTTACATGGAAGACGAGCTGCACCAGCGCGTCATCGGTCAAGAAGAAGCTATTCGCGCGATCTCGAAGTCGATTCGCCGTCAGCGTGCGGGCCTCAAAGACCCGAACCGCCCATCTGGTTCGTTCATCTTCGCCGGCCCAACCGGTGTTGGTAAGACCGAGTTAGCCAAAGCGCTCGCCGAGTTCTTGTTCGAAGACGAAGGCGCGCTTATTGCACTCGACATGAGCGAATACGGCGAGAAGCACACCGTGAGCCGCCTATTCGGTGCCCCTCCGGGCTTCGTTGGCTTCGAAGAGGGTGGCCAGCTAACCGAAAAGGTTCGCCGCAAGCCGTTCTCTGTCGTGCTGTTCGATGAAATCGAAAAGGCTCACCCAGACATCTTCAACTCGCTGTTGCAGATTCTCGAAGAGGGTCGACTAACCGATGGTCAGGGTCGCGTTGTTGACTTCAAGAACACTGTCATCATCATGACCACCAACCTCGGAACCCGAGACATCGCTCGCGGCACAATGGGCTTCGCTCTCGAGGGTGACGACGGCAACGACTACGACCGCATGAAGGGCAAAGTAGTAGAAGAGTTGAAAAAGCAGTTCAAGCCAGAGTTCTTGAACCGCGTCGACGACACCATCGTGTTCCCACAGCTAAAGCAGACCGAGCTATTGCAGATCGTCGACCTCTTCATCAAGAAGCTGGCGCGCCGCCTCGAAGACCGCGACATGACCATTGAGATTAGCCAGGCCGCAAAGGCTCGTCTAATCGAACTTGGTTATGACCCAGCTCTAGGTGCAAGACCGTTGCGTCGTGCAGTTCAGCGCGAGATCGAAGACCAGTTGAGCGAGTTGATGATTGCCGGCAAGCTGCCAACGTCAAGCCACGTCTCGGTCGATTTCGTTGAGGGTGCGTTCACGTTTGATTCGAAGGTTCGCGAAACCGCTACCATTTAGGAATGACCTCAAGCACCTCACCCCAGTTGCGCATTCGTGCCGCACTGGCGAGCGATGTGCGGAGCATCCAAGCGCTTCGTGAACCGAGCGAAGGCAAGGTTCTTCTTCACCACGACCTCGTCGGCCTTTTTGAAAAGGTGCAAGAGTTCATGGTGGTCGAAGACCAGAACGGCAAGTTACTCGCCGCCGGTGCGCTTCACATCATGTGGGAAGACCTTGCCGAAGTTCGCTCAATCGTGGTGTCGACCGAAACTCGTGGCCAAGGCGTAGGCCTTGCGCTGGTGCAAGCGCTGCTGGTTCGAGCAGAAGAACTCGGCGTCAAGCGTGTGTTCTGTTTGACTTTCGAGGTTGGTTTCTTCGCCAAGCTGGGTTTTGAAGAAATCTCGGATGTTCCGGTCGACGAGGCAACGTTCGCCGAGATGGTTCGCTCTAACGACGACGGTGTGGCAGAGTTTCTCGATCTGGCCAGGGTCAAGCAAAACACCCTAGGCAACACGAGGATGCTTAAGGTTCTATAAGCCTCGCTCTGGCTAACCTAGAGGCATGGCTGCCCCAAGAAGAACCCCGCAAAAGCGACTTTCCCCTCAGATTTATCGCCGTCGCCGCATCGTTGCGCTGGCTGCGATTGTGCTGGTCGGGTGGGCCATCTTCGCTCTCATCAGTGCCATCGTCGGTGCCATCGGCTCGGCCTTTTCAGGGCCAACCCCGAGTGTGGCGCCAACCAACGTCGAGGGCCAGCAGTGTGCATCCGGCGACATTTTGGCCACCGCGATTGTTGGCCGCCAAGATAGCACCGAAGCCGAGTCTTTCGCCACCGGCGAACAGCCTTACATCTGGTTCACCATCAAAAACGTGGGCACCGTCACCTGCACCTTCAACGCCGGCCCTGCCGTGCAGTTCTTCACCATTCGTTCTGGCAACGACCTCATCTGGACATCGCGCGACTGCGATCGCACAGGGCTGCTTGACCAGGTTGTAACCCTAGAGCCAGGTCAGTCGTTGCCAAGCCCGACTTCGCCTTGGGAACGCGTGCGCTCGAGCTCAACCGGCTGTAATGCCGAAACTCAGGTTCCGGTAACTCCTGGCGCCTACAACCTCACGGTTGAGGTCAACGGCGTGCTGTCTGACGGCAACCAGTTCTTACTAAACTAACCGCCATGGCATCTGATTCGCACATGAAACCGGTCGACCCCAACGACCAAAGAACCATGCAAGAGCGCATGGATGCCGGAGATTGGTACAAGGCCGGACCCGAGCAGTGGCAAGCCATCGCGCGCGCGAGCCGTCTTACTACCGAATACAACAACCTGTTGCCGATCGACTCCGATGCTGCTCTGGCTCTGCTGCCCGAAATCTTCGGTACCGTTGCTCCCGGAGTTTGGTTGCGAGAGCCGATCAAGGTCGACTTCGGTAAGAACATCCACTGGGGTGAGAATTGTTTCGCAAACTACGGGCTGATTGCCTTGGATGTTGCACCAATTCGAATCGGTGCGGGAACGATGTTCGGCTCGAATGTTCAGTTGATGACCCCGATTCACCCGCTCAACCCTGAGCTGAGGGCTCTCGGTTGGGAGGCTGGACTGCCAATCACGATTGGTTCAAACGTTTGGGTGGGTTCTGGGGCGATCATTCTGGCCGGCGTAACAATCGGTGACGGTGCAGTGGTTGGTGCCGGTGCTGTGGTTTCTCGAGACGTTGTTGCACGCACCGTTGTTGCTGGTAACCCGGCGAGGCTTGTGCGCGAACTACCAGTTGAGGGCTAGGACCAGCGCGGCCTTTAGCCCACCGACCTCTGAATCAACCTGGCGGGCAAAACCTAAGCGAGCAGCCTCGGTGGCACGCTGCTTTGAGTTGGTCACCTGACGAATCTCGCCAGCCAAACTGATTTCGCCGTAGGCAACCAGGTCGTAGGCGATCGGTTTGTCTTGCACGGCAGAGGCGATGGCCACCGCGATGGCAAGGTCGGCAGCGGGTTCGGTGAGCTTCACGCCACCGACTGTTGACACATAGACATCCATGTCGCCGACTCGCATGCCGGCTCTGCGCTCGAGCACCGCGAGCAACATGGCAACTCTCGATGCATCGACGCCATTGACCACGCGCCTCGGCTGCGGGGTTGAACTCTTGACGACGAGTGCCTGCACCTCGGCAATGAGCGCGCGGCGACCCTCGATTGTGACGGTGACGCAAGTGCCCGAAACCGGCTGCTCTGGTCGCGACAAGAACAGACCGCTTGGGTCTGGCACCTCTCGGATGCCCTCACCGGTCATTTCGAAACAGCCAACCTCATCGGTAGGGCCGTAACGGTTTTTGAGCGAGCGTACGAATCGCAGCGAGGTTTGGCGGTCACCCTCGAAGTGGCAAACCACGTCGACGAGGTGCTCGAGCACGCGCGGGCCGGCGATCGAGCCGTCTTTGGTTACGTGGCCGACCAGAATCACCGGCAGGTTGCGCTCTTTGGCAACTCGAATGAGGTTGGCGGCAACTTCGCGAATCTGGCTCGGCATGCCGGCCGCGCCGTCGATTTCGGCAGCGGCGATGGTTTGCACCGAGTCGACCACGAGCAGTTCTGGGCCAACCGCATCGATCTGACCAAGCACTGCAGATAGGTCGGTCTCGGATGCCAAATAGAGTTGGTCGGTCATGGCACCGGTGCGTTCGGCACGAAGGCGAATTTGCCCGACCGATTCTTCGCCAGAAATGTAGAGAACCTTGGCACCCGACTTGGCGGTGTTGGCTGCAACTTCGAGAAGCAGGGTCGACTTGCCGACACCGGGTTCACCCGAGAGCAAAACCACGGCACCGGGCACAATGCCGCCGCCTAGCACACGGTCGAACTCGCCAACGCGAGTCGAGCGTGATGCCACGGCTACTGTCGAGACATCCGTGATGGGTTTAGCGGCAGACGAGGCAACGATGGTGGCCGGTTTGATCGACTTGATGGTGCCTAGGCCACGCGTTGGCCCTGAGCCTTCGACCATGGTGTTCCACTGCTGGCATTCGCCGCACTGGCCGACCCACTTTGTGCTCGACCAGCCGCACTCGCCACAGGCGTATTCGTTTTTTGCGCGCGCTGCCATCGAACCTCCAAAGTCTTTGGTTCAAAACTACCAAGCCCGCCCGACACCTAGTGCACGCCTAAACTGAACCTGTGAACTTCAACAAACTAGCCATTCTTGGTTCGGGCTCAATGGGAACCGCAATTCTTGCCGGCCTGATGAGCAACGGTGTCGATGCGAGCGAAGTTGTCGCAAGCACCAAGTCCCAGGCCACCGCGAGTCGACTGGCCGACGAGTTCGGCATAACCGCAACAGCCACCGAAACCAACGCCGCCGCCAACGCCGAAGCAGTGGTCGATGCCGACATCGTGCTTGTTGCCGTCAAACCCGCCTACGTCATTGAAGTGCTCACCCAGGTGGCCGCCAACCTCAAGCCCGGCGCTCTAGTCGTGAGCGTTGCCGCCGGCATCACCACCGCAGCCATGCAGGCCGCAGTGGCCGACAACGTGGCCGTGGTGCGCGCAATGCCAAACACCCCCGCAATCGTCGGTCGTGCGGTTACCGGCCTCGCTGCGGGGTCGAGAGTGACGCCAGAGCAGCTGGCCACAGCATCCGAGCTATTCGAATCGGTCGGTCGCGTGGTTGTCGTCGGCGAAGACCAGATCGATCAGCTCAGCACGGTCAGCGGCTCAGGCCCGGCCTATGTTTTCTACTTCATCGAAGAGTTCACCAAGGCGGCCGTCGAACTCGGCTTCACACCAGATCAGGCACGGATGCTCGTTGAAGAAACCTTCCTCGGAGCATCCGAGCTGTTGGCAGCCTCAGGCAAAACCCCGGCCGACCTTCGCCGCCAGGTGACCAGCCCGAATGGAACCACCATGCAGGCCATCGCCGTTTTCGAACAGGCGAACCTGCATGAACTGTTCGGCCGAGCAACCGCAGCCGCATTGGCTCGCGCGCGTGAAATCGCGGCAGGAAAATAGCCATGGCTAAATGGGCAATGGTCACCGGACCAACCGCCGGAATCGGCGCGGCCTATGCCAAGCTGCTCGCAGCCAAGGGCTACAACCTCGTTCTCGTCTCGCGCGACCTGAAGCGTCTGGGGCAAACGGCCGCCGACCTCACTGCCAAGCACGGGGTCGAAACTCAGGTGCTCAGCGCAGACCTCACCACCGATAAAGGCATCGCGACCCTCGCCGACTTCATCGCCAAAAATGAAATCGAAGTGCTCATCAACAACGCCGGTTTCGGTTTAAATTCTTCGTTCGTCAAGAGCAGCGCTGCCGACGAGCAGGCCGTGGTGAACATTTTGGTCGCGGCCCCAATGCAGTTGTCTCACGCGGTGCTGCCACAGATGGTGGCACGCAAGTCTGGCACCGTCGTGAACGTCTCATCGGTTGCCGGCTACTTTGCCGCCGGTCACTACAGCGCCGCCAAGGCATATGTGACCGTGCTCACCGAATCGATGCACGCTGAGGTCAGCAAACACGGAGTGAACGTTTCGGCGCTCTGCCCGGGCTTCACCAAAACCGAGTTTCACCAGCGAGCAAAAATGAAAATGGATGCTCTGCCGAACTTCATGTGGCTAGACGCCGACTTCTTGGTTGCCAAGAGTTGGGCCGACGCCCAGCGCGGCAAGGCCATCAGCATTCCGGGTTGGCAGTATCGAGTAATGGTTTGGATTGCGAAGAACGCCCCGCGAGCTTGGATGCGCCGAACCGGAATCACGCTTCGCAGCAAGCAGCGTTAGAAAGTTTTTTCGCGCGTCAGGCGCAAACCGAATCAGTGGGCTTAGGCGTTAGCTGCGCGCTCGTCGATCTCGGCAATCAAGCCTTCGATCAAGCCACGAATCTCGTCTCGAATCGGGCGAACCGCAGCGACACCTTGACCGGCTGGGTCATCGAGTGCCCAGTCGAGGTATTTCTTGCCAGGAAAAATCGGGCAAGCGTCTCCGCAACCCATGGTGATTACGTAGTCGCTGGCCTGAACTGCCTCGGTGGTCAGCACCTTTGGCTGAGCGCCAGAGATGTCGATTCCCTCTTCGGCCATGGCCGCTACTGCAGAAGGGTTGACCTGGTTGCCTGGCATTGAGCCAGCCGAGCGAACCTCAACTCGGTCACCGGCTAGGTGCTGCAGGTAGCCAGCAGCCATCTGTGAACGACCAGCGTTGTGAACACACACAAAAAGTACCGATGCGATTGTCATATGAGTACCTTCTAGGAACGTTATGAACTAAAGGTTAACTTCAATCAAAACTTCGTTGTGTTTTAGAAAACCCGGTTTCCAAGGAGGATCGAAACGAGCGAACTGAACCTCGCCTACAGTCTCGAGGCCAGCTGCTTTTACCGACGAGACCAGCTTTTCAGCGAAGCCCGTGAAGCGTTCCTCGTTCCAGCCGCCACCGAAGCGAATCGCCGCCATGTTGGTTGGCTCAACCACGCGGGTGTTCACCACTCCACCGGTTGGGTTAGGCACATCACCCGGCTTCATGTCGCTCGGCATCACGAAGCTCACGACGTGAGTCGAGGCATCCGTGCTGGTTTGAAGCACCGGAGCGGTCATCGCTATTTTCTGCGAACTCTCGTTGCGACCGCTGATGTAAGAAACCAGCGGACCGAATGCTGCGCTGCCCGCCTGCATGAAGTCGCCACGGATGTTCACCTCGGCAACCACGTGGCGTGGATAGTGTCGCAGCTCAAAGCCATCGCGGCTCTCGATTAGTTCATAAGGGAGTTTTTCGGTCACGGGTTGATTCTAGGTCTCTACGGGCTAGAATGGAGAAAGTCTGTTGGTCGACGTTCGGTCGGCAACATCCCTAAATGTGAGGTTTTCGTGGGCTCAGTTATTAAGAAGCGTCGTAAGCGCATGTCGAAGAAGAAGCACCGCAAGCTGCTTCGTAAGACTCGCCACCAGCGTCGCAATAAGAAGTAGATTTTCAAAACAATCATCCCGTCAGTTGTTGCTGGCGGGTTTTTTGTTTAAGCGCAGGGCGCGGCAGGGTTGGACGGGCGCGGGCTTGGGGCCGAGGGTTACCGGCTACTCAGAGGCTTTTTTGGCGGCTTTATTGCGCTTTTTGATTTCGCGCTTTTTGAAATCGAGAATCTTCCACCCAGCAGCCTTGGCATAGCGGTAAAGAATTTTGTCTGGGTTCACGACGACTGGGTGGCCCACGTGGGTGAGCATCGGTAGGTCATTGGCAGAGTCGCTGTAGGCAAACGAACGCTTGAGGCTTAGGCTGCGCTCTTTAGCCAGTTTTTTCATCGCAGACAATTTGCGCTTGCCGTGCAGCGGGCGCCCGGTCAGCTCACCGGTAAGAATGCCGTTCTCATCACGAGCCACGAGCGTGCCGAGGCCACCGGTTAGACCGAGCTGGTGAGCAATGTGCTCGGCCATCTCGTTAGGGCTAGCGGTGAGAATCCAAACCTCGCGACCCTTGGCAATGTGATCTTGGGCAATTCGCACGGTTTCTGGCCAAAGCTTTGGGGCGATGAATTCGGGGTAGACGTCGATGACCATTTGCGCCAGCTCTGAAGCATTGTGGCCGACAACCAGGCCAAGGGCCTTTTCTTCGATGCTGGCCATCATCTTGGCCGATTCACCGCGCCAGATAAAACGAAATTGTTGCCAGGCGAATCTTGAGATGTCGCGTCGACCCAAAATTTTGCGCTCGAACGCAGCCTTGCCAAACAAAAAAGATGACGACCCCCTCAGCAGGGTGTTGTCTAGGTCGAAGAATGCAGCTTCCTTCTTCACCGGTTTGGGGGTTTGAGGCACTTCACAAGTTTAGAGCCGCCATAGGATGTTCACGTGTCGCAAAGCATTCAACTCACCCTCATCGGCAAGGCCGGTTGCCACCTCTGTGACGAGGCGCGCGTTGTGGTGAACGCCGTGGTCGGCGACTTTCGCGCTCAATACACGGGGGTTGCCCGGCACGTGCAGGTAGACCTCGTCGAACACGACATCAACTTCGACGACGAGCTTCGCGCGCGTTACGCCGACGAGATTCCGGTGCTGCTCATCAACGGCAAAGTTCACAACTACTGGCGCATCGATCCAGAGCGGCTGCGCAACGCACTCGAAGACTTGGCTCCCTGGAGGCTTTAGTGAAGCTCATCACCGGTAACGCAAATGTTCGGGCGGCTGCACGCGATTACGAACGCTATTCGAGCGATTTACAAGGCGACGCGGATGTTCGTGACTACAAGCAACTGCCACTTGAGGTTGACCCGCCACTGCATTCGAGCATCCGTGCATTGATTGCGCCGGTGTTCACCAAAGAATCGCTCGCGAATCACGAGCCCGAGTTTCGAACGCTGATTAACGCGCTCGTCGAAAAGGCTAAGGCCGCCGGTGAGGTTGAGGTGATTTCGCAGCTTGCGCTACCGATGATTGTGCAGTGCCTGGGCGTTGTGTTCGGCCGCCCGGAAGATGTCGACGAGTGGTACTCGTGGGGACCCGACACCTGGATCACCGACGAAGATGGCATTCGTCACGGCGACCACCTCGACCGCTACCTCAA
>JAURIU010000016.1 GCA_030832605.1 Rhodoluna sp. | reverse complement strand
CGTCTGAGATGACCTGTTCGAGGAACGCAGAAACGCGGTCGGCGATTTCGTCACCGGCCAGAATGTGCTTGCGGTCGGCATAGATTGCCTCGCGCTGGCGGTTTAGAACATCGTCGTACTTCAGAACATTCTTGCGAATTTCCGCGTTTCGACCTTCAACCTGCGACTGAGCGCTAGCGATTGCTCGGCTGACCAGTTTCGACTCGATTGCGGTGTCGTCTGGAACGTTCGGGTTGTTCATCATCGCTGCTGCGGCGTTGCTGTTGAACAGGCGCATCAGGTCGTCGGTTAGCGATAGGTAGAAACGAGATTCACCCTTGTCACCCTGGCGACCGGCACGACCACGCAGCTGGTTGTCGATTCGTCGTGATTCGTGACGCTCGGTGCCGAGAACATAGAGACCGCCGGCCTCGAGAACCTTTTCGGCTTCGAGAGCAACTTGATCTTTGATTCTGGTGAACTCGGCGTCCCAGGCCTCTTGGTATTGCTCTGGGCTTTCTTCGGCGTTCAGACCGCGTTTTGCCAGTGCATCCACGGTCAAAAATTCGGCATTTCCACCAAGCATGATGTCGGTACCGCGGCCAGCCATGTTGGTGGCAACGGTAACTGCGGCGAGACGACCCGCCTGGGCGACGATCGAGGCTTCGCGAGCGTGGTTCTTGGCATTCAAAACCTCGTGGCGAACGCCGCGCTTAGCCAATAGCTTGCTTAGGTACTCGCTCTTTTCGACCGAGGTGGTTCCAACCAGGATGGGCTGGCCATTGGCATGGCGGGTTGCGATGTCTTCAACCACCATGGCGAACTTGATTTCTTCGTTCTTGTAGATGAGGTCTGACTGGTCGAAGCGAACCATCGGACGGTTGGTAGGAATTGGCACGACACCTAACTTGTAGGTGCTCATGAACTCAGCGGCCTCGGTCTCGGCGGTACCGGTCATACCGGCGAGCTTTGAATAGAGGCGGAAGTAGTTCTGCAGGGTTACGGTCGCGAGGGTCTGGTTTTCGGCCTTGACCTCTACGCCTTCTTTAGCTTCGATGGCCTGGTGAATACCTTCGTTGTAGCGACGACCAGGAAGAATGCGACCGGTGTGCTCATCAACGATCAAAACCTCACCGTTCATCACGACGTAATCTTTGTCGCGCTTGAACAAAGCCTTGGCGCGAATCGAGTTGTTCAAAAACGAGATCAGCGGGGTGTTAGCCGACTCGTACAGGTTTGAGATTCCCAGATAGTCTTCAACCTTCTGGATGCCCGACTCAAGAATGCCGATGGTGCGCTTTTTCTCGTCTACCTCATAGTCGATTACCGGCTGAAGTGACTCGGCGATCTTTGAGAACTCGGCGAACCAGCGGTTCGCATCGCCAGAGGCAGGACCCGAGATGATAAGTGGGGTTCGAGCTTCGTCGATAAGAATCGAGTCAACCTCGTCGACGATGGCGAAGAAGTGGCCGCGCTGAACGAGGTCACTCGACTGCCAGGTCATGTTGTCGCGGAGGTAGTCGAAGCCAAATTCGTTGTTGGTGCCGTAGGTAATGTCGGCTAGGTACTCGTCTCGGCGCTCCGCTGGATTCTGCCCACCAAGGATGCAACCGGTGGTCATGCCAAGTGCGCGGAACACTCGAGACATGAGATCACTCTGGTATTCGGCCAAGAAGTCGTTAACGGTGACCACGTGAACGCCTCGACCGGCGATGGCGTTTAGGTAGGCAGGGAGCGTGGCAACCAGGGTCTTACCTTCACCGGTTTTCATTTCGGCGATGTTGCCGAGGTGAAGAGCTGCGCCACCCATGATTTGGACATCGTATGGGCGCATGCCCAGGGTTCGGTGGGCTGCTTCGCGAACGGCAGCGAAGGCTTCTGGTAGCAGGTCGTCTAGGCTCTCGCCAGCTGAGTAGCGCTCGCGCAAAATGCCGGTCTCATTCTTGAGATCGTCGTCGCTAAGAGCTTTGAATGAATCTTCGAGCGCATTCACGGCAGCGGTGTAGTTGCGCAAACGGCTTAGCACTCGGCCTTCGCCTGCGCGCAGCAACTTGTTGATGATTGATGCCAAAGTAGTGCTCCAAACCTTAATTTGTGGCTTGATTCAATCTTAGACGCGGGTAAAGGTGCGTAAATCTAGAACCAAAATTGGCGTTATGCCATTGGAGAAATCACCGTTGCTAGCTGGCCAGCTTCTCAAGTTCAATCAGCAGGTCGAGATCGGCCGGTTGAACGTCTAGGCCCTTGAAATCACTGGCACTCAGCTCGGCTGTGCCAGGTTGAGCGTGCTTACCGCGGTGAACTTTTCGCTTGTCTGCAGCGCGACGCAACTGCTCTAAGAGCCTGCCGAAGGCGGCATCAAAAGCAGAAAACTTATCTGCGGCGTGGGCGTGGGCTCGCAGAACCTGCCCACCGGAGTGAGTGGTCAATTCGACCTCATCTTCGGGGCCGGCTGTTCTTGAGTGATCGTGACGGGTGACCTTGATGACGAGGTCTGCCTCTTGGTGCACGTAGTGCTCTATTTTGGGTGCGCGATCGGCCACATAATCATGAAAGCGGCTGGAGATTTCGAGGTTGTAAGCGGAAATTTGAATTTTCATTTGTTTCCTCCATCGATCAACTTTGATTGCTTGGTGATGAAAATGTACGCCTGTTTTCAACTCTCTGCATCCAATTTCGCAAATTGCTGAATTTCTTTTTTGGTGTGAGCAAAAGTAACGAACCCAATCGCTGTAATACCGGCTTCACTAACCGCTCGAAACGCTTCTAGGATGGTCGCCCCGGTGGTCGTGACATCGTCGATGATCACCAACCGTCGCCCACCCTGCGGCTCAAAACGCATGCTGCCGTGCAGGTTTGCAAACCTCTGCTCAGCGCCCAGGGAACGCTGGTCGTCGGTGTCGCGAACGAGCTTAAGCCCGCGATCAACGGGCAACCCGCTTTGTCGAGACACTCGAGTCGCGAGCATGGTGCCGAGGTTCACGCCACGACGACGAACCGATGCGCGCGAAGACGGAACGGGTAACAGCGAAATCGACGAAGAATCTGAATAACGCTCGGCCACCACGCGACCCATTGCCTCGCCCACCGGCGCGAGCAGCGAAGTCTGGCCGTGATCTTTGATTGCTGCCAGCAGTGCGGCCGCAGAGGTGTCGAAAGCCGTCAGTGCGATGCCGCCCAGGCCGAGCAACTGCAGTTCGAGCGGTGCCGCGCGCTCGTGCATCCACGCAGGTTTGCAACTGTCACAAATCTGCGAACCCAGTTTTCGACAGAAGACGCAGGCGGTCGGTAAAACCAAATCAACAAGCTCGGCTAAACGCACACATAAATGATGCACAACAACTGCCCGGCCATTCTGGCCCGCTGAGAATTTGTGCAGAACTTGAACGCGGAGGTAAGGGTGCTGGTTAATGGCTGATGACTGGTGAAGGGCTGATGACTGGTGAAGGGCTGCTGACTGCCGACCGGCTAGTGACCCGCAAAGTGCATCGTTCGAACCGACAGCTGAACTTCGCTCCAAACCGAACTTCGCGATTGCAGCAGAGTTCCATCATCTTTCAGCACGAACAGGAACGGACCGCTCAGGTTCGCCACGATTTGCCTTGCGCCTGGTACGGCCGTGTAAACCCTAGTGGTTCCACCAATGGTCATCACGGTCGGTCGCACCGAACCGCTCGGGTCGGTGACCAGAGCAGCCAAATGCCCGGCGTCGGCCCAGCTCACAGAAAGAGGTTCGCCAAAAGTGTTCAGCTGCGGAACACCGTTGCCGAGCTTGAGTGGCATACCGGCATCATCACGAAGAATTGGGTATAGCCAAATGCCTGACTTAGCACCCGTGTGCAGAGCCGCGATTCGAGCGCCGTCTGGGCTCACGCCAAAAACCGTCGTCGCCGACCCGGTCAAAACAGAGGTATCGATGCGCTTGGCGTTGCCCTCAGTGTCAAACACTCTCCAACTGGAGTTCTTAGCCGAGCCAACTGACCAGATGTAGCCCCGGTTGTCCCAAGACGGGGCAAGCAAGCCAGAGCGAAGATCGATCAACGAAGGAGACTTGTCGATGGCAATGAGGTTGACTTGATAGAGACCAAGCTCGGTGACAAACCCGAGCTTTTTTGATGACGAATCGAGAGCAAATTCCCTAGCTCCCTTGACCATCGCGGCACTCGACGCGGGCAAATAGACCGGTGCGGTTTTGCCGCTAAGGAACAGACCATCAGAATCGAGCGTTACCGGAGCTGGTGCATAGACCTGAGGCATCGGCACCTGAATCTCATCGATTCCAAGCTCGTTGCGGTTGACAGTGATTCTGACTCGCTCCACCGATGGAATTTGCAGCAGGGTTGCCTTCACCTGAGCTTGAATGTGACGCAGAGCTTGGGAGTCAGCGGCAAGCAGTTCATCGCTGAAGTCAACGTTTGCAACACCGTCGGTAATCGTCACCGAATTGAGCGAGAGCGTGGTGCCTTCTGGGATGTCCCAAGCCAGCGCCTCGCGCATCCAAGGTCTAGGGCCATTGAGCAGCGCTTGCATCAGTTCGGTGGCAGTCGAGGTTCTTGACGGGAACCAGCGGATGTCTGGCACTAGCGAAAGGTGGTTCGAGTCGTAGAAGTACACCTGGTAAGGCTTGAACAGCACCGAAAAGTTAGGCGAAATCAGCACGGTTAGGTTTGGTGCTTTCGAAATGCGCCATTCACCTGATTCTTGAACCAGCTCGAAATCTAAGTAGCGTTTGACATCACCGGTTTGGGCTTCGTAGACGCCGTTGGCGTCGATGGTGGCGCTCACCTGAAGTTCAACTCGGGCGGTTGAATCGTCGACCAACTCGAATGCGGTGGCACCCTGCTGCACCAGCACTTCGTCTGACGCTGACCAGTCAACCTTGAAGCTGCTTGCCAAATAACTTCTGGCAACCTCGTAGTCGTTCTGTGGCCCATTACCGGCGCTCAGAAAGCCGGTCACAATCTGCTGCTGCGAGTCGCCTGGGCTTGGTAGGGATGGACTGTAGTACAGATAGTCGTCGGTTGCCTCAACCTGAACAGCGGGACCGACGCCGATTGCTCCCGAGCGAGGGAGCTGCGCGCATCCGGTTAGCAGCGCTGCAACTGCGGCCAGGGCGAAGATTCGACGCATCACTTCGCACCCTCCTTCTTAGCGGCGACTTTCTTGGTTGCCAGCGGTAGCGGTGACTGGGTGAACAACACACCCTGGTTGCGCGGCAACGTGAGCCTGAACGTAGAACCTTCGCCGGGCTTCGATGTCGCCTGCAACCAACCGTTGTGAATATTGGTGTCTTCGGTTGCGATAGAAAGACCGAGTCCGGTGCCGCCCACGGTGCGTTTGCGCGCAGGGTCAGCTCTCCAGAAACGATCAAAAACTCGATCAAGTTCGGTTCGGCTCATTCCAACACCGTGATCTGTCACCGTAACTGCAACGGCGGTTTCACTAGCCCCGACGCGCACCTCGATTGGCTTGCCTTCGCCGTGTTCAATAGCGTTGGAGAGCAAATTGCGAAGCACGCGCTCGATTCTGCGAGCATCAAGCTCGGCGTTTACCGGCCCAGAAGGAATGTCAATGACTAGGTTGCAGGAGCGCGATGAAGCCAGAGGCTCAATATGCGCCAGAGCCATTCCGACCACACCGTTGAGGTCGGTGGTCTCAAACTCGGCAGTAACGGCTCCAGCGTCGTAACGCGAAATCTCGAGCAAGTCGCTTAGCAAGGCGTCGAATCGGGTGAGCTGGCTTTGCAGAGTGTCGAGTGAGCGCAGGGCATTGGGCGGAAGTTCCTCGCGCTGCTGGTCGAGAATGGCCACCGAAAGCTTGATGGTGGTCAGCGGCGTGCGAAGTTCGTGCGAAACATCTGACACGAATCGCTGCTGCATCTTTGAAAGCTTGTTCAAAGCGCCAATCTGCGACTGCAGGCTCGAAGCCATCGAGTTGAACGATCTTGCCAGGTTGGCGATGGTGTCTTCACCCTTTTCGGCAAGCCGGCGGTCTAGCGCACCGGCAGCCAATTCTTCGGCGGCACTGGCGGCGATTCGAATTGGGTTCACGACTCGAGTAGAGACGTAATAGGCCACGGCACCGATTAGCAGAATGAGAATGGCTCCACCGAAAACGAGTGTGCTCTGCACAAAATCTAGGGTTTGCTGCGCGCTGACCAGGTCGTAAACCAGGTAGAGCTCGTATTTGCCGGCCGAGGGGATGTCGATTTGAGAACCAACCACAACTGCCGGGTGCTCGCCGTTGACCACCGGCAGTGAAACCGACTGGTAGACAACTTTGCCCGGGGTGTTGCGCACGGTAGCTCGCAGCCCTTCGGGAATGACTGCGGTATCAAGGTCTAGCGAAATTGGGCTTTGTAAGACCACGGATGCTTGTTGCCCAGGTGCTCGCAACAAAGCGACTCTTCGCGGCTCTGAGGTGGTGCTCGACTCGAGGTTGGGAACAATCGAGTTCATGATCGACTGCAAACCGATTTCGTCGGTGGTGCTGGCCGAAGAGAAGATGTTTTGAACTTCGCTAGCCGAGCGGGCAGAGTCTTTGACTACCTGGTCGAGCCTGGTTGCGAATAATCCGCTACCGATTGAGTAAGACAGAAAGCCACCTACGGCTACCAGCGCTACACCACTGAGAATTACGGTGGTGGCGGTGTAACGAGCCTGCAGCGATTTCTTGAAATACGAGATCACCGCTTTTGCGATGCCTCGAAGGTTCAAGAAGTTGTGCCCGCCTTGTAGCCAACTCCACGCTCGGTGACCACAATCTTTGGATCTTCGGGGTCGTCTTCGATCTTCGAACGCAAGCGCTGAACGTGCACGTTGACTAGACGGGTGTCTGCCTTGTACTGGTAACCCCAAACCTTTTCGAGCAGCATTTCGCGCGAGAAAACCTGCTTTGGCATTTCGGCCAACGTCTGCAGCAAGCTGAACTCAAGCGGGGTGAGCGAGATGCGCTCACCGTCGCGACGAACTTCGTGACCGGCAACGTCGATAACCAGTGGGCCGATGCGAAGTTCGGTGACACCCTCGGGAACCGCAACGGTGCGAAAGCGCGCCTTGATTCGGGCGAGAATCTTGTCGGTGTCATAAGGCTTGGTGATGTAGTCATCTGCACCCGCGTAGAGGCCGCGTAGTTCATCCTCTTTTTCGGTGAGAGCGGTGAGCATGAAAATCGGCACACCCGAGGTTTCACGAATCGTTTCACAAACTTCGATGCCGTTTGGCTCTGGAATCATCACGTCGAGCATGATCAGGTCTGGCTTGTAGTTTTCGAACTCGCGAAGAGCCGATGTGCCATCAAATACACCTAGGGTGTCGTAGCCTGCGTTGCCAAGAAAAATGCACAGCGATTCGTTCATAAAGTGGTCGTCTTCGACAACCAGAATCTTTTTTCTATCGGTCATGGGTTCTCTTTGCCTAGTACCTGTAGTGATCTACCTTGAATGGGCCATTGACCGAGACGCCGATGTAGCGGGCCTGGTCGTTGGTCAATTCGGTTAGTTCGACACCTAGAGCAGCTAGGTGAAGCTTGGCTACCTTTTCATCGAGCGACTTTGGCAGCACATAAACGCCCACCGGGTAGCTCTCGGTTTTGGTAAACAATTCGATTTGCGCAAGCACCTGGTTGCTGAACGAGTTGCTCATCACAAAGCTTGGGTGCCCGGTTGCGTTGCCGAGGTTCATCAAGCGACCTTCGCTCAAGATGAGCACCGAGCGGCCGTTTGGCATGCGCCACTCGTGTACCTGAGGCTTGATCTCAACCTTTTGAATGCCTTGGATGCGCGCAATGCCGGCCATGTCGATTTCATCGTCGAAGTGACCGATGTTGGCGATGATCGCGAGGTGCTTCATGCGCTCTAGGTGCTCAGGCTTGATGATGCCCATGTTGCCGGTTGCGGTGATGAAAATGTCAACGGTTTCGATAACCGATTCGAGCTTGGCAACCTGGTAGCCGTCCATCGCAGCCTGAAGGGCGCAGATCGGGTCTACCTCGCTAATGATTACGCGGGCACCCTGACCAGCCATGGCCTCGGCCGCGCCCTTGCCCACGTCGCCGTAGCCAGCCACGAAGACCGTCTTGCCACCGATGAGAACGTCGGTGGCTCGGTTGATGCCGTCTGGAAGTGAGTGGCGAATGCCGTACTTGTTGTCGAACTTAGATTTGGTGACCGAGTCGTTCACGTTGATGCCTGGGAATAGCAGTTCGCCACGCTTGAAGAACTCGTATAGGCGGTGAACGCCGGTGGTGGTTTCTTCGGTTACGCCGATGACTTCAGAGGCGATTCGTGTGAAGCGGTCGTGGCTTAGAGCTAGTGAACCGCGCAGCAATTCGAGAATGACACCGTATTCTTCGCTGTCGTCTACACCGGTCGGAGGAACCGATCCGGCTAGTTCAAACTCGCGGCCTTTGTGAACCAAGAGAGTAGCGTCGCCACCGTCGTCAAGAATCATGTTTGGGCCAACGTAGTCGGCACCTTCAGAAGCAGCTTCTGCAGACCAGTCGAAGATGCGGTCGGTGCACCACCAGTACTCTGGCAGGCTCTCGCCCTTCCAAGCGAACACCGGCGAACCGGCAGGTGAGCTGACCGAACCGTGACGCCCAACTACCACCGCTGCAGCGGCCTCGTCTTGGGTGCTGAAAATGTTGCACGAGGCCCAACGAACCTGGGCACCTAAGTCAACGAGGGTTTCGATCAAAACTGCGGTCTGCACGGTCATGTGTAGCGAACCTGCAATGCGGGCACCCTTTAGTGGTGCAGTGGCTGCGAACTCTTCGCGAAGCGACATGAGTCCGGGCATCTCGTTTTCGGCGAGGCGAATCTGATGGCGACCTGCCTCGGCAAGAGCAAGGTCTTTAACTTTGAATTCGAAAGCAGTCGCTGAGCGAACCGGTGCGTTAGTCATGCCTTCTATGTTACGACCGAATAACGATTAATGCTTCTTCGAGAATTGCGTTTAATGCGCCCTGAGCCGATGCCTCAACCGACAGCCGAACTACCGGTTCGGTATTCGAAATGCGCACGTTGAACCACCACCAGTCATCCGTGCCTGGCAAACTTGAAACGGTAAGCCCATCGAATCGATCAAACACGGCTCGAGATTCAAAACGCTGCTCGATGCGGGCAATAGCCGTCGCAGCATCTTCGACCTTCGAGTTGATTTCACCGGATCCAAAGTAGGGGTTGAAGCGCCGAGCCAAAACGCTCATCTTGCTGCCAGAGTCGGCAACCGCCTTGAGCACGTGCAGTGCCGCCAACGTGCCACTATCGGCAAACCAGAAGTCCCTGAAATAGTAGTGAGCCGAGTGCTCTCCCCCGAAAACCGCGTTGGTTCGAGCCATTTCACTCTTTATCAGCGAGTGCCCAACCTTGGTGCGAATTGGTTTAGCGCCGGCAGCTCTAATGGTCTGCTCCACGATGCGCGAGGTGAGCAAATTGTGGATTACCGAGATTCCGTCTTCGCCGGAAGCCCTCGCTCTAGCTATCTCTCTCTCGGCAACGATGGCGCAAATGATCGACGGGCTCACTACCGCCCCGGTTTCATCAACCACAAAGCAGCGATCGGCATCACCATCGAAGGCAAGACCGAGGTCAGCACCCTGCGCCACAACGGCAGCCTGAAGGTCGCGTAGGTTTTTTGGGTCGAGCGGATTGGCATCGTGGTTCGGAAAAGTTCCGTCGAGTTCAAAGTAAAGCGGTATGACTTCAATCGGCAGTGCCGGCAAGCCCGCAGCCACGCCCAGCACGGCAGGCACGGTGTGTCCGCCCATGCCATTGCCAGCATCCACGACGATTTTCAGCGGGTTAATGCCATCGAGGTTGACCAAGCTGCGAAGATGAGCGGCATAGGCTGACAGCGCTTCCCACTCGCTGATCGAGCCCTGCTGTTCAACCACTGGGATGCCCGACTCGAGCAGCTCGGCCGCGCGATCGCGAATGGCGCTTAGGCCGGTGTCGATGCTGATGCCTCGGGCGCGCGAACGAGAAAGTTTGATTCCGTTGTAACTGGCAGGGTTGTGGCTGGCGGTAAACATGGCGGATGCGACATCGAGGTGCCCCGCTGCGTAATAGCTCTCGTCAGTTGAGCACAGCCCGATGAAAATGATGTTTGCGCCTCGTTTGCGAGCACCGGTCGAGAAGGCTTTGGCGAAACCGGGCGAAGATGCGCGCATGTCGTGACCTACTACGACCGACTGACCGGCGAGTTCGAGAACATCGACATAGGCGGCACCGATGGCCTCAACCACGGGTTCGGTGAGTTCGGTGCCAACTAGCCCACGCACGTCATAAGCCTTGACGATTGCTTGCCAGTTGATGGTCATCTGCACTCCCTTGCAAGCACTCACACTACCCGAAACAAGGCCTTCGGCTTGATCTCGCTCTAACATGAAGTTGTGAACAGCGACCGAAACAGCCCGAAGGCGAGAGACCGCCACGGTCGCGACCGCTACCGTGCACCTCTGGTTGGCGAGAGAGTCGCTCGCAACAGCGGCTTCACCGAGTTCGAGCAGGTGGTAGCCGTTACCTGCGATTGGCTTCGTGCGCAGCATCCGGTTGAATTGGCGAAGTTGAACTGGGCAGTAGCCGATGCTCCGACGCTCGAAGATTCAGACATCGAAGTACCTCGATTCAGCGCGGATGAAACGACCCAGACGATCACCATTTATCGGGTGCCCGTGATTCGGCTCACCCACAACCGCCGAACCGATTACCTCGACGAGCGACACCACATCGAGCAATTTGTTTTCATGGCGGCTGCCAAGCTTTTGGGGCGAGAGCCCTGGGACAACGACCACGACCACTAGGCGATAACGCCTGAAGAAGCCTTTGGGCTCTAGCGAATAACCACCGAAATCAAGCCGCCGAGGTTGCGGTACTCCACCATTGGTATTGCGGCGATGGTCGAATCTACGTCGACAATCAAGGTTGCCGCCAACCCCGCATCAGAAGCCGTGATGCTCACCGCCCCGCCGGTCACCAGCAGGCTGACCAGCGCTCCCGGAGCGAGCTTTAGATTGGCCGCCAGCCCGCCACCGTTGATCGAGTATTCAACCGTCTTTTCGGTTGGGTTCGCGATGGCCAGCTTCGAGATGCCGGCCGCGGGAACATTGATTACCCGAGAGCCGGCTTCGGCTGAAACCGAAGGCAGCCAGACAAAGTCGGTGACCACGCTGGCGGTCTTGTTGGTGCGATTTAGCTTGGCGGAGGCGAAAATCTTGGCCGATGATTCGATGAAGATGGCGTAGTCGCCGTCGGCTAGACCCTTGATGTCGAGATCGATGGTTGACCGAGGCTCGATCGTGGCCTGAAGAACAGTGCCAAAGGTTTTTGAGTCAGAACCGGTCACCTGGGCGGTGATCTCGGCGGGTTCGTCTCCAGGGTTGGTGACCCTAAGCACGTTGGTCAGGTCGGCAAAGTCGGGGTTGGCCTTCTTGAGGGCTGCAGCATCTTTCACCCCGCGAACCAAGAACCCGGGAATGACCAGATTCTTTGACGCATCGGCAACCGGAGCGATGAAATCTACGCCGGCGGCGCTGGTGCCGCGAACCGCTTTTTGCTGCAGCCAACCGGCAAGTGCACCGCCGGTCGATTGCACGTGAACGGCAAATGTGCTCAGTTTTGGTGCGAGCGCGCTAATCGGAATGATCACTGTGTCTTCATGAGGAACGCTGATGGCGGTCAGACCCGAAATCTTGAGTTCACCCTCGGTCGACAGCACCTGCAGGTTCACGGTTGCATCGACCTTGCTCGGGTTGGTGAGCAGCAGCAGCGACTCGCGGCCCGTTGTGGTGTCGCCACCAACCAGCCAGAATTCGCTCGAAGGCTTTTGGCAAGCAGCCCCAACCAGACCCTTGATGCGCGCGTTGTTCACCAGCTGAAGTTGGCTGGCGGTAGCCATGGCCGAGCCCTGTGCCATTTGACCAGACTCGTCTGCCGCCACGAACACATATGGCTTGGATGTGTCGAACCCGATGCTCGGGCCGTTCAGGTTGGTGGGCTCTGAGCCGACCTGGCGACCTGAAATCGAATCAACCGAAGAGCCGAACCGACCCTGCACCTTGGCGAGACCTACTCGGTCGAGCACGCCGAGTTCGGTGCCCGATGCGCCACCGGCACGAACCACGGGACCCGGGCAAACCAACGCAAGGTCTCTTGGCTTGACGTCAATCTGGTTTGAGTCGACTAGCCCACCTACGTAAAGCTTTGGCAGGGTGAGGGTCGATGCCCAGACACCGGCGGCAAGCAGGCCAAGCACGCCGATTAGAGCGAGGATGCGGCGAATCATGAGTTATCTCCATCGTTCTCGATGAAGATTTCTGCGGTCTTCGATTTGCGTGATCTCGAGCCGTTGGTTGGCACCGCGAGCAAAATGAACCCGACCAAAATCGAAAGTTGCACCAGCTTAGTTGTCGACCAAGGCGACTTGTCTTCGGCTAAGGCTTCATCTACCGGTGCGGTCACGCGCCAGAGGCGACCGAATTCGGTGCTGCCGGCAGAACTCAGTTCGGTTAGTGAATCGAGCGAGTTGATTAGGTCGGCCGCTCCTTCTGACGCAGCACTTGGAACCAAGACATAGGCGATGTGAGACTCGGTCAAGCTCTCGGCAAGTGTGTCATCGTTTGCCGAGACCAAGGCTGCGACCAGGTCGGCCATCGATTTATATGCGGGGTCTGAGCGATTTAGTTCGGCGAGTGAATAGCGGTAAGCGATGCTGTTGTCTTCAAGCTGTAGACCGCTCACCGGCAGTACTTTCGCCGAATACTCACCGCTGCGAGCATCCAGCAGTAGAACCTTGACGTTCTTACCAATCTGAGCATCGGCTTCTAGCAACCAAGGCACCACGCGGTCGTCGGCAAAGTTGTAGTTTCGCGCCGCGGTGGCTGCCGAGAGCGCCATGGGTGCAACGGCTGCGAGCATGACGACAAGTCCAATAAACATGCGCAGGCTCGGCTTGGCATACTCGGCTGCAATCGCCACCAACCCAAGTAGAACCAGGCCGAGGGCGATCAGCAGCGTCGACGGTGAGCCTGCCACCCACTCGAGGTCACCCAAGCCACCGGGGTTAGCGAACAGCGTTTGCCAGTGCACCACCGCGATGGCCACGACAAGTAGCGCGAAGGCCCACATTACGCTGGCCAGAACCCAGCGCTTGGTGAGCAACGCGAACAGTGCTACTAGGCCAAAGACCGCGTAGCCGTACTGCATGAAATCAAGCGGATGCACCGGCAGCAGCAACCCGCTTGGGTCAGTGACCGCGGCAGATGTTGGCACCCCGGGTTCGGTTAGCAGTGCGAGTGGGTTTGCGGTAGTGAGCATCAGGTTGAAGGCCAGAGGGGTGTACAGCGCAGAGAACGGCAGCCCGATCCAGAGCAGGTAGCCGAAACGTTTGATGCGGGTGAGCGCGACCACAGCGAGGGCGATCAGGGCGGTGGCAGCCAACACGGGCGAACTCACCCCAACCAGTGCAAACAGCAGACCCGAAACGCCAACCCATGACCAGGTTTGACGCATCGAACGTGCCGAACCAGAGCGACCGAGCCCGGCAGCCCGAGCGATGGTGAATACCAACCAAGGCAATGTGACCGCAGCGATCACGGTCGGCAGGCTGGCATCATTTCGTGCCTGAATGAACCAAGGCCAAAGCGCATAGCCGAGCCCGAAAGCGGTGCGAATCCAGGTTTTTGGAGTTATGAGCGTTGCCGTGCGCCAGGCTCCCGAGAAGGCCAAAGCCGGTGCCACGAAAAGCAGCACGCCAACCGAAAGCGATGGTGCCCAGGGCGTGAGGCTACTGAGGGCCAGCAGCGCCCAGTTGAACGGGTCGGCTGGGCCTGCAAAACCCTGCCCAATCGGCTGCCAAGACGAGCCGGCGCGAAGAAACACCTGCCACCAGTTGTCGGCGAGTGGCGAAACCGAGTTAGAGACGACGGCAACGGCCGTCGGAAAGTTCGCGTAAGACAAGGCCAACAGCAGAGCCGCCCAGAGCCAGCCGCGGTCGGCGGTGAAGCTCTTTCCGACGTTGGCGGCCTCTAACTCGTGCTCACCGCGGGCAAAGGCCTGCTGAAGCTCTTGCTGTTGCTCAAGATCGGCCTGCGAGCGGCCAGCGGCACGAACGGTTGACCAGGGTGCGTCGAAAGATTTGCGAATTGCTCGGATGCCGCGGCTGTTGCCAGCTCGCGCCGAGAGTCTGGCCGCCACCGTAAAAAAGCCCCAGAGTCCGCCGAGAAGCTCTGCCGGAATTCGGTCTGGACGCTTTTGGAAAAGCCGCCAGAAGGTGCGTGCCACGGTGACTAGCGGCAGCAGCATCCAGTAAATCAATGCAAACCAGAGCGGTGAAAAGGCCAGGCGAAGGTGCACGGCAGCCTTGCGAACCGCTGTTTTTGGGCTGCCGCCTAGCCAGGTACGCGAGCGCTTGCCCTCGAGCGAGAGTTGCGCGTGACGAATACGAGCGGCCGGAGCCACCATGACTCGCAAACCGGCCAGACGCACGCGCAGTGAAAGGTCGTAGTCGGCAGCCAGCGGTGGAGCCTTGGGGCTGAGCCCGCCAAGTTGTTCGTAAATGTCGGTGCGAACCAACAGACCAGCGGTTGACACCGCCATGACGTCTGACATGGTGTCGTGCTGAGACTGATCTAGTTCGCCCGAGACGATGCTCAGTGGTTCGCCCAGCGGTGTGAGGGTGAGCCCAAGTTGGCGAATCACGCGAGGCTGCTCAGGGTCAACCTGCTTCGGTGCGATAGCCCCAACCAATGCGGTTGTCTCGAGAGTCTCAAGAAGAACTGCTAGGCACTGCGGTTCTGGGGCCGAGTCATCGTGCAGAATCCAAAGCCAATGGGTGTCTGAACTAATCAGAGTTTGGGTTGCCGCAGCGAGCGCTTCGGGAAGTGTGGTTTTGGAATCTAATTCAAGGGTTTGGGTTGAGCCGAAAGAGTGGCCGAGAGGTATGCCCGAAGTGTTCACCAGAATCACGCGGTCGGCTGGTCTGGTTTGGTGGCTGAGCGCCTGGAGAGTTTGGGTGAGGTAATCGCCGGTGTCGTGACAAACGACTACCGCGGTTACCTGGCTAGACATTTGTCGCCTTTGCCTCTTGGCTTAGGCGCGCTTCTTGAGCTTGCGACGCTCGCGTTCTGAAAGGCCACCCAGATGCCGAAGCGTTCGTCGTTGGCTAGGGCGTAGTCGAGGCACTGCTGGCGAACATCGCAGCCCGAGCAGATGCGCTTGGCATCGCGGGTTGAGCCGCCCTTTTCAGGAAAGAAGGCTTCTGGGTCGGTCTGAGCGCAAACCGCGTCAGCCTGCCATGCGAGTGGGTTGTCTTCGGAGTCGGTATAGGCTCCGGCAACCCCGAGCTTTAGTGGATCTACAAACCAATCGAATGGAACGCGGTTTGAATTCTCCATGTACTTCGTCCTATCTGATGCGTTCGCGACACAACTTCGTGAAGAGAACTTCCTGCGTGTAATTACACCGATGTTATTCCCTTGCTGTCAAGTCGAAAACACCATAAGGTTCAAGGCTCAGTTGAGCCTTGCTGGCAGCGCTTGGCTATTCTTGACCCATGACTGTATTGGTTACCGGCGGTGCCGGCTACATCGGATCCCACGTGGCTCGCCTACTTGCCCAGCGCGGTGAAGCCGTGGTCATCGCAGACGACCTGAGCACAGGCATTCCGAGCCGCCTAGAGGGCGCTGAGCACGCCACACTCGACTTGGCCGCGGTCGACGCTGTGCAGAGCATCCGTGCCATTATTCGCGCCCACGACGTGACCTCGGTGATTCACCTGGCCGCCAGAAAGAAGGTTGGCGAGTCGGTCGAACTGCCCGAATGGTATTACTCGCAGAACATCGGCGGAATGGCGAACCTACTTGAAGCCATGAAGGCCGAGGGGGTCACCCGCTTAGTCTTTTCGTCGAGCGCAGCCACCTACGGCATGCCCGATGTCGACTTCGTTGCCGAAGATTTCAATTGCAAGCCAATCAACCCCTATGGCGAAACCAAGCTCATCGGCGAGTGGTTGGGGCGTGCGGCCAGCAAAGCCTGGGGACTTCGTGCGGTGAACCTGCGCTATTTCAACGTGGCGGGAGCCGGTTGGGACGACCTGGCCGACACCGCGGTGGCCAACCTGATTCCGATTGCCTTCGCCGCACTCAAGGCTGGCGAGACTCCTAAGGTTTTCGGCGACGACTACGCCACGGCCGATGGCTCTTGCGTTCGTGACTACGTGCACGTGCTCGATTTAGCGGATGCTCACTTGGCCGCCCTCAAATATCTCGAGCGAGACGACCGCACCTTCGACACGTTCAACGTTGGCACCGGCACCGGCTCGAGCGTTTTCGAAGTTCTCGCCGAAATCAAGAACGCAACCGGCATCGACTTCGAGCCAGAGGTTTTGCCTCGACGTGCCGGCGACCCGCCTTACCTTTGCGCCGATGTCAGTCGCATCAAGAACGAACTGGGTTGGTCGGCAAGCCAAGACTTGGCTTCGATCGTCAGCTCGGCCTGGAAGGCAGTGGCTTCGGCCAAATAGCTCTGGCTAGGCGGTTGCGCTGGCCAGCAAGCCGTCGCCAGAGCCGGTGATGCTGTAGTAACGAGCATCGTCAGACAGAAAAGCTGCCTCGCCCTTGCGCAACACCAAGCGCTCTTCGAGGCTGTTTGACACAGCCAATTCGCCAGATAAGCACATCAGGATGCTGGCCCCAGGCAGCCCGAAATCGATGAGCATATTCGAACCAGAGACCGAGATTCGGTGAACCACGAAATCATCAGTAGCAAAGTCGTAGCGCCAGAGCCCTCCACCTAGCTGGCGTGGAACGGTGATTGAAGTTTCGAGAGCTTCGGCCACGTCGAGCATGGCTACGAACTCAGTCGTTGAAACTTGCTTCTGAGTGAGCCCGCCGCGAAGCACGTTATCAGACGAGGTCATTACCTCGGCCCCGAGTCCACTCAGGTAGCAGTGCGGCACACCGGTTTCGACAAACATCGCCTCACCGGGCTCGAGCGTGAACCGCTGCATGGTTAGGGCGAGCAACAACCCACGGTCGGCACCGAAACGTTTGGTGAGCAGGTGCAACAGCGCAGCATCCACGTAGCGAAATTCTTGATTGCTCTGAGCCAACGTAACCAATTCGCCAAGCAGGACGGCCTGCACTGCGCTCGGCTGGTCGCCGGTCAGAATT
>JAURIU010000015.1 GCA_030832605.1 Rhodoluna sp. | reverse complement strand
GCTGCTTTTTTCACTGACCGGACTCGCACTCATCGACTACCGCTACAAACTCGCTTTTTTTGAAAACCGGATGCGCGCTGCCGCCGCGGTGTTTCTGCCAGTTGTGTTCTTTCTACTCTGGGATGCCGCCGGCATCGTTCTCGGCATCTTCTTTCGCGGCCAGACCGCGCACCTAACCGGCATTTTGCTCGCACCCGAGCTACCTCTCGAGGAGCCGTTCTTTCTTGTGTTGCTCTGCTACACGACGCTGATTCTGTTCTTGAGCATCCGCCGTGGCTTGGCCAAGCGCAGCGGGGAGGTGAAGCCTGAATGACCTACCTGCTCGTGAACGCGGCTTTCATGGTTCTGGCCGGGCTTATTGCCCTGCCGCTGCTGTGGGGCACTCGGATGCGCGCCATCACCCTCACGTTGCTGGCACTGCTTGCCGTGACCGTGGTCGGCGACAACCTGATCATTCTGTTCGAAATCGTGGCCTACGACCCAGAGAAAATCGTTGGACTCATGATTGGCTTAGCCCCGATCGAAGATTTCGCCTATTCTGTGGTTGCGGCAGCACTCGTGCCGGGAATCTGGCTGGCTCTAGAAAGAAGGCGCAAGTGAGCGATTCAAACTCGGCCGGCCTCGCGCCTCAAGGCTTAGTCACCCAACTCTTCTGGTCATCGCGCCCAATCTCGTGGATCAACACCGCGTTTCCATTCGCGGCCGCCTATTTTTTCGCCACCCGAAGCCTCGATCTCAACCTGCTAATCGGCACCCTCTTCTTTTTGATTCCTTACAACCTACTGATGTATGGCGTGAACGATGTTTTCGACTACGAAAGCGATCTTCGCAACCCACGCAAGGGCGGCATCGAAGGTGCTCTGCTTCACCCAAAGTGGCATCGCCCAACGCTCTTTTGGTCGGTTGCCCTCACGTTTCCGTTCGTCGTGTACCTGCTTTTCCAAGGGGATGCTGCCGCCAAAGCCTGGCTGCTGCTATTCGTTTTCACGGTGATCGCATACAGCGCCAAAGGCCTACGCTTCAAAGAGAAGCCGTTTCTTGATTCGCTGACCTCGGCCAGCCACTTCGTTGGCCCGATGATCTATGGCCTAGCCCTGGCCGGGGCTAGCCTCACCGACACCGCTCCCCTTCTGCTCATTCTCGGCTTCACGCTGTGGGGCGTTGCCTCACACGCGTTCGGCGCGGTTCAAGACGTGAAGGCCGACCGCGAGGCTCAAATCTCGAGCATCGCAACCGTGATCGGCGCCCGTGCAACTACCCGCTTCGCGTTCGCTTGCTATGCCTCGGCCGGTGCGTTGGTGGCAGCATCCGGTTACCCAGCTGCATTCGCGGCAGTAGCGGCTGTGCCATACCTAGCGATTTTGTGGCCACATCTAAACATCACCGACGCCACCTGCGAAACCGCCAACCGCGGCTGGAAGCAGTTCATCAAACTCAACTACCTGGCCGGCTTCATCGTGACGATGATTACTATCTGGGCTGCGTTTATCTAAGTTCTCATCCAAGTAATTAGGCTCGCGGTCGAAAAGCTTCTCGAGCACACGCCACAAGACAGCGGACGAGTTGGTTTGCGATAGCGGTAATGCTCGTGACCGATCGGGCACTGACCACGCCAAGGTGCAACTTCGCGTGCAATCTCGGTGCCGGTGAAGCGTTCGGCGCGGTAACCGATCGACTTGGCGGTGGCGAGCCACTTTTTACCGTGGCCTTCTTTCTTGCCGCTCAACGCGTGGGCGATTTCGTGCAGCACCACCTGAAGGCTTTCGTCGACCGAGTGCGCCATCACCAAATACTTCGAAATCGAAATCTTGCTCTCGGTGTAGTTACAAAGACCGGCGCGACGCTTGGCGTTGTCCCAGCCGAATGCCCAGCGCGAGACATCCAAGTGCTGTTTCATCAGGGTCAGGGCACGGGCTTCGACGAAATCGGGCTTGGTGCAAACCATGCGCTGAAAACGCTGCCCCTTGTCGTTGAACTGAGTCTTTGGTTGAAAGCCGTTTTTGGCATAGGCACGCTGGGCACGCTGGTTTTCGACCAGCACCTCGAGAGTCACCTTTTCGACCATCAGCTCGTCGAAGGCATATTCAAGCGCGAGCGTTACCGCCTGGGTGCCGATTCCCTGCCCGTAAACCTGCGGGCCGCGCAGAGCGATTCGGAGATTGATCGAGTTCTTGGAATCGTTGAATTCGTTGAGCACCACCTCACCCAAAAACTCGCCGGTCTCGTCGTTTTTAATGGCCCAGTCGCGACGGTTGGGCACGGATGCACGGGTGCTCAGCCACTCGAAAATCTGAGGTCGCTCGAACCGAGCCGTGGTCGCGGTGAGACGTCTGCCTTCGGGGTCGGCCAGCATCTCGAGGTATGGGTCGAGAACATCTTCGCTAAGTTGCTCGAGGCGAATCTGCGTCGGCATCATCCCTCGTTTCTTGTAGTTTGACCAAGCCAAGACTAAAGCCGATGAGCGCTTCGAAGGCTCAAGGCTTAACAGCAAATCGGGTGACCCGAGGGGATCTGGTCACCCGACTGCTACCGCTAGTACCTCGGAACTAGCGGAGTTCTTTGAGCCAAACGCTTGCCGAGCGAGCGTTCTTCTTGAATTGCTCGAGTTTGATAGCCATCCAGACCAAAAGACCGGCCACGATAATCAGCACCACCCAAACGAACCAGGTTTGCTCAGAAAGCGGCTTCCAGGCATATGGCACTGCTGCGACTAGAACACCGATTGCACCGGGGCCGAAGAACCCGGCAAGGCGTCGAAGCGCACCAAGTACCAAGAACACCAGCGAGCCGCCGAGAATGATGCCGAATCGGTACCAGTCTTCTGCTGTTAGCGTGGCTTGGTTCAGTGCACCGAACGTGTTTGCCAGAGCTGGAGCCATGGCAATAAGAATCGGCAGACCCACATAGATGAACGAGTTGATCTTTAGCTTGAGTGCCGCCACCAGACCGTAGCCGATGCCGAAGAGCAAGCCACCGATGAACAGAGCCTTCATTTCGATCTCGAGCTTGCCGTCGAAATATTCGTCGATTCTGAACCAGATGCTCGGAAGCAGGGTCAGCGCCAGCGGCGAAGCGCCGGCCACGGTGAGGCCAAGGTTGCCGAATCGAAGACCGAGTGTTAGAAGTGCCGCACCAGCAATCATCAGGGTCAGAGTTCTTGCCACGTCGCCAGACTGCTGCTGGGCAAGAGGCTCGATAACTGCAGACCAGTTGAAAATGGTCGACGGAAGACCAACCACCAGAAGCGGTAAACCATGGATGAGTAGCGTCTTGAACCTGTCGAGCACCATGTCGATGCGAACCGCAACCTGAGTGCTAGCCACCAGCGTGAGTGCAATCAGGGCGCTGTGGATTTCAGGACCCTCGTAGCCGCCGATCGCCTTCACGATGGTTTCACCGAAGGCATAACCCGAGACTGCCAGAGCCGCAGCTCCAACCAGCAGGGCAGCCAGCTGCTTTTCGAGTTTTGCAAACACGAGCAAGGTGGCACCGATTGCAAAGGTAACCAGGCCGATTCGCAGATCACGGGCCGGGTTATCGAATGTTGTCTGCCAGAGAGCGAATACCCATGACACGGCTGCCGAGATTATCATCGCTAGTCGAGCTCTGCCCGCGCCACCAAGCACCTTGGTGCGCGAGAGCATCAGGTAAGCAGAGCCAACTGCGGTTGCAACCAGCAACTCGATCCAGCCGGTCGCCTCATTCGCACCGCCGATCACATCAATCTGCGAAACACCGACAGCCAAGCCAATCGCCGAAGTGATTGGCAACGCAATCGACCAGGTTTCAACCGAAGGCTTTTCGCTAGAGCGCTTGAACAGAATGGTGGTTAGAACAAAGAGCAAAGTGGATGCGAACGCAAAACTTTGCACGAAGCCCAGGTTGAACTGCGCCACCGCCTCGCCCAGCGCCATCCAAGCTGCGCCAACGCCGAGGATGAAACCGTAGAGGGCCGTCCTGGCCTGCTTAGTAACGAACGAAGACCAGAAGTTCATTGCGGCGTGTGCTGCGAGAACCGTTGCCAACGCCAACATGAACTGCTCGGCTTCGAGTCGGTAAGGCGTTAGCCCGACGATACCGAGGGCAAGTGAAACCAAGGATGTTGCGAGAAGGCTGCGGTCAGCATCCGCGTTTTTGACGGCGCGAAGTCTGATGACACCGTAGGCGAGAGCCAGACCGACAAAGCCGAGGGCAAGCGGCCACGGGTTCGCGAAATCAATCGAAGGTAGTTCGGTAGTGCGGTAAAGGATCAGCAGAGGAACGGTGAAGATCGCTAGGAACGCGGCTGTAACCGAAGTCACCGGCAGGCCGACCCAACCGAAGCTGACATCACGCTTAGAGCTGATTGAAACCACTGCCGAGTACACCAGCCAGGCTGCGGCTAGTGAAACCGGCACCAGCAACGCGAGCCAACCAGAGAAGATACCGTCGGCGGTAGTCGGTGCCAAGACGCCGATAAAAGTGGCCTGCAAAACCATTACGAACGAAATGCCGGCGGCTAGGTTGGCGATGAACCAGTTGCGACTGCTCTTGGCATTCGCGACAAACCAGGTAAGAACGACGGCCAGTGCAACAGCCGCGGTCGAGAGCCAGAGCGAGGCGGTTGTGCCGGTGACGCTCGCGGCAACCTGAAGCGCGGCGAACAGCGAAGCGATTCCCACCACTCTCAGGTACAGCGAGTAGAACGCGTCTTTGGTGAACGACTCACGGGTGTGCAGCACCAGCGCGACCGAAGCCATGGCGGCGAAGACGGCAGCCGCCCAAACTGCGTTGGTGAACTGAGCGTTGGTGTCGAGCATCCACTGGCTTGTCGACTCACGCTTGGCGAACCAATAGAACGCGCCGCTGAACGCGAATGAGGCTAGCGCGACTGGCGCAAAGACGACGGTGGTTGGTTTTGCGACGCGCTTGACCACGAGAGCAAAGGCGATTGCTAGCCCTAGGAACCCGAGCGGAGTGATGATCTTGACCGGCTCGGATGCTTCGACAATCAGTTGCCCGAAATTCACCGCAGCAATGGTTGCCGGAAGAAGAGAAATCAAGGCCGCCGTCTCAGAGTTGCGACGCTGTGCGAAGAACAAGACGATTGCTAACGCGACTAGGGAGTAAGCGCCCCAGATCAGTGACTGGTTCTCACCACCTTGAGCCATAGTTAGCGAAATGTAGCCAGCGATCAAGAAGGTTGCGCCAACCCCAGCAAGCGAAACCGAGAATGACTCAACCAGCTTGGATTTGCTTGACGTTGCGAGCACAGCCGAGGCCAGAGCGAACAATGAGAAGAGGGCCAGGATTGGCCAGTAGTCAATCGTGTTGTTCGAGTCGACTGTGTAGCGGTGGGCGGTCCAGAGGCCAACCGACGCGATAGTGATGACTAGGTTGGTGGCAAAGTGCACCCAACCGACGACACTGGCTGACTTAGCCTCTGCTCGGTCAAGAACCCAAGTAACGGCAAAACGCCAAGCGAACGCAAGCGCGATGCAGAGAGCCGAAAGTGCGACCACATTGAAACCGACCGACCGATCGAGTTTTGACCCGAACATCGGTAGCAGAGACGAGACCGAACCCGCGCCGAGAGCGACCCAGGCGAGAACCGGAGTGCGAGTCATCCACGCCTTTGCTAGAAGCGAGAGAGCGATAATTCCCAGCCAGATTGAGGTGTAGGTGTTGAAGTTTGCGTCCCACGGGGTGAGCAGACCGAAGCTCAGCCAGGCTACGTAGGCCGCAATCTGTGAGGCGAGAACCGAACGAGGCATCGACTCAGCCAGAGCTTTTGGAACCGAGAACAAGAACGCAGCACCAATCAGGCCGTTTAGAACGAGCATGAAGATGTTGGTTTCTTCAATGACGCCGCTGGCAGCTGCCGGTTGGAGGGTTGCGGTTAGCACCGAGAGTGCGAACGCTGTGAAGCCGAAGCCGGTCATCCAAGCGAAGTTTTTGACGGCTGGTCGAACGCTGCCCGTCGCGGTGTACTTGGCTCCAATGCGTTCGATTGCGAATGCGCCCAAGAGCCAGAAAAGGCCAAAGGTCAGCAGAGAAATCGGCTCTGGGGTCATCGCGACTTCTAGCGTTGGGAAGAACACATTCGAGAGCAGCATTTCGAGGATGAAAAGCGTTTGAACCGCCAGGTAAGCGAGCGAACCAACCACCGAGGCGCGGTAGATGCCGGTCAAAGCGTTGATTTCACGCTCTCGAAGGTCACTCTGGTAGGTGGCCTCGATCTCTTCAGGTGACTTGTCGTCTTCGTCGGCCTTCTTCTTCGAAGACTTGGCAAGCTTCTTTGCCTCAGCCGAAAGCGCGAGTCGTGACGTGAGGGTCAGACGACCAACCAGAACCGTGGCAAAAGCGCCGATGCTCACTGCGAGCATGGCGATGCCGGCGAGGCTGCGCTCTGGTGAAGACGAGGCGAGGATGTTCGCCAGGTAGGTTGCCGAGAACACGAGCACCGCCGACGCAACCGCTGGGGCTGCGAGGGCCGAGAAGCCGAAGATTGAAAAACGCTTGCCCATGAAGAAGCTGTAGGTTCCGACCGCGAGAATCACGGCTGGAACGTAAGGGGTTTGCACCGGGCTGGCCCAACTCTCTGGGAACAAACCGAGTATCGCCGCTGCCCACAGGCCAGCGCCCAAGAACATTGCCGAAAGCACGGCCAAGAAGTTCGAGATGATCGTGAAGTACTTCTTTGACTTGATTGCACCGAAGGCGCTGGCGGCTACCAGTGCTGCAATGACCGCGGCCTGACCGATTACGCCAAGGGTGCTGAAGGTGCTGCCCAAGAAGATTGAGAGCGCGATAACAATGAGGGCACCGGCGACTGCAAGCAGGGTTTGCTGAGGGCTGAGCTTTGGTAGTTCGCGCTTTGGTCGAGTTGGCTTCTTTTGAACCGGAGGGGGCACAAAGGTTGGTTGTGCGGGAGCAACCGTAGGGGTCGTGAATGGTGCTGAAGCGGTTGTGGGTGCTGCAACAGGTGCAGAAACGGTCGTGGGTGCTGCCGTCTGAGCCGCTAGTGCGGGCGTTGCTGGCTGGAAGCCAAGCTCGGATGCTCGCTGCAGATTTAGGTTTACCGCCGCGGCTTCGATGTGGTCGAGACGGTTGCTGGCGGCCGAGAGCTGCTGCAGAGCATCCTTGAAAGCAATCAGACTACTTTCGCGGTAGTAGATGCCACAGCGACACTGCACCCAGTCGCTCGTGAACTCGCTGACCGAAATTTCGTGGTCACAAAGTGGCAAAACGTAAAACTCACCAGACATGAGGTCCCCTCTTCTGTGTTGATGCTTGTAACTGCCTCTAGTTTGGCGTGAATTTTTAGATTCGTGTGCCAGATTGGTGTTCCCCGTTTGGGGGACATTTCTCGCTGCTAAAGTTGCCCCTATGACCAAACGCAATCGCCCATGGGGTTACCAGTCGGGCAATGATGAGGGTAAGCCAGACTGGCAACTCGACCCACAGACGCTTGCCGTGCGCGGCGGATTGGCCAGAACTGGCTTTGGCGAGACTAGCGAAGCCGCATTTTTGAACTCTGGGTTCACCTACGACAGCGCCGAACAGGCAGCCGAAGCGTTCAAAGACGAAACCGATCACTTCTTGTATTCGCGCTTTTCGAACCCGACCGTTGCCATGTTTGAAAACCGCCTCGCCGCTCTTGAGGGCGCCGAGGCTGCATTTGCCACCGCTACCGGAATGGCTGCGATGTTCGCATCGGTTGCGTGCTTGGTCAAGACCGGTGACCGCGTGGTTGCTTCGGCAGCGATGTTCTCTTCTTGCTACGTGGTGCTAACCGAAATTCTGCCTGGCTGGGGCATCGAGACAGTGCTTGTTGAAGCAGACGATGTTGAGGGCTGGAAGGCTGCACTGAGTGAACCGACCAAGGTTGTGTTCATCGAGAGCCCGAGTAATCCGCTGATGCAGATTACCGACATCCGCTTCGTAAGTGATTTGGCGCACAAGGTTGGCGCAACCGTGATTGTCGACAACGTGATGGCTTCGCCCGTGCTGCAGAAGCCGCTCGAACTAGGTGCCGACGTTGTGATGTATTCGACCACCAAGCACATCGATGGTCAGGGTCGCGTTCTCGGTGGTGCCATTTTGGGATCGGCCGACTACATCAAGAATTCGGTGGTGCCATTTGCGCGTCACACCGGCCCGTCGATGAGTTCGTTCAATGCTTGGGTGATGCTCAAGTCGCTCGAGACTCTGAACCTGCGCGTTGAGCGCATGGCCGAATCGGCGTTGACGCTGGCTAAGCACTTTGAGGGCCGAAAGGGCATCAAGGCCGTTCACTACCCTTACCTGCCGAGCCACAAGCACCACGCGCTGGCAAAAGCCCAGATGAGCGGCGGTGGAACCACTGTTGCAATTGAGTTCGACGCCCCGCAAGAAAAAGTGTTCGCCATGATGAACGCGCTTCAGGTAATCGACATTTCGAACAACCTGGGTGACAGCAAGTCGCTGATTACTCACCCGGCTTCGACCACTCACCGCCGTCTCTCACCCGAGGTTCAGGCAGATATGGGCATCACGCCATCGACCGTGCGTGTTTCGGTCGGGCTCGAGGCGGTAGCCGACCTGATTCGCGACCTAGAGAATGCGTGCGATTCGCTCTAAACCTTCGGTAATGATTTCTCTGCTCGTGCCAAAGTTCAGTCGCGCGTGGCGGTCGTAACGCTCGCCGCCCATGTCTTGCCCCGGAACGAGCGCAACCTTGGCTTCGTCGAAGATACGAGCAGTCGTGACATCCACGTTTGAAAAATCGAGCCAGGCAAGATAGCCAGACTCTGGCAGTTCAAAACCAACATCGGGTAGCAAGCGCTCGAGCTCGGCTTTGAGGTGGCGGCGGTTTTCGTCAAGGGTGGCCACCGTGGTGTCGAGCCACTGCCGACCGTTTGTGTAGGCCTCGGCCATTGCAAAAGCACCGAGGATGCTCGTGCGCCAGTGCATTCCAGGTGGGCAACGATCTGCGCGCGCGGCCATGCGTGGGCCTTGGGTGATGAGCAGTGCCGCTTTGAGTCCGGCCAAGTTGAACGACTTGCTGCTGCTGGTGATTACCACTCCGGTTTCTTCGGCGTCAGGGCCGCAAGCTAGGTATGGGGTGAACTCGCCGTAGGTTAGCGGTGCGTGAATCTCGTCGCTGATCACGGTTGCGTCGTAGCGCTTGGCAAGGGCGGCAAGTGCGGTTAGCTCATCGCGGTCGAATGCGCGACCGACGGGGTTGTGCGGGTTGCACAGCAGAAGGGTGAGGTGGCCGGCTTTGAATGCTTGCTCGAGCCCATCGAGGTCTAGGCGCCAGCCCGATTCGGTGTGGGCTAGTGGCACATCGACGGGTTCAATTCTGAGTTCTTTGAGCCACTCGTAAAATCCCGAGTAAACCGGCGAGTTGACGATTACTCGAGCACCAGGTTCGAGGTTGGCACGCAGGTACTCGACCGTTGCCACACCAACGTCGGTTGCGATTTTCAACTCGGCTTTGTGAATCTGCCATCCCCAGCGATCGCGGGCGAAACCCTCAAAGGCTCGGGCAACCTCGGGCACCGGCCCAAGGTAACCAAGATCTGATTCGTGCGCCATGCGTGCGATGAGTTCACGCACGGGTTCGGCGATGGCAAAGTCCATTTCGGCGACGTGCATCGGTAGAACATCCGCATTGAATCTGCGCCACTTCGACGAGTGTCTCGAATAAAGCTCGCTGAGCTCGGGAGTTTGGGTCTGGCTGTCAGGCATCGGGCGACTTACCTATCTCGGAGCGGTTTCTGGGCGTTCGGTGCGAAGCAACCAGTATGCCGAGCCGTCGGTTTCACGACCCAAGAAGCCCCACTCAACTAGAAGTCGGCGGGCGAAGACGTGGTCGATCGCGAAAGCCATGAGTGTGAGGTTGACTTCGAACTCGCTGTAGCGGCGGTCGGGCTCGAACCCAGCAGCCATGCGCTCAAGCTGAATCATGCGCTTGGGCAACTTGCGGGCAATGTGCTCGGGTGCCGGCGGAATAACTCCGGCGGGAGCATAGGTTCTTTGCATAACTGAAATCTAGCACCGCGAATAAAAACGCGAGGTGCTTTGTTGAGGTTTTGCACTGGACCGTTTGAAAGGTGTCATCATGACCGAAGTTTCTCTAAAAGCTGGCGACGTTGCGCCAAAGTTCTCGCTACTAAACCAAGACGGCGAGACCGTTTCGCTCGGTGACTCAGCGGGCAAAAAGACCATCGTCTACTTTTACCCTGCTGCATCGACACCAGGATGCACGACTCAGGCCTGCGACTTTCGCGACAACTTGAGCTCGCTGCAGTCACAGGGTTTCGTGGTGCTAGGAATCTCTCCTGACAAGCCGGGCAAACTCAAGAAGTTTGTCGAGAAAGAGGGCTTGAACTTCGCGCTACTGAGCGATGAAGACAGTGCCGTTCAGCAGGCGTACGGCGCATACGGAAAAAAGAGCATGTACGGCCGTGAGTACATGGGCACCATTCGCTCGACCTTCGTGGTTGACGAGAGTGGCAAGATTTCTCACGCTTTCTACAACGTCAAGGCCAGCGGCCACGTAGCGTTTTTGCGCGAGCAGCTCGGGCTTTAGGCGCGTCCAGCTAGTGGCTCGAGAGCCGCTAGTCTTGCGGTTATGCAGTTTTCGATAGTCGGCACGGTTTTTGAGTGGCGCGGGCCAGCCCCGTTCTACTTTGTCGCAGTTCCCGAGCAGCAGAGTGCCGAAATCAAGGCATCCGAGTCGATGCTCACCTATGGCTGGGGAGTCATTCCGGTTGAGGGTCGCATCGGTAAGACCGCGTTCACTACTTCGCTAATTCCGCGCCAAGGCGTTTACCTGGTGCCGATCAAGAACATGGTTCGATTGCCCGAAAAGTTGGCCGTGGGCGACGAGGTCGAAATCTCTCTCAAGTTCAAGGCTTAGAAGCGGTAGAACGCCAGCGTTAGTGCCACCGAGAACATGACGGCGGCGATGGCAAAGTCGAGCACCTTCCAGAAGATCGGCTTGGTCATCCACTTTGAAGCGGCTCGCGAACCGTAACCGATCGCGCTGAACCATACCAGCGAGGCGAACATTGCGCCTGCGCCGAACCACCACTTGTTTTCGTCGAACTGATTGGCCACGCTGCCGACCAGAATCACGGTGTCCAGGTAGACGTGCGGGTTGAGCAGTGTGAAGCCGAGAACGCTCAGAATCACGGTTTTGAGCGACGCGCTTTGGCCGGCGCCGGCGTCGAACGACTGCGTTTTGAGGGCCGAACGAATCGAGCGAATACCAAACCAGGTTAGATAAGCCACACCAAACCAGCGGATGCCCTCGAGCAGCCAAGGAAGTGACGCGATTGCCGCACCGAGCCCCGCGATGCCGAACGCAATGAGTGCCGCATCGGCGATGGCGCAGATGGCCACTACGGCGAACACGTGCTGACGAGTTAGGCCCTGACGAATGACGAACGCGTTCTGCGCACCAATGGCGACGATCAGTGAGAGGCCGACCAGAAAGCCGGGCAGAATGGCGAACACTTGGCTAGCCTAGCGTGCGGCGAACTTAGGCGAGCTGGCGACCAGCCTCAAAGTTCTAGAGGCGATCTTTAGGGCAAAAGATGTCGGTGGCATCTCCTAGATTGACTTTCATGAACTTAGACAACCAAAAACGATCGGGGAACACAGTGAAAAGATTTTTTGCAATCGTCGCTACAGCAGTACTTTTGACCTTTCTGCCACCAGCATCAGGGGCAACGGCTGACTCCAGCATCTGCCACTTTGTCTCTATGTCTTATTACGGTTGGCCAGGAGGGGGCAGCATAGATAGTGGCATTTCGGTTGGCATGACAAGACAGATGAAAACCTTCGAACCAAACAAGACGAATTTTGCCTGTGTCAGTTACGAAAACACCATGGTCGGCACCGTACGCGAGTCGGTAGCGTCCATGGGTGAATTCTCTTGGCAGCTTTACGGAAACACGATCCCAGAGCAGACCGAGTGTTCTGTTGACGTCAGCGTCAATGGCGGGCACTGGTTCAGCGCTGATGCAGAGCGCTTCGGTGTGATGTGGCTGGTGAGAAAAACCTATGATGCCGAACTCGAAGACGGCCTAAAGCCTCTGCTCACGCGAGGAGTAAACGAGCTATCCTCGCAATCCGATTGTGCAGAATTCACAGACGGCAATGCCTCGCTGACAGCGACGATGAACGTATTGCAAGATTCCTATGGCGAATTTGGCGGCGTTAGCATCAACGACGGCGATGACTTCACAAACAGCACTGCTGTGAACCTCAACCTCTCGTTCGACGGCATCGTTGCACAGGTGGCAGTGTCAAATGACGGTGGTTTTTCAAAGAGCCAAACCCAAATTTTTGATTACAAGGACAACACGATTGCCTGGAACCTGCGAGCTAGCACATCTAAGTTGCCGCGCAAGGTCTACATTCGCTACCGTCTATTTGCCGATGCTAATGACTCAACCCTTGGACGGTGGGAAAAACAGGTTTACTCCGATGACATCATCCTTGACGAGGCCGCCCCAGTAATCACGGGAATGCGAGTGAGCTCCACAACCAGCCGCGCAACTACTGTCTTAGATCAGGTGAGCAAGGCTCGCACAAAAGTGAAAGCAATCACGATTACGGCCAAAGACGATCGGTCAGGTGTGGCTGGGCTAGATTTCACAGCGCAACCGGGAACAGGAAAGATAGTCAAGGCTTCCTATGGCTCCACAATCAAACTGGCGCTCACCAATTCGAGAAACACTGTTTATGTTCGAGTGGTTGACGCGGTTGGCAACACAAGCGCGTGGAAAGCGTTATCTACCAAATAACTGGTCGAAAGCATTTTCAATCCAGGGTCAATCTCGGTCTAGTAATCTGCGGCTTAAATGAAAAAGCCCGGCTCTCGTGAGAAGAAACCGGGCTTTCGTGCGCCCCCCGGGACTTGAACCCGGAACCCACTGATTAAGAGTCAGTTGCTCTGCCGATTGAGCTAGAGGCGCGTGCTGCGACAAGCGCAACGAGAGACAACATTACCAGCATCCATGCCCGCTCGGCAACCCCGATAGGGCAGTTCTCGCCAGTGGCGAACGCGCCAGCAGAGGTTCACCTTCGACCGCTAGAGTGCTTCTAGAGAGATACCGAACTTATGTGCACAGGAGCGGCTAAATGGATGAATTTCGTCTTGTAGAAGGCGACCGAGCACCCGAGTTTTCGCTGCAAAACCAAGACGGTAAGAAGGTCAAACTAGGCGATTACGCTGGCCGAGGTCTCATTGTGTTCTTCTTTCCGGCTGCCTCTTCGCCAGGATGCACCAAAGAGGCATCTGACTTCAACGACAATATTGCCGACCTACGAGCAGCGGGTTACGAACTCGTGGGCATTTCGCCAGACCCGGTCGACAAGCTAAAGCGCTTCTGGCTAAACCAAGAACTCGACTTCGAACTTTTGAGTGACACCGATCTAGCCATTCACAAAGCCTTTGGCTCTTACGGTGAGAAAAACCTCTATGGCCGCATGTATCGCGGCGTGATGCGCTCGACCATCGTGGTTGGCGCAAGCGGCAAGGTCGACCTGGCGCTCTACAACGTCAAGGCAACCGGCCACGTTCAAATGTTGCGACGCAAGCTTTCGATCTAGTCGAACTTTTTATTCAGCAATTCGCCGACAGGCTTGCTTAGCAGCAACGAAATCACAAACACCCCTGGAATGGCCAGCCCGACGGCCACGAGCGCGTTCGCGTTCTCACCCGAGGTTGAACCAAAAGCAATCGACAGTGGAATCATCTGGGCGAACATGGCTGGGGTTCTGGTGGTCGCTTTTTGGGTGATGAGTCCGACTCCGAGTGAGATAAACCAGATGGCAGCCAGCGCGGTGAAGCCGGCCAGAGCCGCCAATGTCGGAAGAAGGCGTGCCTGCCCGGTGATTATGCCGAAGACAAAGTAGCCCGCGCCTGTCAGTAGTGCTGCAGCTTCAACGAAAAGGGTGATGGCGGCCGCTCTGAGCTGCCAAATCGATGAAAATCGAGCCAAAATTATGCCTTTCGCGCAAATTGGGTATTGCCAAAGCGTGAGCGTTGTGAAAACATATGGATAGGAAAAGTTCGCTTTTTGAACGCTCTACTAGCGTAAATCACCCGAGATTTGATGGTGACAAGCAACCCTCCTCGAACTGGCAAAGATGCCTCATTTTTTGCCCCGACTACAACTGAAGGACTAAGCATGGACATGCAGTGGCTCAACGAAGCACGTTGCCTCACCGAAGACCCAGAACTCTTCTTTCCGGTAGGTAACACGGGCCCTGCAGCCGAGCAGATCGAACAGGCTAAGTCGGTTTGCCGCGAGTGCACAGTTTCTAGCAGCTGTCTCGAATACGCCATCAAAGAAAACCAGGATTCTGGTGTTTGGGGCGGTCTAAGCGAAGACGAGCGCAAGTCGCTCAAGCGCAAGTACGCTCGCGCACGTCGCGCTGGCTAAATCGGAAGCTCGATAACCACTCTGGTTCCACCCTCGTGAGGCGAGAACCACTTGATGCTCCCCCGAAGTTCGCCTTCGACGAGCGTGCGAATAATCTGGGTTCCTAAACCTTCACCCAAAATGCCGTCTTTGAGACCTTTTCCATTATCAGAAATAGTGATGCTCAACTTCTTAGGCTTGCGTTCGGCATTCACGTGAACCACGCCACTTCTGCCTTCAAGCCCGTGTTCGACGGCGTTGGTCACAATCTCGGTGAGGGCAACGGCCAATGGAGTTGCAATCTCACCCTTTAGTTGACCAAACTTACCGTCGAGCAAGTTGCGCACCGACGTGCCGTGGCTGGCCGCAACTTCTGAAGCCAACATCATCACGCGATCGAACACCTCGTCAAAGTTGACGTCTTGGGTCAGACCCGCAGACAGGGTGTCGTGCACGAGGGCAATCGCCGAAACTCGTCGCATGGCTTGTTCCAGCGACTCTTTAGCCTCAGGGCTATCGCTTCGACGAGACTGGATGCGCAGCAGCGAGGCGACCGTCTGAAGATTGTTCTTCACCCGGTGGTGAATCTCGCGGATCGTCGCATCCTTGGTAATAAGTTCACGCTCTTGGCGGCGCAACTCGGTGACGTCGCGACAGAGCACGATGGCTCCGTAGCGTTCACCGTTGCGTCGAAGCGGAACGGCTCGAACCGATAGCGTGAGATTTCTTGATGCCAAGTCGCTTCGCCAGGGCGCGCGGCCCGTCAGAACTAGGGCGAGATCTTCGTCAGTGCGGAGCTTGAGCTTCAAGGCAAGGCTCACCGATTCGGCCAAAGACTTAGCCACCAGCTCACCGCTGACCCCGAGTCGGTTGAATGCCGAAAGTGCGTTCGGCGATGCGAACTGCACGACACCCTCGGCATCGAGCTTGATCAGACCGTCGTTCACACGAGGAGCGCCACGATTTGGGCCCGTGTGGTTATCGCGCTCGGGGTATGAGCCGTCAGAGATCATCGAAAGCAAAGCATGGCCGCAATCGCGGTAGTTGATTTGCAGCTTTGATGGCTCGCGACTCTCACTCACGTTGTTGTGAATGGTGACCACGGCGATGGCTTGCGATGAAACTTCTTGTGATTTAGAGCTTTGTGGGCGGCGCACCGGAACCGCTGCGAAACGAACCTGGACACCATCGAACGAGTCTGCCCCTGTGAGTGTGGTTTCGGAACCAGTCGCGAAAGCCTTCTTGATCTGAGCATCCCAGGGTTTTCTAGGCGCTTCACCGCTGATGTCACGATAGAAAATCGTCGCAGCACTAGATGGTCGGGCGTGAGCTACGGCGATGAACTCCCCCGCCTGATTTGGCACCCAGAGCACGAGGTCGGCGAAGGTCATGTCGGCAACAATCTGCCAGTCGGCTACGAGCAGGTGAAACCAATCCATGTCACCGTTCGAAACGGCGCCATGCTTCTTGATTAGTTCGCTGAGCGTAGACACGTTTCGAGTTTAGAGCCCCAGCACTTTGTCTGTGAGCGCTTGAATGTCGCTCTTGTATGCCGAGCGTTTGCGCATCGTGGCTTTCACGGATGCGCGGCTGACAAGTAAATCGAAGACGTCGCGGTCTTCGCGTATTGTCGTCGGTGCTGCCATCTTGGTGAGCTCGACGAATGCTGCCGACTCCGGCGGTTGAGGCTTATTGCCGTCGACCCGATTGAAGACAACATGAATTGACTCGTTGTCTTGTCGCAGTGCCTGCAATTCGTGAATCTCTCGAAGCAGTCTAGAAAGTGACAGTGGATTGGCGTTTGCAAGAGCGATAACCGAATCGGCTTCGGCGAGGATGCTTCGCGCCACAGCATTGGCGGCGAGCAGTTTATGTGCGCTCGCGTGCAGGTCGCACACAATCAGGTCTACAAAAGTCCCGAGGTCTTTCAACAGGCTGCCTAACAACCGAGGCTCGATTTCTGGCCAGCGCTCTGGCCTCGAAAGCCCGGCGATGACTCGAAAGCCATTACGTAAACCAGAGAAATGAGGCGCAAACTCTCGCAAGAACGCCTCGTCGACGGTCGGGGCCATTTGGTGGTGATGCAGCACGGTTGAAAGCGATGGCAGCTCTTGGCCCGCGGCCAACAGTGCTACCGAGGGTGCCACGAAGTCGAGATCAATTACCAAAACCCTCATTTTTACGGCAGAGCAAGCGGCCAGATTTAGGGCCGTGCTGGTGCGGCCTACCGACCCAGGCGCTGACCAAAGAGCCACGAGCCGTGCTCGCTCGGTTTGGCTCTGGTTTGAGATCCTTGAGCCACGAGACTTGACCGAAACTGTGCGAGGCGTGGTTTCGACACTCAAGGTACGGCGACCACGGTCAGGTATTGCTTAGCCGCCTGAGCCGCCAGCACCGCGTCGAGGTACTCGGGATTCATCGCAAGTTCGACGGTCGTGGTGGTTTTCGAGAGTGCGGTTGAGGTGCGTATCGAGCGCACGATTGCCTGCGCGGCGAGCATCCGAGGTGAGGTAGGTGAGTCGAAGTTGTTGCCACCGGCGCTCCACAGATCGACATGACGCCCTTCAACCACCATCGATGACAACGCCCCAGACAAATCGAGTGTCACAGACACGAGAGTGTCGACCGAACCTGGTGACACCAAACGTTTTGGAACGAGTTCACCGGCCACGATTGTCGCACTGGCGAAGGATTCTGGTGGTGCAAGTTGGCTGAGGTAGTTCGATTCGAAGTTCTGCACATCGGCGGGTGCGAGCTGGGTATTGCCCGTGGTCAGCTTGTCGCCTGCGACGATGGTCTTGGTCGCCACAAGGAGCATGGGCTGGCCGAAACCGAGAAACCTGACCGTGCCAAACCCCAAAGCCAGCACCAAAACTGCCGCCAACCCGATTCGATTAAGCCGTTTGCTCGCGCGCGGCTTTCTAAGGCGAAGATTCGTCATGCATCACTCCAGGTTCGTCTTACTATCTGAAGGCTTCTCCGAATTTCTCGCTGAAGTTGTGCACAGGCAGCCTGATGAGCCTGATTCGAGATAGTTCAACAAATGCAGTGACGGTACCCGAGTCGATGAGCGCAAAGTCTCCTTTCACATCGACGAGCAAGCCGGCCACATTGGTCAGCGCCGGGCGCAGTTCAAGTTGCAGATGCTGGCCGGCGAGTGCGCGCAGGTATTTGGCGAGCTTGAGTTTGTGTTTCATAACGAATCCAGGGGCCGCCTCAGCCCCAGCGGTTCGCGATTTCTCTACACGGATGGTCGCCCGGCGACCAGGCACGATGACCAGCCCCTGCGCATCCGCCCATGCAACAAAGTCTCTGCCTATCAGCACCTGACTGGGTTCGATCTGACGCCCCTCGACTGCAATGGTTAGCAGACCAGAGGACAACGCGAGATCTGAGGCAACGCGTTTAGCTGGTGCTTGCTTGGTTTGGGTTTGCAAAAACAGCCCCGCTTCGAGGTCGCGCAAGACGGCATCAATTTCTGTCATGGGCAAACAATGCCAGAACGGACATTGACTAAAAAGTTATCCACAGCCCTCCCAAAAGGTACGTTTTGGGTCTATTTTTTAGAAACTACGCAAGTAGTCACCAATAACAAGAAAGGTAATGGGGGTATGCAAAGAGACATATTTCAGGAGGAATTCGAAGATTTCGAAAACCTTCCGGATGCAACAGAGCAATTGAAATTCATCGCTCCTGCCGTCGTGGAAGTTTTGGCAGGGGTGCGCACCGTGGAACAGTTGAGTCCGATGCTGAGCGAAAACATTTATCTGAAACTTCGCGATCGTGCAGCAAGGGCGGCAAAGTCTCGCGCCGAGTCGGGGTCACGGGTAGAACGCCCAAATCTTGTAGTTCGCAACCTTCACCAAGAGAGCAACAAACCCGGGGTCATTCAGTCGGTGGTTCTGCTCTCATCTTCGATTCGCACCCGAGCTGTCGCGATTCGGCTAGAAAGCCGAAACCGCCGCTGGCTAGCAACGGCGGTTTCGATTCTCTAAAGCGAAAGTTATGAACGCTTGAAGAACGAAGAGCCCTGGCCGCCCTGTTCAGGTTTTTGCTGGGCAGGGTTGGCTGGTGCTTGACGCTGTTGCGGCTGTTGCGGCTTTTGTGCTTGAACCGGCTGACCTTCGGCATCTAGAACCTCGGTCTGGCCATCTTCACCAGGAGCTGAATAGGTGAGCTCGTCGTCTTTGGTTCCGTCGACTGGCTGCACTTGAACATCCAAGTTGAAGAGGTAGGCAATCGTTTCTTCACGAATCGAGCCCATCATCTGCTGGAACATGGTGTAGCCCTCGCGCTGGTATTCAACCAACGGGTCACGCTGTGCCATGGCACGAAGACCGATTCCCTCTTTGAGATAGTCCATCTCGTAGAGGTGGTCGCGCCACTTGCGGTCGATTACCGAGAGAACCACGCGACGCTCTAGCTCGCGCATTGCTACCTCGCCGATCTGCTCTTCTCGCTTGCGGTAAGCAATGTTGGCATCAGAAAGAATTTCTTCGACAAGCCATCTCTTGGTTAGCTTCGCTCGGCTGCC
>JAURIU010000158.1:271-500 GCA_030832605.1 Rhodoluna sp. | reverse complement strand
TTAATCTCTGCTTATCGCACTTGGGGCCATCTCATGGCAGATACAGATCCATTGGTCTATCGCCAGCGCACACATCCAGATCTTGATGTGCAGACACACGGACTCACCTTGTGGGATCTCGATCGAGAATTTGCAACAGGTGGATTTGGTGGAAAGGCATTTCTTCCACTTCGCAAGATCCTCGGACTACTTCGAGATACATACTGTCGCTCTGTCGGTGTTGAGTACA
>JAURIU010000158.1:0-261 GCA_030832605.1 Rhodoluna sp. | reverse complement strand
CCAAGATAACCTTGAAAAGAAGTTTGAAAAGGTCGATCGCGATGAGCAGCTACGTATCTTGCGTAAGCTCAATAGTGCAGAAGCCTTTGAATCCTTCTTACAGACAAAGTTCGTTGGTCAAAAGCGCTTCTCTCTCGAGGGTGGCGAATCTGTTATTCCTCTGACTGATGCAATCGTTTCAGCAGCAGCAGAGCGTGGTCTCGATGAAGTCTGTATCGGTATGCCTCACCGTGGTCGCCTCAACATGCTTGCAAATATCGC
>JAURIU010000157.1 GCA_030832605.1 Rhodoluna sp. | reverse complement strand
CTGGCTTCCTTCAGCATTGAGGCCGTGACATGAAGAGCAACCCTTGAGGAAGATCTGCTTACCTTCTTCGATAACTGCCGAACGATCAGCAGTTGTGGTGGCTTCATTATTCACGGCACTCGCAACTTGGAATGTTGTGCCAATGGTGAAGAGAGCAAAGATCAAAAGAATTGGTCCTGCTGCACGATGTCTGCGTAGACGCGAGAGACGCTTCACTGATTTCCTTTCAGTCGGGGTGGTAATTATTTAATGAGGTAGATAGAGGCGAAGAGTGCAATCCATACAACGTCCACAAAGTGCCAGTAGTAAGAAACAACGATTGCTGTTGTCGCTTGACCTTGGGTAAAGCGGCGAGCCTTCGCTACGCGCACCATGACGATGAGGAATGCAATGAGGCCACCTGTTACGTGGAGTCCGTGGAAACCAGTTGCCAGGTAGAAGACAGAACCATATGCAGTAGATGAAAGAGTCATTCCTTCAGCAACGAGATGGGCATATTCATA
>JAURIU010000156.1 GCA_030832605.1 Rhodoluna sp. | reverse complement strand
AAAGTAAAACAGAAAGTAAATCTGAGACGAAAGAAGAGTCAAAAACCGAGAGTAAAAGCGAAGAAAAAAAGGAAGAATCAAAAACAGAGGAAAAAAAGGAAGAATCTAAAGAAGAAAAAAAGGAAGAAAAGAAAGAAGAAAAGAAAGAGGCTCCTAAGGCAGAAGCAAAGAAAGAAGAAAAGAAACAGGAAACTAATTGTGTAACGAAGGATAAGAAAGGTAATTGTCCTCCGCCACCAAAGTCTGAAAAACCTACTCCTAAGAAAGTAGAACCAAAGAAAGACGAAAAGAAGGCTGACACTCAAAAGAAAGCTGACGCACCAAAAGCTGCAGCATCTGCTCCAGCGCCAGCAGCAAAGGCATCTGAGCCAGCAAAGAAGTAATTCCTAAATAATTACACAGTGGGTTGAAGGATCCCAATAAAACCTTCATTACACACAACTCATAACACACAAGGAGTAAAACATGAGTAACATGACCCCGTTCGAGATTCGCCTTGAACTACT
>JAURIU010000155.1 GCA_030832605.1 Rhodoluna sp. | reverse complement strand
TACAGCTTTGGCCAATCCGTGTTGCGAGAAGCCAAACTGCAACTTGAAAAATTAAGACCAGACATTCAAATAGCAGGTGATGAATTGCACCCCATGGGCAGAGTCAAAGATTTTCTGCCGTATGCCGCCAAAATCAAAGCGTCCGGTGCCCAGGCTGTGATCACTGGCAATTGGGGGAATGACCTGAGCTTCTTGGTGAAGGCCGCCAAAGATGTAGGCTATGAAGGCAAGTTTTACACCTTCTATGGCAATGCTTTGGGTGCACCTGCCGCAATGGGCGATGCGGGTGTTGGCAAGGTCTTGGCTGTTGCCGAGTGGATGCCCAATTTACCCGGCGCTGAGAGTGTCAAGTTCTACCAATCGTTCAAGCAGCGTTTTGCAAAACCTTCAGAAGACTATTTGCACTTGCGAATGCAACTCATGGTGGAGGCCTTGGCGCAATCAATCGAAAAGGCGGGTCAGACTGAGCCACTGGCGGTGGCCTTGCAACTTGAAAACGCAGAGGTGA
>JAURIU010000154.1 GCA_030832605.1 Rhodoluna sp. | reverse complement strand
CGTGAGTCACAAGACTGTCGAGAACATCATCAAAGGCTACGGATGAATCACGGCTATTAGAAAGTGTTTCGTGCACGAGGGCAATGGATGCAATACGGCGGACTGCTTCATTTAGTGCTGCACTAGCCCCAGGATCTTCAATACGGCGTGCTTGCAGACGCAAGAGCGCAGAAACGGTTTGGAGATTGTTCTTCACGCGGTGGTGAATCTCGCGGATAGTGGCATCTTTTGTCACAAGTTCGCGTTCACGCCGGCGCAGTTCTGTCACGTTATTGAGCATCACAATGGCACCGATGCGATCTCCTGAACGAATCAAGGGAAGCACAGTGAAGTCAATTGTTCCGCCAACGTTTTCAATCTCAACACGTTTGAGCGCCTTTCCTGTTAAACCGAGTGCAATTGTCTCCTCATGTGCATCGGGGCGAATACGTGCAAGTGATTGCGCAACATCTCCTAGAACATGTCCCTCTACTTCACTCACCCAACCCAAACGGCTAAATGCTGAGCGTGCA
>JAURIU010000153.1 GCA_030832605.1 Rhodoluna sp. | reverse complement strand
ATAAGTTTTGGGAAAAATTAACAAAGTTATTACGCTCAATTTCAACTTCTTTGAGCATGGCAGGTACGTAAATAAAGAAGAGTCGCCCTATAAGCCGGATTCTGTCGAGAATCACCATCCATCTAGTTCTGTAATCACTTACAGAATCAAGCAACCTACCCGATAACTTGAGCGAGCAGCTCTCGAACGTTATCTGTTTGATCTTGCTCCAAGTTGGGTTTACCTAGCTACGCATATTGCTACACGCACTGGTGGTCTCTTACACCACCGTTTCACCCTTACCGATTTCTCGGCGGTTTATTTTCTGTGGCACTAATCCCGCGGGTTGCCCCGGGTGGGCGTTACCCACCACCTTGCTCTGTGGAGTCCGGACTTTCCTCGGTACTTTCGTAACGCGGTGATCCAGGCGACTCTTCTTGTGGTGAGTTTATCGCAGTTTAGAGCGCTAAAAAATAGCCTTTTTAGGCTAGATGAAAGACTTCCACGAATTTATCGAAGGCATCTGCCGGCTTCAATCCAG
>JAURIU010000152.1 GCA_030832605.1 Rhodoluna sp. | reverse complement strand
CATTGATATCGATAAGAAACACCGCATCATCACTGCCCTTATAAACCCGGCGGGCTAACGTCATAGCCTCTGCTGCTGCAGTTCCTTCATCCAACATTGATGCATTTGCGATCGAAAGTGCAGTTAAATCACACACTGCAGTTTGAAATGCAAAGAGTGCCTCTAGTCGACCTTGCGAAATCTCTGGCTGGTAAGGCGTGTATGCGGTGTACCAAGCTGGGTTCTCTAAAACATTTCGCACAATGACCGGCGGAGTAATAGTTCCGTAATAGCCAGTACCAATTGCATTTCGGTAGACATCATTCTTATCTGCCAGTGCGCGAAGCTCAGCAATAACATCAACTTCATTCAGGGATGTAGGTAGCGTTTGACTTAGCTTTTGAGTGATTGCGATATTTTGTGGAACAACATCTGCAATAAAATCTGCCATTGATGAGTAACCAAGTTCCATCAACATGGTTTGTGCTTGATCCTCGGAAGGACCGATGTGTCGACGTGAAAAAGCGTCGTAATCAACCAT
>JAURIU010000151.1 GCA_030832605.1 Rhodoluna sp. | reverse complement strand
AAGGAATACGGCGCCGAAATTTCACGCCTTGTTGATTGTAAAACTCCTCTCGTTGAAGAAGGTCTAGCCGCAATCGCTTGCGGCGCCTTTCATATCCGCTCTGGCGGAAAACAGTATTTCAATACAACACCTCTCGGTCGCGCTGTAACTGGCACGCTCTTGGTGCGCGCAATGTTGCATGACAAAGTTGAGATCTGGGGAGATGGCTCAACCTACAAAGGCAACGACATCGAACGTTTCTATCGTTATGGGCTTTTAGCCAATCCAAATTTAAGAATTTATAAGCCTTGGCTTGATGCTGACTTCGTTCGCGAACTCGGTGGTCGTAAGGAAATGTCTGAGTGGCTGGTTGCAAATAAGTTGCCATATCGCGACAGCACTGAGAAGGCTTATTCAACAGATGCCAATATTTTGGGAGCAACACACGAAGCTAAAAATCTAGAGAACCTTGATGCATCCATTGAGATTGTTTCACCGATAATGGGCGTGAAGTTCTGGGATGCAAGCGTTGCCATCGCATC
>JAURIU010000150.1 GCA_030832605.1 Rhodoluna sp. | reverse complement strand
GGATGAGTTGTTCTGAGATAAATGTTGGAACTTCTTCTGCATTAGGATCAGTTGGAGGAACGAAGTTTGGATCGTGCTCTTCTTGGTAATTAGCAACGGATGCAAATACCTGCTCGAGCTGGCTCTGGTACTCAGCCTCAATCTCTTCAGCCTGAGCTGGAGTGATATCTCCGCGACCAACGAGTGCTTCTGTATACAGAGTACGAGTTGTGCGCTTTGCATCGATCAGCTTGTACATAAGTGGCTGAGTGAAGCTTGGCTCATCGCCTTCGTTGTGGCCGCGACGTCGGTAGCAGACCATATCGATGACAACATCTTTATTAAATGCTTGGCGATATTCGAAGGCAAGGTGAGCAACGCGAACACACGCTTCAGGGTCATCCCCATTGACGTGGAAGATTGGCGCTTCAATGATCTTTGCAAAATCTGTTGAGTAACGCGCTGTACGTGAAGAACTTGGTGATGTTGTAAATCCAACTTGGTTATTTACAACGACGTGAATAGTTCCGCCGGTGCGATAG
>JAURIU010000014.1 GCA_030832605.1 Rhodoluna sp. | reverse complement strand
GCTCACCCGACCGACGACCTTTTCGGCCAAGTAAATCGAGCCGAACTCGATGGTCGCCCGCTAACCCGTCTCGAGAAATACGGCATTGCGAACCTGGTTCTGGCCGGAGGCCGAGACACCGTGGTGAAGCTGGTTTGCGGTTCGCTGTCATACCTCGCTCACAACGACAAGCTGCGAGCCAGCCTGGCCAGCAACCGCGATGCGATTCCTGGTTTCATCAGTGAGATGGTGCGCTTTCTTAGCCCGCTGCCGATGATGCACCGCGTCGACAAGCAAGAAACCACCGACCCCTCGAACCCGAGCTATGTGTGGCTGAGTTTCATTTCTGCGAACCACGACGAGACGGCCATCGAGTGCCCTGCCGAGATTCGCCTCGACCGCGGGGCCAACCCGCACCTCGGCTTCGGCTACGGCCGACACTCGTGCATCGGGTTGCACCTCGCGCAGCTGCAGACGCGCATCCTGCTAGAAATTTGGCTCGCTGAATTCGGCACCTGGAGCGTTGGCGATGATTCGATCGTGCACCACAACATCGAGGGCTATGCCCACGTGCCGAGTAGCTACGAAAAGTTGGCACTAAAACTGCCTTCATAATTGTCTATACCTATGTCTATACTTTTGACGTAGGAGGTTTCGAATGACAATTTTTCAAACTCGAGTGTTTCAGAACGGCGGCAGCCAGGCCATTCGCATTCCGGCTGATCTAAGGTTCGAAGAAGGTGCAGAGGTGCGAGTTTGGCGCGACCCGATCACGCAGAACATTGTGATCTCGCCTGCCAAGTCCCGAAATGCTCTAGCTGAGTTAGCAGCAGAAATTGCGGCCCTGCCTGAAGGTTCAGAGCTCATGACCAAAGCCGAAGCCGATGCGCTGGTGAAGTCCATCAAGTTCGACCCCCTCTTGGTTGATTAGAGGCACAAATGTTTATGCTCGACACAGATGTGCTCATCGCCATTATTCGCGGAGACAAGAAGCTGGCCGGCAAGCTTGGTGAATTTCAAGACTTCGAAATCGCAATATCTTCGATCGTAGAGATGGAGTTTCGAGTTGGGCTGGCCGGTTTAGAGGGTGACTCGGCCAGATACCTTCGAGCGGCAAAGTTGCTTGATGCCCTAAGGGTTTACCAATTCGATTCGACAGCCGCAACCACGGCTGCCAACCTTCGACAGGCTCTAGGCAAACTGGGTAAACCTACCGGAAAATACGATTTGCTCATAGGTGCTCATGCCGTCGCGATGAACCGCGTTCTTGTGACGGGCAACATCAAGCATTACCAAAATATGCCTGGGCTAATGCTCGACAGTTGGCTCTAAAAAAAGCAGCGACTAAGGCTCTAGACGGTTTGGGCCGCGGAACAGGTAGCCAACTTCGCGGATGTTCGGCTGGTGTAGCAGCAACATGATCACTCGCAGCAGACCCATACCGAAACCACCGTGCGCAGGAGCACCGTATCTGAAGAAGTCCGTGTAGCTGGTTAGGCCCTCTGGCTCAAGACCCTTTTGCTTGATTTGCTCGATTAGAACATCCACTCGGTGTTCACGCTGAGCACCCGTGGTGATTTCGGTGCCGCGCCAGATGAGGTCGTATGACTTGGTGAGGGTCTGGTCGTCGGCGTGACGCATGTGATAGAACGGGCGCACGGTGGCCGGGTAGTCGGTCAAGAATACGAACTCGTGACCGAAGGTTTCGGCAACGTGGGCGGCAATCTGACGCTCGCCCTCTGGGTCCATGTCGCCGCCGCGAGCGATCTCGTGACCGCGAGCCTTGACGATGTCAACGGCGTCGGCCAGCGTGATGCGTGGGAACGGCACGGTTGGCACGACCACGTCGATGTCGAACAGGCGCTTGATGTCGGCACCGTGCTTTTCTGACACTGCGGTGAGTGCGCGAACCAGCAACTGTTCTTGAATGGCCATGATGTCTTCGTGGCTGTCGATCCAAGAAACTTCGATGTCGACCGAGGTGAACTCGGTGGCGTGACGTGAGGTGAACGAAGGGTCGGCTCTGAACACTGGGCCGATTTCGAAGATGCGACCGAAGCCGGCCATCATCGCCATCTGCTTGTAGAACTGTGGGCTCTGGGCTAGGTAGGCGTGACCTTCGAAGTATTCGAGCTTGAACAACTCGGCGTTCGACTCAGATGGCGAGGCCATGAGCTTTGGCGAGTGAATCTCGATAAAGCCGTTCGCAGTCCAGTATTCGCGCCAAGCCTGTTCGATGGTGGTCTGAATCTGAAACACCAGGTTCATCTCGCTGCGGCGTAGGTCAAGAAAGCGCCAGTCGAGACGCTTGTCGATCGAGGTGTCTTCGGCAATCGGGCTAACCGGGTCGGCAAGGGTGACGATTTCTAGGTCGTCGAGCTGAACCTCTAGACCACCGAGCTTGACGCGCTCGTCGTGCACGAGGCGGCCGGTGATCCATACGAAAGACCCGCTGGTGAGGGTCGAAACCTTGGCAGCTAGCGCGTCGTCTTCGACCGGCTGCTCGTCGACCACCGGGCGAGGGTAGGTGACCTGAACATCGCCCGATTCATCGCGCAGGATGATGAACTGAATGCGCTTCTGATCGCGCAGTTTTTCAACCCAACCACCCAGAACTACTGGGCCGTCTTCGCGGGCTGCGAGATCTTTGACGAGTGTGCGTTCGCGCATGACATCCTTGCTTCCATTTGCAACCTGAGAATGCGCTCCATGAGCGCTTCGGTCGCCTCTGCGCTCAAGTTTAGCGAAGGTAGAATGGTGTCATGCCCGCCAATCGCATTCACCTCATTCGCCACGGCGAGGTGCACAATCCCGGCGGCGTGCTCTATGGCCGGTTGCCACACTTTCACCTGACCGAATCCGGGCACAAAATGGCCCTTTTGGCGGCCGAAGAACTCAAGAATCGTGGGGCCAAGCTTTCGGCGGTTTATTGCTCACCACTTTTGCGCACGAGAGAGTCTGCCGAGCGCATCCAAGATGTATTTGGGCTAGACCCACTCACCGACCAGCGCTTGATCGAGCCTCACAACATTTTCGAGGGTCGCAAACTCTCGGCCAAGGCCATCGCCCTGCGCCCGCACCTGCTGTTTCACCTGCGCAACCCGGTTCAGCCGTCTTGGGGCGAGTCGTTCGTTTCGATCGTCGCCCGCATGATGGAGGCCATCGAAGACATCGACGCCAAAACTCGCGAGGGCGAGGTTGCGCTGGTCACCCACCAGCTTCCAATCTGGATGGTGCACCGCCACCTTGCCGGAGCTCGCTTGGCCCACGACCCGCGAAAGCGTCGCTGCGCACTTTCGAGCATCACCACGATTGAACGCAACAAGTCTGGCGACTGGGTCGAGGTCGACTACGTTGAGCCGGCTCGTGAGCTTGTTGTCACAGACAGGGGTGCGGTGTGATCAAAACTTCTGGCACTCTGCGTCGTTTGGTTGCGCTGGTTGCGCTCGCCGTGGCCGCGCCGCTGGTTCTGACCGCCTGCGCCAACGACCCGCTGGCCGAGCAGTTTCGCTCTGGTGACAACAAAAACTACATCGCCGGTGATGGCACCGTTACCGAGTTTCAAAACGCGGATGCTCGCCGAGCAAGCACCGAGTGGACCAGCGTTACCGAATCCGGCGGCATTCTCTCGAGCGCCGATCTAACCGCTTCTGGCAAGGTGACCGTGCTCAACTTTTGGTACGCCGGCTGCGCACCATGCCGTGCCGAAGCCAAAGACCTTCAGGCGATCTACAAAGAGTTCGAAGACCAGGGCGTTCAGATGCTCGGCGTAAACGTTCGAGACACCGCGCCGACGATTCTTGCCTTTGCTCGCAACTTCGGCTGGACCTTCCCGTCGGTGGTCGACGCCCAGAGCGGAGACGTGATGCTTGCCTACACCGGCATCGTTACCCCGCAGGCCGTGCCAACCACGATTGTGCTTGATTCTGAGGGCCGCGTTTCGGCACGCATCCTGGGTCGTTTTGAACCAGGCATTCTCAAGGCCCTAATCAAGACCGCTCTCAAAGAGACGGTGAATTAAATGACCGACCTGATTCTCAGTGGTTCGATGTGGCTAGCCATGCCGCTCGCGCTGTTGGCAGGTTTGGTTTCGTTCTTGTCACCCTGCGTGCTCCCATTGGTGCCCGGCTACCTGGGCTACGTTTCGGGAGTCGCCGCAACTCGCGCTCGCGTGATTCTGGGCAGCGTGCTCTTTGTGCTCGGCTTCACCGCCGTGTTTGCCACCCTCGGCACCATGGCCGGCGGCATCGGCAGCATTCTTTATGCCGAAGTGGCCGGCATCGCCCAGCGCATTCTCGGTGGAGTGATCATCGTTCTCGGTGTGGTCATGGCGGGTGGCTTCGGCTTTGGCCAGCGCCAATTCAAGTTCAACCTGAGCCCGCGAGCTGGGCTCATCGGCGCACCGCTGCTCGGCATCGCGTTCGGCCTCGGCTGGACCCCGTGCATCGGCCCAACCCTTTCGGCCGTACTCACTCTCTCGCTAGACGAGGGCACCGCCTTGCGCGGTGCGGTCTTGAGCGTGATTTACTCGCTCGGGCTCGGGCTGCCCTTCATTGCGCTGGCAGCCGGCTTCGGCTGGGCAACTAAGTCGGTGTCATGGGTCAAGAAGCACATCCGCGCGTTCAACCTCGCCGGTGGCGCACTGCTAGTGATTCTCGGTGTGCTCATGGTCACCGGCCTTTGGAACCAAGTCGTCACATTCAGTCAGGTGGTGTTTAGTGGCTTCATCCCAGCCCTCTAAACCACAGGCGCCGCAAGACCTAATGGTCAGCGATGCCGAAGTTGCCTCGCAAACCGTGAACTCTGCCGAACTTGGCCTTGCCGGGTGGATGCGCTGGATCTGGCGTTCGCTCACCAGCATGAAAACCGCACTCATCTTGCTTTTGCTCTTGGCGGCTGCCGCGATTCCAGGTTCGGTGTATCCGCAGCGAAGCGCCGACCCGAACGGCGTGGCCAGTTATTACAAAAACAACCCAGAGCTTGCCAAGGTGCTCGACTGGTTTCAGTTGTTCGACGTTTATGGGTCGATTTGGTTCTCGGCAATCTATATTTTGCTTTTCACCTCGCTGATCGGTTGCGTTGTTCCGCGAACTCGGGTGCACTGGCTTGCGATGCTCGCCGAACCGGTTGATGCGCCCGCTCGAATGCAGCGTTTTCCGGCTTATGCCAAGGTCACCGCGCAAACTTCTGAACCTGCCGTGCTAGATCGAGCCGAGGCGCACCTTCGCAAGGGCCGTTACCGAGTGGTCAGGCGCAAGGGTTCGGTCTCGGCCGAACGCGGTTACATTCGCGAAACCGGAAACCTCATTTTTCACTTTTCTCTCATCGGCGTGCTTGTGGCGGCGGGCCTCGGTGGCGGATTTTCTTACAACGGCCAGCGCGTTTTGGTAGAGGGCGAAGTTTTTGTGAATAACCTCGCCTCTTATGACTCGTTCTCACCCGGTGTTTTCTTCGACGAAAACAATCTGCAGCCGTTCTGGATGGCGCTCGACAAGTTCGAGGTCGACTTCGACCTGCAAAACACCACAAACATCGGCACCCCGCTCGACTTCAGAGCATTCGTCACCAGCAAGCTGGCGGGTGGCGAGAAGCGTGAGTCGGTCATCCGAGTTAATGAACCGCTCGAGGTGCCTGGCGCGCACGTCTACCTAACCGGCAACGGCTATGCACCGGTGCTCACCTTCAAAGACCCAGACGGCCAAATCGCGTTCAGCGGCCCGGTGATTTTCTTGCCGCAAGATGCCAACTACACCTCTCTCGGCGTCATCAAATTGCCGGATGCTAAGCCGAACCAATACGGCGTGCTGGCGTTTTTCTACCCGACCAAAGAGCAGCTCGAAACCGGGGCTTTTACTTCGATCTACCCCGACCCGGTCGACCCGATGCTCAGCATGAACCTCTATGTTGGCAACCTCGGGCTCGACGGCGGGGTGCCGCGCAACGTGTTTAGCCTCGACACCCACGGTCTCGAGCAGGTGGCCGGCGGAAAGAGTGGCACGAAGGCTCTGATGCTCAAAATCGGTGAAACCAAGCAATTGCCAGGCGACCTTGGTTCGGTGACCTTCAACGGTCTCAAGCGTTTTGCGTCACTAGACCTCGCCTACAACCCGGGTCAGGTTTGGGTTTTGGTGTTCGCCATCTTGGCGTTCATCGGCTTGGCCATTTCGCTCTCGGTACCGCGTCGCCGCATTTGGGTTCGGAAGTTTGAGAGCGGTTTCGAGGTTGCTGCTCTTGCAAGAAACGATGACCCGAGACTCGAAGACATCGTGGCCAACCTCGTCGAAGCCATTGCGCCCAAGAAAGGCAACTAAAAATTGACTGACGTCAAACTCGATCTAGAGCTCGCCCAGCAATCGCTGGTCTTTATCTTTGCGTCGATGGTGGTTTACACGGTTTCGTTCTTGATCTTCGCCTGGCACCTCACCAACATTGCGAGCAATAAGGGCTCTGGCGCGGTCATCTCGACCAAACTCGAAAACATCGGTTTTGCTCTCTTCGGCTTCGGCGCTCTGATTCACGGTGCCGGTGTTGTGATGCGCGGCATCGCAGCTTCTCGTGTGCCCTGGGCAAACATGTATGAGTTCTCGATCTCGGGAGCCTTCGTGCTGGTGGCCATCTACCTAGCGTTCTACCGCCTGCGCGACATCCGCATTATTGCCGCCTTCGTAAACGGCTTCGTGCTGCTGATTCTCGGTGCTGCAACCACCTATTTCTATGTGCAGGTGAAGACTCTGATGCCGGCGCTGCAGTCTTATTGGCTGGTCATTCACGTGACCGTCGCCGTGCTGGCCACTGCGTTTTTCAACATCGCAGCCGCCTTGTCGGTCGCCTACCTGCTGCGCACTTCGCCACGCATAGCTAGCTCGACCAAGAAATTCGTGGTCGGCGCGCGTCGCGTTCTAGAGTTCTTCCCGGCCGAGAAAACCCTCGAGCGCCTGCAGGTTCGCTTCAACGCGGTTGGTCTGATTCTGTGGACCTTCACCCTCGCCGCCGGAGCCATCTGGGCCGAGCGTGCCTGGCACCGCTACTGGGGTTGGGACACCAAAGAGGTTTGGACCTTCATCATCTGGGTGCTTTATGCCGGCTACTTCCACGCCACCGCAACTCGCGGCTGGACCGGTCGTCGCGCGGCCTGGCTATCGCTGATTGGCTTCACCTCGGTGTTGTTCAACTTCACCATCGTGAACTTGTTCTTCAAGGGCCTGCACGTTTACAGCGGTCTGTAGACCGACAGGTTTAGAGCAGGCGGTAGCAGCGCTCTAAGCGCTCGATCCACCAGTCACCGCAGTGATCTTCGGCGGCAAAAACCTCAAGTTTGGTTGAGTCGACTTCGACGCGACGAACATCCAAGTAGCCGTCCTGTGCGATCAGTGGCTCGCGCGTGACGTCGCCAATGAACATCGCCGCGGTGCCGAGCCCGCAATCGAACTCAAGCTCGGGCAGAGCGGCCGCCAGATGCAACCCCATGCTGATGCCAACCGAGGTGTCGAGTGCGCTCGAGATGACCACCGGCAACCCGGCCTCGGCGGCAACCTCCAACGCACGACGCATTCCGCCAAGCGGTGCGGCTTTGATCACGAGAAGGTCGGCTGCACCAGCCTGCGCAACCGCCAACGGGTCACTCACCTTGCGCACCGATTCGTCGGCAGCAATCTTGATCGAGTCGGAGTAGCGACGAATCTTCACGCGCATCTCGGCCAGCTCGCCGATGGTGGCACAGGGCTGCTCAAAGTAGTCGAGTGCGATTCCGTTTTCGAGCATCATGCCGGCAATCGCGATGGCCTGGTCAACGCTGTAGCCGCCGTTGGCATCTAGGCGGATGCGCGCCTCTGGGTAAAGCTGGCTAACTCGAATCACGCGCGCAAGGTCTTGGTTCAGGTCTTGCCCGGGCTCGGCAACCTTCACCTTTACCGTGCGAAACTCGCCAAACGGGGCCAGCGCACGTTCGATGCCCTCGGGTGCCACGGCCGCGAGGGTTGCGTTGATGCCGATGCGGGTGCGATGAAGCGGCGGCAGAGCATCCCAGCCGAATTCAAGGGCGGCGGCCAGCCAAACGGCGGCCTCTTCATCTTCGTATTCAACGAACGGCGACCACTCGGTGTAACCCTGCGGGCCTTCGATCAACAGAGCCTCACGCTCGGTGACACCGCGAAACTTGGTGCGCATGGGCAAACTCACCACGCGGGCCGATGCTACGAGCTCTTCAAGGCTCGGCAGCGCAAACCTGCGCCCATTGGCCGAACCGTTTTGCGAAGCATCCACGTTAGTTAGTCTAGAAGCATGGCAAAACAGGTTTCGCAGTTGTTCGACGCCCAGGTGTGGCACGAGGTGCCCGGCTTCGAAGAGCTAACCGACATCACCTATCACAAGCACGCCACACTCGGCATGGTGCGCGTGGCGTTCAACCGCCCAGAGGTGCGCAACGCCTTCAGGCCTAAGACCGTTGACGAATTGCACCGAGCCCTCGACCACGCCCGCATGGATTCGCGCGTTGGTGTGGTGTTGCTAACCGGCAATGGCCCGTCACCAAAAGATGGCGGATGGGCGTTCTCAAGCGGCGGCGATCAGCGAGTTCGTGGCAAAGATGGTTACAAATACGCCGATGGTGATGACGCGGCGAGCATTGAGCCAGGTCGCGCAGGTCGACTTCACATTCTCGAGGTTCAACGCCTCATTCGTTTCATGCCAAAGGTTGTCATTGCTTTGGTGCCAGGATGGGCGGCTGGAGGTGGCCACTCACTAAACGTGGTTTGCGACCTCTCGATCGCCAGTGCCGAGCACGCCAAGTTCAAGCAGACCGACGCCGATGTCGCGTCTTTCGACGCCGGCTATGGCTCGGCCTACCTGGCTCGTCAGGTTGGCCAAAAGTTCGCTCGTGAAATTTTCTTCTTGGGTGCCGAATACAGTGCCCAGCGCGCCTATGAAATGGGTGTCGTGAACGCGGTTGTGCCTCACGAAGAGCTCGAAGCCACTGGCATCGCCTGGGGCAAAGAGATTTTGGCCAAGTCGCCGCAGTCCGTTCGCATGCTCAAGTTCGCATTCAACGCGGTTGATGACGGTCTGGTCGGTCAGCAGATGTTTGCCGGCGAGGCAACCCGCTTGGCCTATGCAACCGAAGAGGCTGCCGAAGGGCGTGACTCATTTCTAGAGAAGCGCGACCCAGACTGGTCGCCTTACCCCTGGCACTTCTAGGGTCTCTGGCAAGCCAAAGAGCTCGACTACCAACATGCCGATTCCACTCAAGCTGATTGCAGCCAACGACCCGTTTGCTGCGTTGGTTGCGCTCGCCGATGTGCTCGATGGCAAGCAGGCTCTGTTCGTAACCCCGCCCGAGGTTAACGGTCTGATGCCAGAGGTCCACGGCCTTCCACCCGAAGTTGACGATCACTACGCGGCAATCGTCGAATCGTCTGGTTCAACCGGTGTGCCGAAGCGAATCGGTCTCACAGTGCAGAATCTGCTGAGCAGCGCTAGGGCAACGCAGGCTCGGCTAGGTGGGCCGGGGCAATGGCTGTTGGCCCTTCCGATCAACTACATCGCTGGCCTCCAAGTTCTCGTGCGCTCACACCTCGCCGATACCCAACCGATTTTGATGAATTCGTCGGTACCGTTTTCGGCCGAGGGCTTTGGCCGGGCATCCTCGTTGATGACCGGCGAACGACGCTTCACAAGCCTGGTGCCGGCCCAACTCGAGCGCCTTGCAGAAGCCGTTGACCAAGATGATTTCTTGCTTTCGCAGTTGCGCTCGTTTGCCGCCATTTTGGTCGGGGGACAGGCGGCGAACCCCGCGACCATCGGCCGCCTGCGCGAACTAGGCGTGAAGGTCGTGGTCACCTACGGAATGACCGAAACTTCTGGAGGATGCGTTTATGACGGGGTCCCGCTCGACGGTGTCGAGGTTTCGCTCGGCGAACGTGGGCTCATCACTCTCACCGGCCCGATGGTGGTTGGTGGCAGCGTTACCACCAACGACCTCGGCGAGCTAGATGACGATGGCCGCTTGTCGGTGCTTGGGCGAGCAGATCGCGTGATCAACTCTGGCGGAATCAAGTTGTCGCTCGACCTCGTTGAGCAGTGGACCAGGTCGCAGCCCGGCGTTCGCGACGCAGTGTCGCTGCCAATTTCTAATCCGCAGTATGGCGAAACCTTTATTTGCTGGATGGTCGTCTTCGACCCAGAGCGCCACAACTTGGATGCCGACAAAGCGGTGGCCGAACTTGGGCTACCCGCCAAGTTCGCGGTCTGGGCGACCACCGAAGAGATTCCGTTGCTAGGCAACGGCAAACCCGACTACCAAGGTTTGGCCGAAAATTTTGCCGCCTACCAAAACCAGTTGCGCGAAGCTCGCGCCCGAGGAGAGATTTAGAATTTCGTCATGGCTAAAACTAAGAACAAACCAGTTTCAGAACGTAGCAAAAAGAAGCCGACTCTTCGCGACTGGATTTCTGCCGCTCGCATTCGCACCCTGACCCTCGCCGTGGCCCCGGTGGCTTTCGGTACCGGAGTCGCTTCGATCAATCAGGGCATCAATTGGGTCTATGCCGGACTAGCTCTTGCAGTTGCCGTGTTCTTGCAGATTGGCGTCAACTACGCCAATGACTATTCCGATGGCGTGCGTGGCACCGACGACGACCGTGTTGGCCCGTTTCGGCTAACCGCGTCGCGCAAGGTGAACCCGAAGTCCGTTCGAGCTGTCGCCTTTGTATTTCTGGCCCTTGGTGCTGCCGCCGGTGTTGCGCTTTCGGTTCTTTCTAACCAGCTCTGGATGCTCGCTGTAGGAGCCGTGGCACTGCTCGCCGCCTGGGGCTACACCGGTGGCAAGAAGCCTTATGGCTACGCAGGCTTCGGTGAAGTAGTCGCATTCTTGTTCTTCGGCCCAGTTGCCGTTTTCGGCACCACCTACGTGCAAATCGCAGCCGTGTTCGACGATGCTTTGACCATTCTGGTCACCGGCGGCGGTGCTGTGGCTCTCGGATTCTTGGCCGCAGCTGTGCTTTTGGTAAACAATCTGCGGGATGTCTCGACCGACGCCCCTGCTGGCAAGAAGACTCTCTCGGTTCGTTTCGGTGTTCTGTTCTCGAAGATTCTCTTCACAGTGTTCATCGTTGTGGCTTTGGCGATTTGGGCGGCCTACCCGTTCCTCTACCCGCTGACGATTTTTGCATTCGTGGCGTTCTTGCTTCTGCTACCCGCACTGTTGATTGTTTGGACCTACCGAGACCCACGCGAATTGATTCTGGCGCTCAAGCTCACCTCGTTCGGTGCGCTGGTTTGGGGTGTGCTGGTGGGCTGGGGCTTTAGCCGCTTCCTACTTTTGGTCTAGTAGGTCGTTTTCGAGGTCGCTGTCGGTGTCATTGATTCCGACATCCTTGTTCTTCTTGACCCGGTTGTAGATGTCGCTAGAAAGCGCCTCGCGCTGGTTGCTGAGAAAGATTAGTGAGAAAGCCAGACTTAGGGCAGCTGCGATCAGGGTTGAGTAGAGCCAGCCGAAGCCGAGGAGCATAAACACGGTGAGCACCGCTGCGAAAACACCCAAACGGGCAACGATGTAAACCAACCAATGTTTCTTCACGAAATAAGTCTAAGTAGCCATCTGGTTAGAGTTAAACCATGAGGTATCTACTATTCGCCATCGGCATCACGGCAATTTTCACCATTTTTACCACCGTGTTTGCGATCAGCGCCAAGCCAAACGAAGTTCGCCTGCTGCCAAAGTGGCTCTGGGTAGTGCTCTGCCTCATCGTGCCAATCATCGGTGGGCTGCTTTACATCACCATCGGCCGCCCTGTAGCGAAGCCTGGCTTCACTGCTAGCGGTTCTCGCGTGATTGCGCCAGACGATGACCCAGATTTCTTGCGCAACCTGCGCGATCGCTTGTCGAAAAACGATGACGAAGACGGCGACCAAAAGCCAAAGGGCGGCGACCTACCGAATGTCTAACCTCGTGCCGGGTGCTAGCCCAGCTCAGCAGTTTGCCGCTCATTTGCTGGCAACTTTGGTGGCTGGCGGTGCCAAGCGCATCTTTCTAGCCCCGGGAGCGAGGTCGCAAGCCTTGGCAATCGCGGCTGGTCAGTTGGCCGAGGCCGGCAAGGCCGAACTCTTTATTCGCTTGGATGAACGCAGCCTTGGTTTCACCGCACTCGGTTCGGCTCTGGCCACCGACGACCCCGCCATCGTCATCACCACCAGCGGAACCGCCGTTGCCAACCTGCACCCAGCGGTTCTCGAGGCCCACCACTCTGGTGTGCCGCTCATTCTGCTAACCGCCGACCGCCCACACGAGCTTCGCGGCGTTGGGGCAAACCAAACCACCGATCAGGTCGGCATCTTCGCCGACGCGGTTCGAGTTTGTTTCGACGTCGAAGCGCCCGATGAAGACGGCAGCCTCGATTCAATCGAAGAGCTGGCTCGCATCGCCCTGACCGCGGCACGTGGCCTAGGCGGACAAAGCGCTGGCCCGGTGCAACTGAACCTTGCCTTCAGAGAACCGCTCTCTAGCTCGCTACCTAACGCCGCCGCCGTTGAGCCAACCTCGCTGGACCTTGAGCCAGAGCACATCGAACTTGAGTTCGCTGTGCTTGATGGCGCAACCCCAACCGTGGTCATCGCCGGCGCAGAGTCTGGACCAGACGCCGTCGAGCTAGCCGAAGCGTTCGGCTGGCCACTGCTAGCCGAGCCTTCGTCAGGAGCGCGCTGGGGTGCGAACGCCATTTTGGGCTACCGTCTGATTTTTGACCAGCAGCCAGCACTAACCGCCCAAATCGGCCGCGTCATCGTATTCGGCAAGCCGACCCTGTCGCGCGCGGTGATTCGCCTTATGTTCAACGAAGGCGTCGACGTGGTTGTCGTCAAATCTCGCCGCATGGGCCACTTCGACGTCTCACACCGCGCATCGGCCTTCGTCGACGAAATCACGCTCGACAGCGAAGTTGACTTCGATTGGCTGCGTCAGTGGCAGCTCGCCGACCAGACCCTGCGCCTGGCAGCTCCCGTGGCCGCCGAACTGTCACGACGCGAAATCGTCGAAACGCTCTGGGCGGCAACCGAAAATGCGCAAAACCTGGTGCTTGGCGCGAGCCGAATGATTCGCGAAGCCGAAACCTGGGCTCCGGCAAAGCCGATCAACGTGTTCTCAAACCGAGGCCTGGCTGGCATCGACGGAACTATCGCGACCGCAACGGGCATCGCCCTAGCATCCGGTCAAAAAACCCGCGTGCTACTCGGCGACCTGACCTTCTTGCACGATGTTGGTTCACTCGTAATTGATCCGGTGGATTCACCGCTAGACATTCAACTCGTGGTGGTGAACGACCACGGTGGCAGCATTTTTGAAGCGCTAGAAATGGCGAAGGCGCTACCCGCGACCGCCTTTGACCGACTTTTCCGTACTCCACAACATGTGAACCTAGCGGCGTTGGCCCTGGCCTACGGTTGGCGTCACGAATTTGTGCAAAACGAAGACGAATTGCGCGAGGCCCTAGAACTTGAGGGCAGAGTGCTTATTGAGGTTGAGCTTTAGCCCAGAGCATCCGTGATTGGTTTGAACTTCAAATCGGTCTCGGCGGCTTCGCTGTCTGGCTCAGATTCCGAAACGATTCCGCAGCCGGCAAACGCGCGGATGTTCGACCCCTCGAGCTGCGCCCCGCGCAGTGCAATCGCCCATTCGCCATCGCCATCGGCGCCGATCCAACCAACTGGGCCGGCATAGCGACCGCGGTCGAATGGTTCTAACTCGGCGATGAGCTCGATGGCGTTCGCACGCGGGGTGCCTGCCACCGCCGCGGTCGGATGTATCGCGGCAGCAAGATCTAGAACAGTCGAGTTGCTCGACAGCACCCCGTGCACATCGCTCGCGAGATGCCACACGTTCGGAAGCGCGAGCGAAAACGGCGACTCGTCGGCGTCAACGTGCTCACAGAACGGCTCGAGCGAGCGAACCATCGAGTCGACGGCGAAGCGGTGCTCGGCCAAATTTTTGTGCGAAGTGGCCAACGCCTGGCCAATGGCGTGGTCGACACCCTTGTCGGTGCCACGAGCGGCGGTGCCAGCAAGCACGCGAGCAGAAACCTGCTTGTGTGAAACGCGAACCAGCAGCTCAGGCGATGCACCGAACAACCCATCAACCGAATAAACCCAGCAGCTCGGATAGGTTTCGGCCAGTGCGATCAGCGGGTTACGAATGTCGAAGTCTGACGCGAGCGGTGCAACCAGATCGCGCGCAAGCACGACCTTCTCAACACGGTCTGCCGCGATGGCCTCGAGCGCGCTGGCTACAGCTTGTTTGAATCCACTTCGGGTGAGACGCCCTGGGACCAGCGGCTCGGCAAGGCTCGGGGAGTCTGCAAGCAGTGGCGCAGCATCCGCGTTCAAATCTTCAAGGGTGGCACCGTCGATGGTGGTGATCCAGTTGCGACCGTCGCGGTGACCGAGCACCACGCGCGGAACAATCAGCGTGCTCTCGCTAGTTGAGGCGTCGGCAAATGCGATGGCACCAAAAGCCAACAGCCCACTGCCGGGCAGATTTACCTCGTCGGTAACCTGAGCCTCGGCGACAAGCGCAAGCCAAGCTGCCGAGAGTTCGGCGAAACGATTTGGTCCGATTGCGGTGAGGCGAGCATGTTCGCCGATACCGACGATGCCTTCGCCGTGGCGTAAAAAAGTGATTGGATTCGCAGGTAAACGCTGCAGCAGGGGGGCGATGTCGCCGGTTAGCTCTTTAGAGACAACGCGCACGGATGCCCCTAACTGGCTCGAACTGGGCACAGCGTCGAACGGCTGCACTTTTTGATACTGGCACCTCACTGAGCGTTTTCTGTGAAGTGGCTGATTTTGATTCGGTTACGCGTTGCCGCACTCCTAATCTGAACTCAGCACTAAAAGATTTTACTCCCGCCAATCAAAGGTAATCATGTCGAAGAAGCAGCTCGTAGCTCTAGCAGTGGCACTAGCGGTTCTCGGAACCCCACTGGCTCTATCAGCGTCAGCCTCGGCCGCGACCATCTCGACCTCGACCAAATCGACAGCAACTTCACCGATTTTCACCGACCGTGATGACGAAGGCGACGAAGACGACGAATACGAAGGCGATGATGACGGCTGGGGCCACGAAGACAACCACTCACTTCCTCCGGTAGTCATTCGCCCACACGGTGACGATGACGACGAAGATGAAGGCGATTCCGAAGACGAGGGTGACGACGACGAGGGTGGCTTTGTTCTTCCGGCCACACCTGGTGCAGAACCTAGCGTTGACCCAAGCGCTTCTCCTTACGGCTCTAAGAGCAACGCCAATGGCGCAAGCTACTCGGTTTCACCGCTACTACCGTCGGTTGTTGCAGGCTCACCCAATGCCCCACTGGCCTCTAGCGGCTCAGAGCAGGTGGTTGGCGCACACTCGATCAACCCAGACGCTGCACCGGCGATTGACCCTGCAAGCATTCGCACCTCGGCCAAGACTCCTGCAGACGTTTTCATGGAATCGGCAACTTGGGGCCTCGTGGCCATGGGTGCCGGTGCGCTGGCCCTCGGTTCGGCAGCTGGAGTGAAGACTCTCAGCGCTCGCCGCAAGCCAAACGCTGACTATTTCTACGACAGCGAAAACTAAACCAAACCTTGCGGTGAAAGCCGCATCGAACGGCCCCATCGCCCACCCCCGGCGGTGGGGTTCGTTTTTGCCGAAGGTAGACTTGAGCAGTGAGCAAAGCCGACCTTTCTAAGCAACCCGCGCAGGTTGCCGCCATGTTTGACGAGGTCGCGCCTACCTACGACAAGACCAACGACCTGCTTTCGTTCGGCCAATCGCGACTGTGGCGCGGAATCGTAGCCAAAGCCGTTGACCCAAAAAGTGGCCAGAGCGTGCTCGACATGGCCGCCGGCACCGGCTCTTCAACCGCTGCTTTTGCCCGCCCAGGCGTTCGCCTTGTGGCCGGTGACTTTAGCGAGGGGATGCTCGCCGAAGGCCGCAAGCGTCACCCCGAAATCGAGTTCGTCTTCGCCGACGCCACCAAGCTTCCGTTCAAGGCAAAAGAGTTCGATGCCACCACCATTTCGTTCGGTTTGCGCAACGTGGTCGACGTCGAGGCAGCGCTCAGTGAAATGTTCCGAGTGACCAAGCCCGGCGGCCGCATCGTGATTTGCGAATTCTCAAAAGTCGCCAACCCGCTGCTTCGCCCGTTCTACAACTTCTATCTGCGCAAGGTGCTTCCAGCGTTCTCATCACTGGCTTCGAAGACACCGGAGGCCTATGCCTACCTGTCGGAATCGATCGACGCATGGCCAGACCAGCGCACCCTCGCCGCCAAAATCGAAAAAGCCGGCTATGAAAAAGTCACTTTCAGGAATCTATCGTTCGGAATCGTTGCTATCCATGTGGGCTTCAAACCAAAGGCGAGCAAATAAATGGCAAAACCATCACTACCAAAGCAGATGCGCAAGGTGTCCGACAAGGCCCTGCTTTCGCGCATCGAAAATGGTCTTGAGCTGGTCGAAGCCGCACTGCTCAAGGCAACCGAGCACACCGACCCAATCGCCAAGGTCACCGCTCGTCACCTAGTGGATGCCGGTGGCAAACGCATTCGCCCCGTGCTCGTTCTGCTCACCTCTCAACTTGGTGACTACAACAACTCAGCCGTCATCGATGCCGCAGTGGTTGTCGAACTAACCCACCTGGCCACGCTCTATCACGATGACGTGATGGACGACGCCCCTACCCGCCGAGGTGTGCCGACCGCCCACAACATTTGGGGCAACTCGGTTGCGATTCTCACGGGTGACCTTTTGTTTGCACGGGCATCCCAGATTGTTTCGAGACTTGGCGAAAAGGCCCTGACCCTTCAGGCCGACACCTTTGAGCGCCTCTGCCTCGGTCAGTTGCACGAAACCGTTGGCCCGCAGCCAGGCGAAGACGCGGTTGACCACTACATTCGCGTGCTCGCCGACAAGACCGGTTCGCTGATTGCCGCTTCGGCTCAGCTCGGCGCGATGTTTGCCGACGCACCAGACGAATACCTTGAGCCGCTCACCAGCTATGGCGAAAAGGTTGGCGTTGCCTTCCAACTAATTGACGACGTGATCGACATCGCCGAGGCTGGCGCTTCGGGTAAGACACCTGGCACCGACCTGCGCGCCGGTGTGCCAACCCTGCCGATGCTGTTGCTTCGCGCGCAAGCCAAGACCGACGCCGCGGCCGCCGAACTCGTCGAGTTCATCGACTCAGGTCTCGAAGACGACGCCAAGCTAGCCGAGGCGGTCAAGCGCCTTCGCGAACACGAGGTGGCCGAGCAGGCCTACCAGCAAGCCAAGCGCTGGGCCGACGAAGCAGTCGCCGCGTTAGCCCCACTGCCCGACAGCAACGTGAAGTCGGCGCTCAAGAACTTTGCCGAAGCCGTTGTCGACCGCGACAACTGACCCCAAGCCGAAAACAAAAAGCCAAAACGACCAAGCCAACGAAACGCCAGAGGAACAAATGACCAAGCTGCGACTTGCCATCGTGGGAGCCGGCCCGGCCGGTATCTATGCCGCCGACCTGCTGATCAAATCTGAGCTACGCGATTTCGAGGTTTCGATCGACCTCTTCGACCTACTGCCCGCGCCGTACGGTTTGGTTCGCTATGGCGTCGCCCCCGACCATCCGCGCATTAAGGGCATCATTCGTGCGCTCTACGAGGTGCTCGACCGCGGCGACATTCGCTTCTTCGGCAACGTCTCCTACGGCACCGACATCACGCTCGAAGACTTGAAAAAGCACTACAACGCCGTCATTTTCTCGACGGGTGCGATCAAGGATGCTGACCTGAAAATTCCGGGCATCGAACTCGACGGCTCTTACGGTGCCGCCGATTTCGTCAACTGGTATGACGCTCACCCAGACGTGCCTCGCACCTGGCCGCTGAACGCGCGCGAGATCGCCGTCATCGGCAACGGCAATGTGGCGCTCGACGTGGCCCGCGTGCTGGTCAAGCACCCCCAAGACATGCTTTCAACCGACATTCCAGCCAATGTTTACGAAGGCCTCAAGAGCTCGCCGGTCACCGACGTGCACGTGTTCGGTCGTCGTGGCCCAGCCCAGGTCAAGTTCACTCCGCTCGAACTGCGTGAGGCCACCCACATCGAGGGTGTCGACTGCATCGTCTATGACGAAGACTTCAAATATGACGAGGGCTCGCAAGAGGCGATTGACTCGAACAACCAGACTCGCGTGATGGTCAACACCCTCGAAGCACTGCGCGCCGAGCCGCAGAACACCGGCGCACCGCGTCGCCTGCACCTGCACTTTTTCTCGGCCCCGGTCGAGGTGCTCGGTGAAGACGGCAAGGTTGCCGCCATTCGCATCGAGCGCACCGAACTCGATGGTCGCGGGGGAGTCACCTCAACCGGTGAGTTCCGCGAGATTCCGGTTCAGGCCGTCTATCGCGCGGTTGGTTACTTCGGTTCTGAACTAGACCAGATTCCTTACGACGCCAAGTACGGCGTGATTCCGAACGATGGCGGTCGGGTGCTCGGTTCCGACGGCAAGCAAATCGATGGTGTCTATGCCACCGGTTGGATCAAGCGCGGCCCGGTCGGCCTCATCGGTCACACCAAGAGCGACGCACTCGAAACCATCGGCAACGTGATTGCCGACCGAGACAAGTGGTGGAGCCCAGAAAACGCCGACGAAAGCGCAGTGGATGCTCTGCTGAACTCGCGCGGAGTCGAATTCGTCGGCTGGCCACAGTGGCTGATGATCGATGCTTGGGAGAAGTCACTGGGCGAGGCCGAAGGTCGCGAGCGAGTCAAGCTCGTCGATCGCGAAGACTTTTTGCGCGTCGCCAAGGGCTAGTTCGCAACAATCGGTAAACGCTTGCAGTTTTGGCGAGTAAATTTCTTTTTATGCAGCTAATCCATCTTCGTCGCGCCGGCGTCTCGGTAATCTTCGACACCACCTCGGGCACCCCGGCCATTTTGTATTGGGGTGCGGCGGTCGCCGACATCCACGCGGCTGTTGACCTAGTTCGCACACAGCTCGAGCTGACCCCACCGTGCGACTTCGACGACCCCCAGACCATCGGCATCTGGCGCGAGAACGCGCGCGGCTATCTCGGTCGCCCGACCATCATCGGTTCGCGCGAGGGTGCCGACTTCACCCAAAAGTTCGACCTGCGCGAAACCAAGCAGGCCGACGAGCACAGTGTTGAATTCTGCTCGGTCGATGCGAACGCCGAGCTCGAGGTTTGCGCCAAGTTCAGCCTTGACCCAGCCGGCATCTTGCACATCAACCAGTCGGTTACCAACCTCAACCTGGTTCCTTTCAACCTTGAGTCACTCACGAGCTTCGTGCCGGTGCCCGACTACACCACCGAATCACTCGATTTCACCGGCCGCTGGCTCAACGAGCGCAACCCGCAGCGCAGACCTATCGGCGTCGGCTCGTGGATGCGCGAGGGCCGTGAAGGTCGCACCGGACACGACTACACCCTGGTGCAGTTCGCGCTCACCGAGGGCACCGGTTTTCAGTCGGGTGAGGCTTGGGGCCTCTCGCTCGCCTGGAGCGGAAACAACCGCCACATTCTCGAGCGCACCCCGATCGGTCGCACCAGCCTGGGTGCTGGCGAACTGCTGCTACCCGGCGAAGTCATCTTGCAATCGAACGAAACCTATCAGGCACCGCAGGTTTGGGCGGTCTATTCGGGTGAGGGTATCGACGGTGCCAGCGCACGTTTTCACCAGTCGGTGCGAGCCCGCGCCATTCACCCAACCAACATTCGCCCTCGCCCCGTCACTCTGAACGTTTGGGAGGCGGTCTACTTCGACCACAACCTAGAAAAGCTCACCGCGCTCGCCGATGCTGCCGCCGAAATCGGTGTCGAACGCTTCGTGCTCGACGACGGTTGGTTCGGTGCTCGTCGCGATGACTTTGCTGGCCTCGGCGACTGGGTGGTCAGCGCGGATGTCTGGCCTAACGGCCTTGGCCCCCTCGTCGAAGCCGTGAACTCTCGTGGCATGGAGTTCGGCCTGTGGTTTGAAGGCGAAATGGTCAACGCCAACAGCGACCTTTACCGTGCGCATCCCGATTGGATTCTGCAGTCTGGCGGCCGCGTGCCACCCGAGTTCAGAAACCAGCAGGTTGTCGATCTTTCGCACC
>JAURIU010000149.1 GCA_030832605.1 Rhodoluna sp. | reverse complement strand
ACTCATTCGGAGAAGCATCAGACGGTATGGCAGTAAATGTTTCAGGTGAGCAAGGCGCATTCAACGAGGCATACCGCTATGTTGACTGGCTTCTTACTGTTCCACTTCTACTCGTAGAAGTTGTTGCAGTACTTGCACTTGCTAAGGAAGTTTCACGTTCACTTATCACACGCCTTGTTCCAGCATCAGCTGCAATGATCGCACTTGGTTACCCAGGTGAAATCTCAAACGATCAGAACACACAGGTTCTATACGGTGTTCTTTCAACACTTCCATTCCTATACATCCTTTACGTCCTGTTCGTAGAGCTTGGAAAGTCACTTGATCGTCAGCCAGCAGGAGTTGCAGAGACCGTTGGTCGCTTGCGTCTTCTATTGATCGCGACATGGGGCGTTTACCCAATCTCTTACATCCTAGGAATGGGCGGAGATGCAACTGCAGAGCAGTTCGTTGGCGTTCAGGTGGGATACACAGTTGCTGACGTATTGGCTAAGTGCGTATTCGGTCTTACAATTTTGAAG
>JAURIU010000148.1 GCA_030832605.1 Rhodoluna sp. | reverse complement strand
ATTTCTTGGTGACGAGCTCGTTGTTCGTGCATCTGTCGGTCACATTGCCGACCTTCCAAGCAAAGGCCTCAGTGTCGATGTTGAAAACGGTTTCAAGCCCAATTACGAACTGACTGAGCGTGGCGCAACCATTGTTCGCGAACTGAAAGCCGAACTCAAGAACGCTTCGGTCCTCTATCTCGCAACCGACGAAGACCGCGAGGGAGAGGCAATCGCTGCCCACCTATTTGAATACCTGAAGCCAAAGGTAGAAACCAAGCGCATGGTGTTTCACGAAATCACCAAGGCCGCAATCGACGAAGCCATTGCCCACCCTCGCGAAATTGACTACAAGCTTGTGGACGCTGCAGAAGCGCGGCGCATTTTGGATCGTTTGTTTGGTTACGAAGTGTCACCAATCTTGTGGCGCAAAGTAAACCGTGGTTTGTCCGCAGGCCGTGTGCAAAGCCCAGCCATTCGTTTAGTAGTAGAGCGCGAGCAAGAACGCATGGCTCACGTGTCGGCCGGGTATTGGGACTTGGAA
>JAURIU010000147.1 GCA_030832605.1 Rhodoluna sp. | reverse complement strand
GATCGCGTCCGTGAGGCTGCCAAAGAGGCAGGAAAGGCAGTTGCGATCTTGGTCGACCTTCAGGGTCCAAAGATTCGCTTGGCGCGATTTGAAAATGGACCTCACGAGTTAGCTCGTGGAGATATCTTCACAATTACAACTGATGAAGTTCCTGGTACTAAGGAGCGCGTTGGTACGACTTACAAGGGCCTTCCAGGTGACTGCAAGCCTGGCGATTTCATCATGATCGATGATGGCAAGGTCACCGTTGAGGTTATTGAAGTTAAGGGCAATGACGTTGTCACCAAGTGCATCTTCCCGGGCGCTGTCAGCAACAACAAGGGAATCAACCTCCCAGGTGTTGCAGTCTCCGTTCCTGCAATGTCAGAGAAAGATGCAGATGATCTTCGTTGGGGACTCCGAGCTGGTGCAGATTTCATCGCGCTCTCATTTGTTCGCAACGCCGCAGATATTAAAGATGTTCATGCAATTATGGACGAGGTCGGAATTCGCATCCCAGTAATCGCAAAGATCGAAAAGCCACAGG
>JAURIU010000146.1 GCA_030832605.1 Rhodoluna sp. | reverse complement strand
CGTAAACTTGAAAACGTCAGATGAAAAATTTTTCGTATGTATTGTGTTAATGCTCATTCAAGATTGTTTCTTACATTGGTTATTATTTCAATAACCAATTAATGTCTCTGCGGAGACGAGAGGATTTGAACCTCCGAAACCCTTTAGGGGTTAACCTCATTAGCAGTGAGGCGCACTAGACCGGGCTATGCGACGTCTCCAACAAGAAGTAAGGTTACCGCCCAATGATGAGGTAGCCAATTTATTGGCAAGAAGTAGGCTATCTATATGAATACGGTGAGTAATTCCAACAATAATGAAAAGGCACTCGAAGTGAGAACTCACGATATCCCAATCGCTGATGCGATGAGTGAGTTTATGAAGCAGGGTTGGGCGCCATCACCACTTTCTGGAGTTACTTCTCATCCATCAATTCCATATACAAAACTGCGACGTGAGAAATTATCTAAAAAATATCCTGGAATAAGATTAGTTTTTCCAGCTGGTTCATTAAAGATTAGAAGTAATGATTCAGATTATCCATTCCGT
>JAURIU010000145.1 GCA_030832605.1 Rhodoluna sp. | reverse complement strand
TCAACAGCGTGCCATAAGTCAATGCCAATAGTGGCTTAGTTCGTCATGCTTTCAATAGCGAAAAATCATTGTTTTACAATGCTTTTTGATTAATTAACAACCACGGCAAATATATAAATACCTCAATGAGGTATAGCCATAAAAAGCTATACCCGTTGATTTCCTTTGGTAAATAAGACAAAATAAACGACAGTTTGTTTGTCTCGTAGCCATGAACAAAACTTTCTATGGAGAGTTTGATCCTGGCTCAGGACGAACGCTGGCGGCGTGCTTAACACATGCAAGTCGAGCGATGAAACACCTTCGGGTGTGAATTAGCGGCGAACGGGTGAGGAACACGTGAGAAATCTGCCTTCAACACTGGGATAACTCCGGGAAACCGGGGCTAATACCGGATATGAGCCTTGATCGCATGATCGGGGCTGGAAAGTTTTTCGGTTGAAGATGACTTCGCGGCCTATCAGCTTGTTGGTGAGGTAATGGCTCACCAAGGCGACGACGGGTAGCCGGCCTGAGAGGGTGACCGG
>JAURIU010000144.1 GCA_030832605.1 Rhodoluna sp. | reverse complement strand
CGGGAACGCTCGTGCCCTCCGGCGCGACGGCTTCGAACTACGCGATCACCTTCGTGCGAGGGGATTACACCATCACCCCGGCCGATTCGCTGCTGGTGCGCATCAACGCCGCGCCGACCGTCTACGGTTCTTCGCCGGTCTATTCGGCTTCCGCCCAGTACCTCTTCCCGGGTGACACGAATCCGACCAATGTCGCCGTCTCCGTCGTCGGCAACATCGCCACGGTCACCGACGGAAGCAACGCCACTTCCACCTTCACGATCGTCCCGCTCGCTCCGGCTTACAGCGGCGCCGGCTCGCTCCGCGTCGGTTCATACGCCCTTGCGCCCTCCGGGCTCGTGGCCAGCGGCAACTTCCAGCCGAACCTCGCGCTGACGGGTTCCCTCGCGGTTTCGCCGAGGGTCCTGCAGGTATCCGCCACCGGCGCCGGCAAGGTCTACGATGGCACGACCCAGACGGCCCCGGGCGCTTCGTTCGTCATCCAGAACAAGCTTGGTGGCGACGTGCTCGATGTCAGCGGACAGCTGGCCTTCCT
>JAURIU010000143.1 GCA_030832605.1 Rhodoluna sp. | reverse complement strand
TTAGCGCGAAGTGATTTAAATTCAGGTGCTCCAGCCTCTTGGTCATCGATGAAGCGCTTTGCAAATGCTCCGCTTTGGATATCTGCAAGAACTGCCTTCATGTTCTCCTTCACGCGTGGATCAATGACGCGTGGGCCTGAAACATAATCACCGAATTCAGCTGTGTCAGAAACTGACCAACGCTGCTTAGCAATTCCACCTTCATACATGAGGTCAACGATGAGTTTAAGTTCATGCAAGCACTCGAAGTATGCAACCTCTGGCTGGTAACCAGCTTCAGTAAAGTTTCGAATCCGTACATAACTAGCTGTGATGCTCCACCACAAAGTACAGATTGCTCACCAAATAGATCTGTCTCAGTCTCTTCAGTAAATGTTGTAAGAATTCCGCCTGCGCGAAGTCCCCCAATTGCCTTTGCATATGACAACGTCAATGGCCAAGCACTCCCTGTTGAATCTTGTTCTACTGCAACAATTACTGGAACTCCGCGGCCTGCTGCATATTCACGACGAACCAAGTGTCCTGGACCCTTTGGTGCAACCAT
>JAURIU010000142.1 GCA_030832605.1 Rhodoluna sp. | reverse complement strand
TACAATTCAAAGTATTAAAATGTTAACATCATAACACACTCTTAGCTCAGATGGTAGTAGCGGTTGTTTTACATACAACAGGTCACAGGTTCGATCCCTGTAGGGTGTACAATAAGGGAGAGTTGAGCAATTGGTTGGCTCAGCAGACTGTAAATCTGTCGTCGTGAGACCTTGGGGGTTCGAGTCCCTCCTCTCCCACAAAAAATGGACAAGTAGCTCAATTGGTAGAGCAATCGGCTGTTAACCGATAGGTTGTAGGATCGTACCCTTCCTTGTCCGCAATAAGTTCACGTAGCTCAATTGGTAGAGCACCGATCTGATACGTCGGAGGTAATGGGATCGTAACCCGTCGTGAACACAAAAAGGGGAATGACTTGTGTGGGTGCCTCAACTACTGCAGTAGTACCACACTCTATGGAAAGTAATCCCTGAAGGCGACGGGACTTGTTTGCTAAACAATGTGATCGGTGAGAAACCGATTGTGGATCGTTACCACTGCTTTCCTCAATTAAAATACGGAAAATTTCCGGATAGGATGACTTTTTTTCC
>JAURIU010000141.1 GCA_030832605.1 Rhodoluna sp. | reverse complement strand
CTTCGAGTTCGCCCCATTCGGTACCAGCGAATTCGAATTTGTATTCAATATCTGCAGTGCGCTTTGAATAGTGTGACAACTTCTCTTTTGGATGTTCGTAAATACGAAGACGCTCTGGATTAATTCCAAGGTCTACATACCAAGCCATACGTGTATCAATCCAATATTGGTGCCATTCCTCATCAGTTCCTGGCACAACGAAAAACTCCATCTCCATCTGCTCGAACTCACGAGTTCTGAAAATAAAGTTTCCTGGCGTAATTTCATTGCGGAAAGACTTGCCAATTTGGCCGATACCAAATGGTGGCTTTTTGCGTGATGTTGTCATTACCTGATCAAAGTTAATAAAAATTCCCTGAGCAGTTTCTGGTCGCAAAAATGCAAGTCCAGATTCATCTTCAACTGGTCCAAGATAGGTCTTAAGCATTCCACTAAATTGTTTAGGTTCTGTGAATTGACCTTTGTTTCCGCAAGCAGGGCAATTTACTTCAGTTAGTGATGCCGCAGCTTTCTTATGCTTTGCTTCATAGGCTTCAAGTAAATGATCTGC
>JAURIU010000140.1 GCA_030832605.1 Rhodoluna sp. | reverse complement strand
CCCAATGAATGACATAAAGATAAGTCCTGACCAAGGCGTTGGTTTAACGTCGTTGAAGCAGGTAGAGTCGATATTCGCTATGTATGCAGTGATCGCAACCGGTGGCAAACAGGTCCGTGTGGCCGAGGGCCAGCAAGTGCATGTTGAACTTCTAGGCCTCGAACAGGGTGCCTCGGTGGACTTCACGCCCGTGCTGGTCGTCGATGGCGACACCGTGCTTGCCACACCTACTCAACTCGCCGGATCAAAGGTCTCGGGTCGCATTGTCGGCTCGGCGTCAGGTCCCAAGATCAACGGCTTTACCTATAAGCGACGCACTAACCAGCGTCGTCGCTACGGGCATCGCCAGCACTACCAGGTGGTCGAGATCACCTCAATCGCGAAAGGCTGACACCATGTCAAAGACTAAGGGCGGCGGATCTACACGTAACGGCCGCGACTCAAACGCACAGCGCCTCGGCGTGAAGTCCTTCGGTGGTACATCAATCACCGCCGGAACCATTCTCATTCGTCAGCGTGGCACCACTTTCCACGCCGGCAAAAATGTTGGCCGTGGT
>JAURIU010000013.1 GCA_030832605.1 Rhodoluna sp. | reverse complement strand
TCCGATGTGTGTGATCGAGCTAGTTCTTGAGCCGGTATCACCAAAGGCCGTCAACAAGAAGCCAAAGCTTGAAAACAGCGTCAAGGCAACTGCTGCTGCAGTCGTCGAGGCAATCGAGACCGAAGAGGCCGTCGAAGCCGTTGCTGAAGAAGTTGCAGTTGAAGACGCAGTAGCCGAAGAAGTTGCAGCGCCAGCTGCCGCTGAAGAGGTTGTTGCCGACGCCGCTGCTGAAGAAGCTCCTGCAGCGGAGGAAGCTCCTGCCGCCGAGGCCGAAGCCGAAGCTGAGCCAGAAGCTCCAGCTGAAGAAGCCAAGTAGCCTTTCTAGAACCATGAGCCAACCCGTCAGCCACAAGGTTGACGGGTTGACTCGTTTTCGGGTCGATTTTGCCTACGACGGCACCGATTACACCGGTTGGGCCAAGCAGCCCGGCTTAAAAACGGTTCAAGGCGATTTGCTTGCCGCAATGACCACCATTTTCGGGCCGACCGAGAATGATTTCGGGATGCGCATCGCAGGTCGCACCGACGCCGGCGTGCACGCGGCCAACCAGGTTGCCCACGTCGATCTGTCGGCGGCGCAGCTGAAGCGTTTGGGTCGCAACCCCAACGTGGTGGCTCGGCTGAACCAGATGATGAGCGAAGCGATTCGCATTCACGATTTCAAGCCGGCTGCACCCGGTTTTGACGCGAGATACTCGGCAATTTATCGCCGCTACCGCTACAAAATCTCAGACAATTTCGCGCAAAAAGATCCGCAGCAAATGCGTTTCGTGCTCAACCTCACCTATGCGCTCGACCCGGTCTCCATGAACGAGGCCGCTCAGCTGCTGCTTGGACTCAACGACTTCGCTTCATTCTGCAAAAGCCGTGCGGGGGCTACCACGATTCGCGACCTCAAGAGCATCAAGGTTCGCCGCAACGCCCAGAACATCATCGAAATTGAGCTCAAGGCCGACGCCTTTTGTCACAACATGGTGCGCTCTATCGTCGGTGCGTTGATCGCGGTCGGTGCGGGCAAGGCCAACCAGGATGACCTCAAGCGCACCCTCGAGCGAGCCAAACGAGTCGAGACTTATAAGACCGTCGAACCCAAGGGACTCACCCTGATCGAGATTGGTTACCCCGCCGATTCGCGACTGGGCATTCAAGCCGAACGGTCTCGAGCACGAAGAACTCTTGACGAAGCTTGAGCCGAGCCGAGCATCCGCGTTAAAAGTTAAATAGGGTTTGACCGAACGCCCCTGTTCGGGCTAGACTTGACCCTTGTTGCTGGTATTCAACCAGCGTTAAACCTGAACCTCATGAAGTTAGTTTCTTCTGTTGCGGGTTCATGTCGTAAAAAGACAAAAAGTAGAAGGCAATTTAGCGTGCGTACTTACTCACCAAAGGCTTCCGAGCTGAAGAACGAGTGGCTTGTCATTGACGCCACCGACGTAGTTCTCGGCCGTCTCGCAACCCACGCCGCAACTCTGTTGCGCGGCAAGCACAAGGCAACCTTTGCTCCACACATGGACAACGGCGACTTCGTGATCATCATCAACGCCGAGAAGGTAGCCCTTACCGGTGCCAAGCTGGCTCAGAAGAAGGCCTACAGCCACTCTGGTTACCCAGGCGGCCTTACTGCCACCACTTACTCAGAGCTTCTAGAGAAGAACCCAGAGAAGGCCGTTGAGAAGGCCATCCGCGGAATGATTCCAAAGACCAAGCTCGGTGCTTCACAGATTGGCAAGCTCAAGGTTTACCGCGGTGCCGAGCACCCACACGCTGCACAGCAGCCAAAGCCTTTCATCATCGACCAAGTCGCTCAGTAGTCGACCCAAACCAACAAGGACACATTCGTGGCAAAGACTGAAGCAGTAGAGACCCCAACCGAGTACTCAACCGAGACCCCGGCAGCTGCGGTTGCTGAAAAGGCTCCAAAGGCACGCGGCCCACTAACCGTTCCAGGCGCAGGCCTAGGCCGTCGCAAGCAGGCAATCGCCCGCGTTCGCATCATGCCAGGTACCGGCGTTATCAAGGTAAACGGCCGCGAACTTGCAGAATATTTTCCAAACAAGCTTCACCAGCAGTTGATTCAAGACCCGTTCACCGTTCTTGACCTTTCGGGTCAGTACGACGTGATCGCTCGAATCACCGGTGGTGGCGTTGCTGGTCAGGCTGGCGCACTTCGTCTCGGCATCTCGCGTGCACTAAACGAGATCGACCGCGACAACAACCGCCCAGCACTCAAGAAGGCCGGATTCCTGAGCCGTGACGCACGTGTTATTGAGCGCAAGAAGGCTGGTCTCAAGAAGGCCCGCAAGGCGTCTCAGTACTCGAAGCGCTAAACCTTCGGGTTCAATCAGCTGTATTTCGGCTAGCCTCTAAAGCATGGCTCGACTCTTCGGCACCGACGGCGTTCGCGGACTCGCGAATCGCGATCTCACCGCAGAACTAGCACTTTCGCTTGCTCAAGCCGCCGCACTCGTGCTTGGTGAAGAATCTCGCTCAATCGGTGTTCGACCAAAAGCAGTCATCGCTCGCGACCCCCGCATTTCTGGCGAGTTTCTCGCCGCCTCGGTGGCAGCCGGTTTGGCTTCTTCGGGTGTCGACGTTTATGACGCCGGCGTGCTACCAACTCCAGGTGCCGCATTTCTAACCGCAGACATCAACGCCGACTTTGGCGTGATGATTTCGGCCTCGCACAACCCAGCCCCAGACAACGGCATCAAGATTTTTGCTCGCGGCGGCCACAAACTGGCCGACTCGGTCGAAGATCAAATTCAAGCCGCCATGGATGCGCAGGCTCTAGCCCCAATCGGTGGCGCGGTTGGGCACATCAAGCGCATGGCCGATGCCGAAGACCGCTACTTGGTTCACCTGCTGACCGCGCTTCCTAACAGCCTCGCTGGCGTGAAGGTGGTGCTCGATTGCGCCCACGGTGCTGCCTCGGCAGTTTCGCCTGATGCCTTCAGGGATGCCGGAGCAGAAGTCATCGTGATCGGCAACGACCCAGACGGAATCAACATCAACGACGGCTATGGCTCGACCCACCTGAGCGCTCTACAGGCCGCTGTGCTCGAGCACGGTGCCGATGCGGGAATCGCCCACGACGGCGATGCAGATCGTTGCCTAGCCGTTGATCACACCGGAGCGATCGTCGACGGCGACCAGATCATGGCGGTTCTAGCAGTTGCCGCGAAGGCGGCCGGTGAACTGGCTCGCAATACCCTCGTGGCCACCGTGATGTCGAACCTAGGTTTGCGTTTGGCTATGAAAGAGAACGACATCAACCTGATCGAAACAGCGGTTGGCGATCGAAATGTTCTCGAGGCAATTCGCGAGGGCGGTTACACCCTCGGCGGCGAGCAGTCTGGCCACGTGATTTTCACCCAGTGGGCAACAACCGGTGACGGCGTATTGACCGGGCTGCGTTTGATGGCCGAAGTGGCCCGCACCAAAAAGTCGCTTGCCGAGCTCACCTCGGTGATGAAGGTTTATCCACAAGTTTTGGTAAACGTGCGCGGTGTCGACAAAACCAAGGTTGACTCGAACCCTGCGCTGGCTGCGATCGTGGCCGAGGCGGAGGCCGAGTTGGCTGACACAGGCCGAGTGCTGCTGCGTGCATCCGGCACCGAGCCGCTGGTTCGCGTGATGGTCGAGGCTGCCGATGAAGGTTCGGCACAGAGCTGGGCCGACCGCATCGCTCGCGTGGTGCAGCAAGAGCTCGCGCTCTAGGTTTCAAACCGGCGCGCTTTAGAGCTTGCGCAACAACACCGAGTCGACGCGGTGGTTTACACCCTTACGAAGCACCAGGTTCGCGCGACCGCGGGTTGGCAAAATGTTCTCGCGCAGGTTTGGCAGGTTGATGGTCGACCAAATCAACTTGGCTGTTTCGAGCGCTGCCTCAAAAGGCACCTCGGCATAACGGTGAAAGTATGACTGCGGGTTGGTGAAGGCCGATTCACGCAGCTTTTTGAAGCGGTCGAGAAACCATTCGGTGATGTTCTCGGTCTCAGCATCCACGAAAATTTTGAAGTCAAAGTAATCGCTCAGCGAAACCTCTTGGCCGGCACTCGGTGGCTGCAAAACATTCAGCCCCTCGATGATCAAAACATCTGGCGACTCAACCTCAACCGATTCACCCGGCACGATGTCATAAACCAGGTGCGAATAAACCGGCGCAGAAACGGCTGGTTCGCCACTTTTAATGTCGGCCACAAACTTGATCAGCGCGAGGCGGTCGTATGACTCGGGAAAACCCTTGCGAGTCATGATACCGCGGCGTTCGAGCTCTGAGTTCGGGTAAAGAAACCCGTCGGTGGTCACCAGGGCCACCTTTGGGGTTCCATCCCAGCGCGAAAGCAGTTCTTTGAGCAGACGCGAAACCGTCGACTTGCCAACCGCAACAGAGCCGGCGATACCGATTACGAATGGCACCTTTTTCGCTCGTTCGCCCAAAAATTGCGAGGATGCTTCGTGCAGCGCCTGCGTCTGTTGAACGTATAGGTTCAGCAGTCGACTCAGCGGCAAAAACACGTCGGCCACTTCTTGCAGGTCAAGAAAGTCGCCCAAACCGCGAATTTGGTTTAGTTCAGCTTCGGTGAGCGGAGTGGCGGTGTTGGTACCAAGAGCGGCCCAATCGGCTCGAGAAATTTCGACGAACGGTGTCGGTTCTGGCAACACAGAAGCCTGGGGGTCTTTAGGAACGCTCACAAAGAGCCATTCTGCCCTAAATTAGAACCTATGTGTGGAATCGTCGGCTATGTAGGCCCGAAGTCAACCCTCGAGGTTTTGATCGGCGGGCTTCGTCGACTCGAGTACCGAGGCTACGACTCAGCCGGCGTTTCGATCATCGCCAACGGTCAGTTAGAGACCCGCAAAAAGGCTGGAAAGCTCAATAATTTGGTGGCTGAAATCGAAGCACACCCGCTACCTACCGCCCACATCGGCATTGGCCACACTCGCTGGGCAACCCACGGCGCACCCACCGACGGCAATGCCCACCCTCACCTTGGTGGCCAGACATCCAGGCTGTCTTTGATTCACAACGGCATCATCGAAAATTTCGCCGAACTCAAGGCTGAACTGCTTGCCTCCGGCACCAAATTTTCCAGCGAAACCGATTCTGAGGTTGCCGCGCACCTGATTGCGAAGGCATTCGAGCGCACCGGCGAGCTGGTTGCCGCTTTCACCGAAGTGGTCAACCGTCTGCACGGCGCTTTCACGATTTTGGTGATTGACCAAGACCAGCCAGACGTGGTTGTGGCCGCCCGCCGCAACGCACCTTTGGTAATCGGTCTGGGCGAGCACGAAAACTTCTTGGGCTCAGATGTGGCCGCATTCGTAGAGCACACCAAGCGTGCCATCGCCGTTGGTCAAGACCAGATTGTCATCTTGCGCGCCGAGTCGGTCGAGGTCATCGGCTTTGACGGCAAGCCTGCCGTAACTGAAGAATTTGAAGTCGACTGGGATGCCTCGGCGGCGTCTAAGGGCGGATGGCCGTCGTTCATGGCCAAAGAGATTGCCGACCAACCGCAGTCGATCGCCGACACCCTGATGGGCCGCTTGTCGCACGATGGTCACGTATCGTTGGGCGACTTGGCCGAGCTATCGCCCGAATACATCAAGAACATCGACCGCCTCGTGATAGTTGCCTGTGGCACCGCATCGTATGCCGGTGACGTTGGCAAGTACGCGATCGAGAAGTGGGCGCGCATCCCCGTTTCGGTCGAGCTGTCGCACGAGTTCCGTTACCGCAACCCGATCATCACCCCGAACACTCTTGTGGTTGCGATCTCGCAGTCGGGTGAAACCATGGACACCCTGATGGCCACGCGATACGCCCGTGAACTTGGCGCAAAGGTGATTTCGATTTGCAATACCCAGGGCGCAACTTTGGCACGTGAATCGGATGCGACGCTCTACACCCACGCAGGCCCCGAAGTTGCGGTTGCCTCAACCAAAGCGCTAACCTCGCAGATCACTGCCACCTACCTGCTTGCTCTGATGCTGGCCGAGGCTCGCGGAACTCTAGATGCCGGTGAGTCGGCTCGACTTGGTAAAGAACTGCTGAAACTGCCGGCCAAGGTCACCAAAGTAATCGAGAACCTTCCGCAGGCCATGGCACTCGGCACCGCCCACGCCGACGCCAGCTCGGTTCTGTTCTTGGGGCGCAATGTTGGTTTTCCGGTGGCCATGGAAGGTGCGCTCAAACTCAAGGAGCTCGCCTACATTCACGCCGAAGGTTTTGCAGCCGGTGAACTGAAGCACGGGCCGATTGCACTTATCGAAGAGGGCCAGCCGGTGATCGTGATTGTGCCGAGCCCGCGCGATGCCGACAGCCTGCACCCGAAAATCATCAGCAATATTCAAGAAATTCGCGCCCGCGGCGCAAAGGTGATTGCCATTGCCGAGCAGGGCGACGCCTCGGTTGGCGACTATGCCGAATCGGTCATCTTTGTTCCACAAACCGAGCCAATTTTCTCGGCCGTTCTTTCGGTGATTCCACTTCAGGCGTTCGCCCTTGCGCTTTCAACTGCCAAGGGTCTCGATGTTGATCAGCCGCGTAACCTGGCCAAGTCGGTGACCGTCGAGTAGGCGCATCCATGATTATTGGTGTCGGCGTTGACCTGGTAGACCTCGAGAGGTTCGAAAAGGCAATATCTGGCACGCCCGCGCTGATCGAGCGTTTGTTCGCCGAGTCAGAGCGTGAGGCCAGCAGCCGCACACTGGCCGGTCGGTTTGCTGCTAAAGAAGCGCTGGTAAAAGCTGTTGGTGACCCACGCGGTTTGCGCTGGCACGAGGTCGAAATCGTCAAGGATGCTCTGGGCAAACCGTCTATCGTGACAAGCGGCACTACGGCAGACTTTATAAAGGGTGCCGGCATCGAAAACCTGCACTTGTCGATAAGCCACGATGGCGGGAAAGCCATCGCCATGGTCGTTGCCGAAGGAGGTGCGTGATGCGTGAGTTAGTCATTGACCTTGCCGCAGTTGTGCACAACCTCGAAGTGATGCGCTCGCGAGCCGGTGGTGCGATGGTAATGGGTGTGGTGAAGGCCAACGGCTATGGCCACGGCATGGTCGAGATCGCCAAAACTCTCGAGTCGGCCGGCGTCGACTACCTCGGCGTGGCAGACAACGAAGAGGCTCTCGCGCTTCGTGAAGCTGGCGTCACCGTGCCGGTGCTCACCTGGCTTCAGCATCCAGAAGACGATTTCAAAGCAGCCGTTTCGGCCAACATCGATTTGGGGCTCTCGAGCATCGAGCAACTCGAGCGGGTTGCCGAGGCTGCCGAGTCACTTGGCACTCGTGCGAATGTTCACCTGAAGGTAGACACCGGTTTGGGCCGCAACGGCGCCGCGCAAATCGACTGGCACAAGGTTTTTAAGCTCGCGGCTCAGTTGCAAGCCAACGAAATGATCGATGTGGTTGGCATGTTCACTCACCTATCGAGCACGAGCGAGCACGACGACATGGCTCAGATCGGCAAGTTCGAGGCGGCCGTGGGTGAGGCGCGCGATGCAGGCTTGAGCCCGCGCATCCGCCACCTGACCGCATCAGACGGTTCACTTTCTTACCCAGATGCTCACTACGAGATGGTTCGCGTTGGCGCAGCGCTTTATGGTCTCGACCCGTTCTCGGCGGGGCGCGCCGGCGAGTGGGGACTTCGCCCGGTGATGACCGCCAAGAGCTCGGTCGTTCAGGTGAAGCGAGTTGAAGCGGGGCAGGGCGTCTCATACGGCTACCTGCACAAGACCGAGCGGGCCACCACTTTGGCTTTGGTTCCGGTCGGTTATGCCGAGGGCTTGCCTCGCGACGCCACCCGCCACGTTCGAGTGCTACTCAACAACCGCCTCTACCCAATTCTGGCCCGCATCGCGATGGACCAGTTCGTGCTCGATGTTGGCGACGATCTGGTCGAAGTTGGCGACGAAGTGGTTTTGTTCGGCGACCCACGCACCGGCGCAAGCTCGGTCGACGACTTCGCCGCAGCCTGCTCGACCATCAACTACGAAATCGTTACGCGCATGGGCGGCCGCTTCAAACGCGTTTACGTCGGAGGCGAATAGGTGTCGCTTGGCGTCACGCTTGCCAGCATCAAAGTCATCGACGAGCTAGCAATGCATCAACTTGGCCTCAACCTGGCTCGCCTGCTCGATGCCGGCGACATGGTTCTGCTCACCGGTCCGCTAGGTGCCGGTAAAACCACAATGACTCGCGGGGTCGGTGAGGGCCTTGGCGTAATCGGCACGGTTTCGAGCCCGACCTTCGTAATCGCCCGCACCCACAAAAGAGCATCCAGCCCCGTCGCCCTCGTGCACGTCGACGCCTACCGCCTCGGCAGCCCGGCCGAGTTCGACGACCTAGACATCGACCTCGCGCGTTCGATCGTGCTGGTCGAATGGGGCCGCGGTTTCGCCGAGGGTCTCACCACCAACTTTCTCGACATCGAAATCGAGCGCGACCACACCGGCGAGTCAGAGGTTCGTCAGGTGACCGTACTCGGTTTTGGCGAACGTTTTGAAAGCGCGGATGCTCGCGAGCACTTTGCGGCACTTGCAACTGGCCTCGACCAGAGCGCCGACCCCGGCCAGGGTGCTAACCCCCGTTCGGAGGCCGCCGAGTGAACGCCTTTCTAGCCATTGACACCACCACCGGCACCAGCGTCGCGGTGGTCGCCGGCGATCGCGTGCTTGCCGAAATCAACGTGGATGACCGCATGGGCCACTCCGAAAACATCGGCTCTGCGCTCGCCGAGGTTCTAAAGCGCGCGGATGTTCGTGCCAGCGACCTAACCGCCGTGGTCGCCGGGCGTGGCCCGGCTCCGTTCACCGGCCTGCGCGTCGGCATTGCAGCCGCCGTGGCTTTCGCCGAAGGCATCGGCCGACCTCTGTTCGGGGTGGTAAGCCACGACGCGATGGCGTTGGCCGCGTTTGATGCAGGTTTGCAGGCGACGGCGGAGCATCCGCTATTAATCACCACCGACGCTCGTCGCAGCGAGGTTTATTTCACTCTCTATTCGGGGCTTGATTCGCACGGCATTCCAACGCGCATGACCGAACCGGCGGTGGCCAAGCCGGCCGACCTCGAGGCCTTGCTTCAAGAGCGCGGCATTACCGCGCAAACCAACGACGTAACCATGAGCGCAGCGGCGTTGGGTCGCGTCGCCCAATCGCAGTTGCTGGTCGGTTTGGTGAGCGACGACGTGACCGCGCTTTACCTGCGCGCCCCCGATGCCGTCGAACCAAAGGCTCGCGGCCGCATCGGCAAGGCGGTGAGCTGATGGATTTCGCGATGAGACCTGCCGTCGAGGCTGACCTCGACGAGATTTATGCCATCGAGCACGCTTCGTTTGGCTCAACCGCGTGGCCAAAGCAGATGATGGCAACCGAGCTGTCGCCGAACCCGAATCGCAATTACTTTGTGGCGATCGAGGGCGACCGAATTGTTGGCTATGCGGGTATCGGTGTCGTCGATGGCAACCACGCCGACGTGATGACCATCGCGGTGACGGCAGACCAGCGCGGCAAGGGGCTTGGTCGCGCGCTCATGAGCCGCCTCATCGCCGTTGCCGCCAACCGTGGCGCTCGCGAAATGTTTCTTGAGGTTCGTGCCGATAACCCCGTTGCCCAACAGCTTTATGAGAGCCTCGGATTCGCGCAAATCGACCTACGCCGCTCTTACTACCAGCCCGAGGGCATCGACGCCGTGATCATGCGCGCTGACCTGAGCGCTAAGGTTCTCGAGCTCGCGCAGCAGACCATTCGTGAGCCACTGGTTTTGGGCATCGAGTCTTCGTGCGACGAAACCGGCGTCGGCATCGTTCGCGGAAACACTCTCTTGGCAAATGTGATTGCCTCGTCTATGGATGCTCACGCAAGGTTCGGGGGAGTAGTGCCCGAGATCGCGGCTCGAGCTCACCTCGAGTCGCTGCAGCCAACGCTGCGTCAGGCCCTTCGAACCGCAGGCGTGAGCCTAAGTGAAATCGACGCAATCGCCGTTACCAATGGACCAGGTTTGGCAGGCGCGCTAATGGTTGGCGTTGGTGCGGCTAAGGCGCTCGCCGTGGCCACTGGCAAACCGATCTATGCCGTGAATCACCTTGTTGGCCACGTGGGCGTCGACGTGCTCGAGCGCGGCGAGGTTGTTACGCCAACCATTGCGTTGCTCGTTTCGGGCGGCCATACCTCTTTGCTACTTGTGCGCGACCTTGTTTCAGATGTCGAGCTGCTCGGCGAGACGATCGATGATGCCGCCGGTGAGGCGTTCGACAAGGTTGCTCGCCTCCTTGGTCTCGGCTATCCGGGTGGGCCAGTGATCGACCAGGCAGCCGCCGACGGCAACCCCAAGTCCATTCGTTTTCCGCGCGGCCTCACTTTGCCGAAAGACATGGAAAAGCACCGCTACGACTTCTCGTTCTCAGGCCTCAAGACCGCGGTTGCCCGCTGGGTCGAGGTGGCCGAGGCCAAGGGCGAAGATTTCTCGGTCGCCGACGTGGCAGCCTCGTTCCGTGAGGCCGTAGTCGATGTATTGGTCACCAAAGCCGTCGCTGCGTGTCTCGACAACAACGTTCCGCGCCTGCTTCTAGGAGGCGGTGTGGTTGCTAACCGCAGACTACGCGAGGTGGCCGCCGAACGATGCGAGGCCGCTGGCATCGAGCTGCGCATCCCAGCACTTAGCCTCTGCACCGACAATGGCGCAATGATTGCCGCCCTGGGCGCGCAACTGATCATGGCCGCGCACGAGCCCTCGACCCTCGACTTCGCCGCCGATTCCACGCTTTCGGTCACCAGCATTCAAACGAGTTAGGGTTCTCTCATGTCAAATGACAAGATTCGCGCCGAACGACGAGCCGTCGCTCTCGAAGATTTTCTGGCACACCGCAAAAAGGCTCGCATTTATCTCTATGTCTTCATCGGCACACCTTTCTTCGTTTTCGCAACCATCTTCTTTTTGACCGGAATGGTTGATGGGCCTTTCGACGCCTTCGCCAAAGCGGCATTTTGGCCGATCATGTTTTCGGGCATGCTCGCGATGCCGCTGTCACTGGCGCTTGCCCTAGTGCAGCTGATGCGAGCCAAAAACCTCAAAGACATTCATCGGTTCACCAAACCTTACGAGGCGTAAAAACGGACCAGCGGACATCCGCTAAAAATGTGAATAACTCAGATGTCCCCCAAACGGGCGACCCCAAAGACTCCTTAAGGAGAGCGGCTTGGCAGTAATCTGGCAACATTCCTTAAAGAATGAGGGGATTGAATGTCGCAACCATTTTTCGTGACTACCGAATCAGAACAAGCCGAGACCCAGCGCAAGACTTTTAAGGGCATCGGATGCGCGGCGGGAGCACTAGCTTTTCCGGCACCATTCCTGTTTGGATTTCCGGGCGGCTTTGGAATGGTTCCGGTTCTAATCGTCATCGGTTTTGTGTTTATGTTTTTGGCTATCTCAGCCAAGCGTCGACGCGACCGCGCACTGCTCGCGCAGGCTGCAGCCAACCCGAGCAGACAGCATTTTGCTCCTACACAAACACAGGCCCCAACTTATTACGCACCGCCGGCAGCCTCGGCACCGACCACCCCACCATCAACAAACTCGGGTGACGCCGATGCCAAACTCAACCAACGCCTAAACAAGGCAAAGAAAGCCGGTCTCTAATGTTTAAGCCGCTACCCGCAGACCCGGTGCTGATTCAGAAACTGAGAATCAGAAACCGCGTTGCCTCACTGGTGTGCTTTGGTTTGTTTATTGGATTTCCGATCGTGAACAGTTTCATTGCCATTCCAGTCTCAAACTCGACGGATTCTGAGGCTATTGCCAATTATTCGGCGCTCATGCTTGTGATTGGCTTCGCAAATGCAGCTCTGATGATTCCCGCCAGCGTATTCTTCTTCGGGCATGCCCTGCGCTACAAGAAACTGCTTGGCCACCTCGCAACCAACCCAGCCGTTTTTGCCGCCACAGAACCTGCTCCTACCGATCTGAAAAAACTGCGCGGCAAAAAGATTGCTGCAATCGTCTGGCATGTGATCACCCTTTTCGTTCCTGTGCTCTGGGTCGCAGCAGCTGGCGCTACCAATGGCGACAAGGGAGCACTTCTTACCTTCATGGTTCTCGGTTCATTTCTCGTGATGTTTGCCCTGACCGGTGGCCTTGCCTTGGCTGCCAGTTCGATCAACGGCTACCTAACCTTCAAGGCTCAACTCCGATGGGCATTCCCAGACGCGCAGGCCTGGAGCACAGCATCCACGACTAAAACCTCGTAGTCCACGCACAGCCCGTTTGCAGACGACTCCCAGACTTCGCTGGTCAACTGACTTCAGCCGAACAAAGGAGAACCCAAATGGCTGAAAAGAACAAAGCAGTAGAAATAGACCAAGTCGTGGCAGAAACCGTCGCAACCCCAAAACAGCGCTTCGACTTCAACAACCTCAACACCCTCTCAGTGGTGTCACTCGCAACTTCGGTCACCGGCTTCGGCGCCCTTGCCGGCATCATCACGGGCCACATCGCCCTCAGCCAGGTGAAGACCTCAAACCAATCTGGTCGCCCGCTAGCTCTTGCCGGTGTAATCGTCGGCTACAGCTTCATCGGCTTGGGAGTAGTTGGCACCATCGCCCGCGCAATCATCGGCCCTAAGTATGGCTTCGAGCCACTGGGCTTCAACGGCTTCATGCCTGCTGGCCCTGATCACATGGGTGAGTACCGCAACGACGACATGGGCGGAATGATGGGTGGCGACCAAGACGGTGGCCGCGGACGCATGGGTGACATGGATGGCGACGGCTCATGGGGCATCGCACCAACCGACCCAAACGCACAACTGCCGGTTGAACCTAGCCCAACTGAGTGGCCACCAGTCCCAGTCAACTAATCGAGCAACCTCGACTAGCTAGGTAGCCGAGCCGCGAATCGGTTCGACCACCAAAACACGGTGAGCGTCGCCAACCCTCGTAACAATGAGGGTGGCGGCGTTTTCACCTTTAAGGGCCATTTCTTTGCGCAGGGCTTCGGGCGAAACATCCGAGCCGCGCTTTTTAATCTCGATCACGCCAATGCCCCGTTCGCGCAGATAGGCCTTGAGGCGTTTGCGGTCGAACGCGAGTTCGTCGAGAACGCGATAGCTGCGCATCCACGGGCTTGAAACTCGGATGTTCGTGCTCAGATAAGCGATCTCAGGCGCAAACAGGTTTGCGCCGAGTTGCTCGGCCAGTTCGCCGACGAGGTGTGAGCGAATGATGGCGGCATCTGGCTCGTGAACGTATTCGCCGCGCTCGCCAAGTGGAGCATCCGTGCGCGTGAAGGTCGCCGAGGTCAGTTCGTGGGTGCCGGCCTTGCCGAGCAGCAGCGCCGAGCGGGCCACGCCCTCGCGCGCGACCGAACCAAACCAAAGTGTGCACTCAACCAAATCGCCATCGACCGAAACCCACTGCGCTTCGGCGTCGGCCGGAATGCCCTCGTGCGGGTGACCGGGGCCGAGCTTGATGCCGGTTGGGCGTTTGCGAGCTTGCTCGAGCACCCAGTCGAAATTTGGCGAATAGTCGGCCGGGTTGAACTTGCGCACCGCTCGCTCACGGGCAGGCCCACCAAGCTCGCGCCTGGCCGGGTCGAACATCAACGCCTCAAAAACCCCGGTGTCGAGCGTCGTCACGTCGGCCTGGGTCACCTCTGCTGTGTCGAAGGGCGCGAGGTTATAACTGGCCACAGCCGCCGTGACCTCATCGACCTCAAATGCCGCAACATTCAGACCGAGTGACGCCAGCGCCATCGATTCGGTTCCGATACCGCATCCGAGATCGGCAACCTGGGTAATGCCGGCTGCCCGAAAACGCTCTGCGTGCTGGGCCGCAACGCTAAGTCGAGTTGCCTGCTCTAGCCCGGCCTCGGTGAAAAGCATCGACTCGGCGAATTCGCCAAACTTCGAGGAGGCTCGACGGCGCAACTTGGCCTGGCTCAGCACCGCGGCAACCAACGCCGGGTCGTGGCCCTCGGCACGCAGCGTGCTAACTAGCTTGAGAACATCCGCTTTATCGTCGTAGTGAACGCGACCGAGTAGGGCCAACCCCTCGAGGGTCAGCAACTGCAGCAGGTCGTCACGGTTCACGCAAATAAGGCTATCGCCATTAGCGAACTGTTAGCACTCGCATTGCCTGAGTGCTAATCCTCGTTTATGATGGAACAGAAGTCGCACCCCGCGACAACCAACCAAAGAACTTATCTATCAGAAGAGGTCAAAGTGTCGGTAACAATCAAGCCGCTTGAAGATCGCATCGTCGTAAAGCCAGTCGAGGCCGAGCAGGTCACCGCATCTGGTCTGGTCATTCCAGACACCGCTAAAGAGAAGCCACAAGAAGCCGAAGTAGTTGCAGTCGGCCCAGGTCGCGTTGACGACAAGGGTGTTCGCATTCCTGTAGACGTAAACGTTGGCGACAAGGTCATCTTCTCGAAGTACGGCGGCACCGAGCTGAAGTACAACGGCACCGAGTACCTAGTGCTCAGCGCCCGCGACGTACTTGCAGTAATCGTGCACTAAACAAGCTTCAAAAAGACCCGTTTCACTCGATAACCCGAGTGGGCGGGTCTTTTGCTTATCTCATAAGTTCTGCCCGAAGCGGAATAGTCTGTCTGCGTGGGGGATTTAACCCTTCGGTAAAAAATCTTCGCCTGAGCACTAGTGCCAGAAAGCAAAAAGCCCTCGGGCTGCAAGAAAAGGGAACCCAATGAAATCTCTAAGCCGCATGGTGTCTGGCAAAGTTGCCGCCCCTCTGGTCATGCTTTTCGCCCTAGCGTTCGCGGTATTCGCCTTCGCGCTACCGGCCGAGACCGAGTCAGCCCCGAGCGTGGGCCTTTCTGAAACCAACGACACCATGATTGTGGCGGATGTTCTGGCCGAACTTCCGGGTCAAGACGGCACCGCGGCCATCGTTGTGTACCGCACGGCTGACGGCTCGGCGATGACCGATGCACAGCAAGAGTGGATTCTCGGTGAAAAGAAAGTCATCACCCCGTTCCCTGGCGCACCTGAGATTGTCACCTACGAAGGCGGCGCAAACGAGAAGTTTGCCGAGTACACCAACCTAGAGATCGACGGCGAAGCGTTCGTTGCCCCAGCTACCCTGAGCGACGACAAGAGCACCGCTAGCATTTTCGTTTCGCTAGACGAGTTCACCGAAGAAGCCCCTTGCACCCCGGCGAAAGCAACTGATGCGCTAGAAGCTTGTTCGACCGTACAGTTGACCACCTTGCGTGTAAGCGACATGCGTGCGCTTGCTGCCGACAGCATCCCAGCAGGTTTGAACACCGCGATGACCGGCCCAGAGGGTTTTCAGGCTGACCTGAACAACGTCTTCGCCGGCGCTAACTTCACCCTGCTCGGCACCACGGCCCTCGTGGTTATCTTGCTGCTACTAATCACCTACCGCAGCCCGACGCTTTGGATCATTCCGCTATTCGTCATCGGTACCGCCGACGGCATGGCCGGCCGCCTAGCCGCAACCGTCGCGCACTGGTTCGGTATCGAAACCCTTGACGGCTCAGTCACAGGTATCTTGTCGGTGCTGGTCTTCGGTGCCGGTACCAACTACGCCCTGCTCATGATTTCTCGCTACCGCGAAGAGCTGCTCAAATATGCAGACCGTCGCGATGCGATGCGCGCGGCCTGGCGCGGCGCAGCCCCAGCGATCATCGCTTCGGGCCTAACCGTGATTCTCGCGCTTTCGACCCTCACCCTGGCCGGCCTCGAAGGCACCCGTGCCCTCGGTATCGCCTGTGCCACCGGTGTATTCCTGGCCATGATCGCAGCACTTTTCGTTCTACCTGCCGCACTGGTTAGCTTCGGGCGCTGGATCTTCTGGCCGGTTGCTCCAAAGGTTGGCGGTGTCAACAAGAGCGACACCGGTCTATGGGCCAAGCTCGGTCGCGGTGTAAGCAAGCGCCCGATCATCGTTGCCCTCGTCGGTCTTGGCATCTTGGGCGGTCTCGCCTCTGGTGCCAGCGGCGTGCAGATCGGCCTTTCGGCCAATGACCGCTTCGTGTCAAAGCCTGAGGCTGTTGTCGGTGCCGAGTACCTATCGGCCGGCTTCGGTTCAGAAACCACCGTCGACGTCATCGCCAAGAACGGCTTCGAAGACGAGGTTGTGGCTGCGGCCAAGACCGTTGATGGCGTGAAAGAAGCCGAGGTTGCCACCCTGCCAATCACCGACGAGGTGCTCAAGGGTGACGAATACACCAAGATCACCGTGACCCTCGAGGCCGAGTCGCTGTCGCAAGACGCGTTCGACGCCATCAAGGGTCTTCGCGCCGAGTTTGAAACCATGGCGGATGCTGGCGCTCTAGTCGGCGGACAAGAAGCTCAACAGCTCGACATCAAGTCTTCGTATGAGCGTGACCAGAGTCTGATCATCCCGATCATTCTTGGTCTCGTGTTCATCGTGCTGCTGCTGTTGCTTCGTTCGCTGGTTGCGCCGGTGCTACTGCTGCTCACCGTGGTCGGTTCGTTCTTCGCGAGCCTCGGTGCCGGCTGGTTGATCTTCGTCAACGTGCTCGGCTACTCGGCACTCGACCTGAGCGTCTATCTGTTCTCGTTCTTGTTCCTCGTTGCCCTGGGTGTTGACTACAACATCTTCTTGGTAACCCGTGCGCAAGAAGAAAGCGGAGCCCTCGGCCTTCGCGAAGGCATGATCAAGGCGCTGTCGTCTACCGGTGGCGTAATCACCTCGGCCGGTGTGTTGCTGGCAGCGGTGTTCGCCGTGCTCGGCGTGCTGCCGCTGATCGCTCTGCTTCAGATCGGAATCATCGTTTGTATCGGTGTACTGCTCGACACTCTCTTGGTGCGAACCGTGATTGTGCCGGCGCTGGCATTCGTGGCAGGCGAGAAGTTCTGGTGGCCACGCAAGCCGGCCATCGAGCCAAAGGCCTAAGTCGCAGCAAGGCGCAGGCAGAGCCTAAATAGCAATCCAGACGGTCTGGTCGGGGTCAAGCAGTTGACCTTCGGCCAGGCCGTTTTGGCTTGCGACCAGTATCTTGCCCTGGGGTAGGGGCAGAGCATCCGTGCCGAAATTGTGAATAACTAGAATGGTGCCATTGCGATAGCCCAGCGCCCGCTCGTTGGTAAACTGCGGCAACCAGGCAAACGAACCCTCGCCAACCCGAAGGCTCTTGCGCAGCGCCAAAGCCTGCTTATAAAGCTCGAGGGTCGAGCCGGCCACACCTTCTTGTTGGTCGCGAGAGTATTCGGCATAAACCTCGGGCTGGGGCAACCAGGTCAAGCCCGTCTCGTTGAATCCGTTGGTCGCACCAACCCCTGCCTCCCAGGGCAGCGGCACGCGGCATCCGTCGCGACCAACGCGTGCGCCACCGGTGCGAGCGAAGGTTGGGTCTTGACGATACTTGCCCTCTAGGGTGGTGTGCTCGGGCAAACCGAGCTCTTCACCCTGATAGAGGTAGGTCGAACCGGGTAATCCCAAAGTAAAGAGCGTGGCACCGCGCGCGCGGCGCAACCCAAGTTCGCGATCGGGCTGGGGGTCGTTAGGGCCAATGCCGTCGGAGGCCGTTGGGCGACCGGTTACCCCGCCCATCCGCGAGGCGTGGCGAATGATGTCGTGGTTCGAAAGCACCCAGGTCGATGGCGCGCCAACCGAGTCGAACGCCTCGAACGATTCGTTGATCGAGCGAAACAAAATCTCTGGCTTCCACTCGCTGTCGAGGTAGCGAAAGTTGAAGGTTTGGTGAAACTCATCTGGGCGAACCCAGAGCGCCATGAATGAAAGCGGCAACACATAGGCCTCGCCGCACATCGCGCGCTCGCCGTCATAAGAGTCGAGAATTTCACGCCAGCGTCTGAAAATCGGATGCACCGATTCTTGAAACCACATCGGCGGCGACGGCTCGCCCTCGATAAACCCGGCTCCGGCTCGCTCGACATCTGGGTGGTCTGGCAACCCGGCCGCCTTTCCCATCGCGTGCGGCTGGTCGACTCTGAACCCATCCACCCCGCGGTCTAGCCAGAATCGCAAAATCTCTTCGAACGCCAACTGAACCGCTGGGTTTTCCCAGTTCAAATCGGGTTGCGAAGAATCGAAGAGGTGGCAATACCACTGGCCGGCTGTGCCATCCGGGTTCGTAATGCGAGTCCACGCTGGCCCGCCAAACATCGACACCCAGTTGTTCGGCGGCAGCGAGCCACCTTCGCCACGGCCATCCATGAAGTGATAAAACGCGCGCTCGGGCGAACCCTCTGGCGCAGCTAACGCGGTCTGAAACCAAGCGTGCTGGTCTGAGGTGTGGTTCGGCACCAGGTCGACAAGAACGCGGATGCCCAACTCATGCGCCCGCGCAACCATGTCGTCGAAGTCGGCCAACGTGCCAAAAAGCGGGTCGACGTCGCGGTAGTCGCTCACGTCGTAGCCGGCGTCTTTTTGCGGCGAGTTCATAAACGGCGAAAGCCAAATTGCGTCGATGCCAAGTGCGGCGAGTGAGTCCATGCGAGCGGTGATGCCCGGCAGGTCGCCCATGCCGTCGCCGTTCGAGTCGGCAAACGAGCGTGGGTAAACCTGATAGATGATCGCCGAGCGCCACCACTGCGAACCGTAGTTCGCGGCGTGGGTCTGGGCTCCCGCTAGTTGCAAGGCGGCCTCTCGATTAGGCGAGTTTGATCCAAACGACCTGGTCTTGCTCAAGCTCGTGCTCGGCGGTCAGGTCGTGCTGAGTAGTCACCAGCACCTCACCGGCAGGCAACTGAACCGGCGTTGACCCAAAGTTAGCAATCACGGCGACACCCTTGTTCACAAACGCGAGCGATTCGTCGTCGCTCAACTCGGATGCCCACCTAAAGTCACCCGCACCAAGACCTAGGTCTTTGCGTACCTTTAGTAGTCGCTTGTAGAGCTCGAGGGTCGAGCCAGCGACTCCTCGTTGGGCGTCGCGCGCGTATGACTTGTAAACGCTCGGCTGTGGCAACCAAGATTCGCCGGTCGATGAGAAACCGTTTGACGCGCTTGCGCCGGCCTCCCAAGGCAGTGGCACACGGCATCCGTCGCGACCAACGCGCTTGCCCTTGGTTCTGAAGTAGGTCGGGTCTTGACGGTACTTGCCTTCGAGCGTGGTGTGTTCAGGTAGGCCGAGCTCTTCGCCCTGGTAGATGTAGGCACCGCCCGGTAGGCCGAGCATGAACGCGGTGTTGGCGCGACCCTTGCGCAAACCGAGCGCCTCGTCTGGCTGCTCGTAGTCTGGGCCGATTCCGTCACCCTGCGGCAGTTCGCCGACCATGCCGTAGCGGGTCACGTGGCGGATGGTGTCGTGGTTCGAAAGCACCCAGGTCGATGGCGCACCTACAGCGCCGAACGCTTTGAACGAATCGTTGATGCTCTTGACCTGAGCCTCTTTGTTCCAGCCGGCGAACATGTAACCAAAGTTGAAGGTCTGGTTGTATTCGTCTGGTCGAACCCAGCGAGCCATGCGCTCGAGCGGGCCGCCGATCCAAGCCTCGGCTGCCATTGCGCGGTCGTTATAAGAGTCAATAATTTTGCGCCAGCGGCGGTTGATCTCGTGAACCTCTGGCTGGCCCCAATAAGGGTTAGCAATTTCGAGCTCTTCGATGGTCATCTCGCCCTCTGGCTTCACGCCACCCATCTCGGTCGACATCTGCCTAGTGTCGGGCAGACCGTCGCGCTTGATCATGCCGTGGGCAACGTCGATTCTGAAACCGTCGACACCGCGGTCGAGCCAGAACTGAAGCACCTTGTCGAACTCGTCGCGCACGATTGGGTTGCGCCAGTTTAGGTCTGGCTGCGATGAGTCGAAGATGTGTAGGTACCACTGACCTTTTTTACCATTCGGTTCGGTGATGCGGGTCCAGGTGCTGCCACCGAAAACCGATGGCCAGTTGTTCGGCTCCTTGCGACCGAACCAACCCTTGCCGTCTCTAAAGATATACATGTCGCGCTCTGGCGAACCCTTGCCGGCGGCAACCGCGGCCTTGAACCACTCGTGCTGGTCAGAGGTGTGGTTCGGAACCAGATCCACGATGATGCGCAAACCGAGCGAGTGGGCACGGGCCAACAAAGCGTCGAAGTCGGCAAGTGTTCCGAACAGCGGGTCGATGTCTTTGTAATCGCTCACGTCATAGCCGGCGTCTTTTTGAGGCGACTTAAAGAACGGTGAGAACCAGATCGCGTCGATTCCGAGTTCTTGCAGCGACTCGAGGCGCTGGGTTACACCCTGAAGGTCACCCATGCCATCGCCGTTACCGTCGGCAAATGAACGCGGATAGATCTGGTAAATAACGGCTTGACGCCACCACTCGGCAGATTCTTTGGTCACATATAGAACGTCATCATTGGTCATGCGCTCAAGCGTATAAGAACAAAACCGCCACGGATGCTCAACCTGCCGTGAAAGTGAAATGAAAGCGTTTGCGTTACCAAAACGACGCTTTTTCAGGCTTCTCAGCATTTCGTAACTAGAACGTTATCCAAAACGGGCATTCTAAGTTGCTACTAGGCGTTGCTACGCTGTTTGATTGTAGTGACTTGATTACAAGTCCTTCATCGACTAGTCAACTGAAAGGTTTACAAATGAAGATTCGCAAAGCTGGAGCTGTAGCTCTTGCTGGACTAACCGCAGCTGCCCTTCTCGGCATCAGCGTTCCAGCAACCGCTGCATCCCAAACAGTTACCATCTGGGTAGACCAGGGCACCAAAGACGCCATTGGCGGCGCTCTTCTAGCCTTCGATGGAAAAGACAAGACCCTAGCCATCAACGTAGTTGTT
>JAURIU010000139.1 GCA_030832605.1 Rhodoluna sp. | reverse complement strand
AGGTGACTTCAATGCCCATCTTTGGCAATGTGTAGTGGAACAAGTTGTATGTTCCGCCGTACAAACTTGGCGACGCAACAATGTGTGAACCTGCTTCAGCAAGCGTGAGGATTGCAAGAAGTTCTGCTGACTGACCGCTCGACACTGCAAACGCACCCGGCAAACCAACTGCAGTGGTAATGCCACCTTCAAGTGATGACAAACGTGCTTCAAGCACACCCTGGGTTGGGTTCATGATGCGCGTGTAGATGTTTCCAATTTCGGCAAGTGCGAACAGGTTCTGCGCGTGTTGTGCATCGCGGAACACATAACTAGTGGTGCGATACACAGGAACTGCACGAGCACCCGTTGTTGGATCTGGCTCTTGGCCGGCGTGAATTTGACGTGTTTCAAAACCCAAGTTGTTTGTCATTTCAGGCACGCTAAAGGGTAATTCCCGACTAAACAACTCGGGAATTAGAACCCTTGCAACAACTGGACTTTATGGGGTTTAGTGGCGATCAGCCACCTGAAATTTCGCTGACCTTCTGCTTGCCCTTCGAGATCCACGGCATCATTGA
>JAURIU010000138.1 GCA_030832605.1 Rhodoluna sp. | reverse complement strand
TCCTGCAATAAACATGACAGATGTAGTTACTCGCGCAACTGAAATTCCAGCTGTCTTTGAAGCTGCAGAGTTTGCACCAACTGCACGGAATCTAAATCCCCAGGTGCTGCGATTGAGTAGCCACCAGATTGCACCGGCTGCTGCGAGAGCAATAAAGAAACCTAAATTTGCGCGAAGATCTTCGCCAAATAGGTGCGGTAGCTGCGCACTTTCACGTACTTCTGGAGCAAGCGGATCTTGACGACCAGGGCGCAAAAAGGCGGTAGTACTTAAGAGCCAGAGTAAGAAGTACGCGGCAACGTAGTTGAGCATGATGGTGACAATCACTTCGTGTGCACCTGTGCGCGCCTTCAAGAGACCAACGAGGCCACCATAGAGACCAGAGAAGATGATTGCTGCTGCCATCGCTGCCAGCGTGTGAATTACGACTGGAAGTTCAAAAGCGAATCCAACCCAGCTAGCGCCAATTGCGCCCGCAATAAATTGTCCTTGGGCACCAATGTTAAAGAGGCCAGCCTTAAATGCTAGAGCAACTGAGAGACCTGTCAGGATGAGAGGAGTTGCA
>JAURIU010000137.1 GCA_030832605.1 Rhodoluna sp. | reverse complement strand
CATTGCGACGCCGCCATACGAAGGCGAGCGTCAGACACTTATGCGGTTGGCTGCTTGGCGATTTCGTTCAAGAAGTCATCGTTGTTCTTGAATGTCTTCAAGCGATCAATCAACAACTCGAGCCCTGGTGCCGCGTTGCCGTCAGCGGCAAGACCGCTCAACACGCGACGCAACTTCCAAACCATCTGCAATTGCTGACGATTAAACAACAATTCTTCGTGTCGTGTGCTTGACGCATCAACATCAATCGCCGGATAAATTCGTCGCTCAGCAAGTTTTCGATCCAAGCGAAGCTCCATGTTGCCGGTTCCCTTGAACTCTTCGAAAATGGCGTCGTCCATGCGGCTGTTCGTTTCAACAAGCGCAGTAGCCAAAATGGTCAAGCTTCCGCCTTCTTCAACGTTGCGAGCAGCACCGAAGAAACGCTTTGGTGGGTAAAGCGCCGACGAGTCGACACCACCCGACATCGCGACGAGGATCTTCACCCTCGGACTCCCGATCGTGTCGTGGCCGTCCGCAAATGGCGTACGGCACCGACGACGACTCCGATCGCGTGTTCGACGTCGG
>JAURIU010000136.1 GCA_030832605.1 Rhodoluna sp. | reverse complement strand
AAAGCCGGTTGCACTTGTTGCCCGGAACTGTGGAGGTTCGGCATGACCGCTCTCGGGCGGGTGCCCACTTTGCTCCTTGAAAACGAAAGAGAAGATAGAACGCCAGTGCGGGCGGAAGGCTTTTTGCTTTCCGTCTGTCAATTCTGGTCAGACGCCAGTCTGACCAAACAAGTAATACCGCCGGTCGGGTCAAACCGATCGGTCAACAAATTAAAGCCAAGGTTGTGGTGACATTGCAGAGTAGATTCCGCTCGTCACCACAAACTTTCCAAACGGTTTCCAGCTTCGGCTGGTTTCGGTTTCAACGGAGAGTTTGATCCTGGCTCAGGACGAACGCTGGCGGCGTGCTTAACACATGCAAGTCGAACGGAATCCATGTGGTGGTAACACCGCGGAAGATTTAGTGGCGAACGGGTGAGGAACACGTGAGGAACCTGCCCCAAACTTTGGGATAACAGTTGGAAACGACTGCTAATACCAGATGCCGTTACTTTGTCGCATGGCGAGGTAACGAAAGTTTTTCGGTTTGGGAGGGCCTCGCGGCCTATCAGCTTGTTGGTGAGGTAATG
>JAURIU010000135.1 GCA_030832605.1 Rhodoluna sp. | reverse complement strand
AAGAGCAATAATGCGGGAATTAAGCCAAACTTCAATCGCTTCAATTAATCAACCTCTCACGCACGGTACTGATAACTCTAACAGTGCCAAAATAAAAGCTTAAAGAAGAGTCGCCCTATAAGCCGGATCCTGTCGTCTTGCGAGAGATCACCATCCATCTAGTTCTGTAATCACTTACAGAATCAAGCAACCTACCCGTTGACTCGTGCGAGCAGCACTCGAACGCCAACTGCGTGGTCTTGCTTCAGGCGGGGTTTACATAGCCAACTGCATTACTGCAATTGCTGGTGGTCTCTTACACCACCGTTTCATCCTTACCAATTTTGCTATTGGCGGTTTACTTTCTGTTGCACTGTTCCCGCGGATTGCTCCGGGTGGGCGTTACCCACCGCCTTGCTCTGTGAAGTCCGGACTTTCCTCGGTGTCTTACGACAACGCGGTGATCCGGGCGACTCTTCTAGTTATAAGGATAGAGCGAATAAGTACGAGAGGGAAATTATTTTTCCTCTGGCGCAGCTGTTATACGCCCAGCGTGTGCAATCGCGGTGGGATCCTTCTTGGATTTGAGCAGGCTTG
>JAURIU010000134.1 GCA_030832605.1 Rhodoluna sp. | reverse complement strand
TCGATCGTCGCCTTGGTGAGCCATTACCTCACCAACTAGCTAATCGAACGCAGGCCCCGCCCATAGCGCATTGCTGCTTTGGAGACGCTAATGAAAGCGTCTCAACATGAGGTATTAGCTACCCTTTCGGGCAGTTATTCCTCACTACGGGGTAGGTCACCTACGCGTTACTCAGCCGTTCGCCACTAATTTCCGAGCAAGCCCGGAAACTCGTTCGACTTGCATGTCTAAGGCATACCGCCAGCGTTAGTCCTGAGCCAGGATCAAACTCTCCGAAACAACGTGTTGCCTTACGGCAGCACGTTAATTTTCCGAGGGTCTGCCCCGGCGAAAAAACGGTTGCTTTGTGTTACCTGCCACTCTTCAGCTGTTAAGGTGCCGCCGGCTTTCGCCGACGCGGTCGCCACGGAGACCGTGGTGACTGTAAGCGCTGCTCTGCTCCACCCGTGATCGGGGCGGACGGTCGAGGATCTCTTCCACGAGCGACGCGAAGGGGGAGTCTACGCACCCTGCCGCTCCCCTGTCAAACGGGGGGCTCGTGCGGGACCGTGCGGGGAGATTCGTGCTCACCACGCAGCG
>JAURIU010000133.1 GCA_030832605.1 Rhodoluna sp. | reverse complement strand
CCTCCCCATACGAGACGGACTTCAGAAGAAGGCCGGGTATGGAAAACCCCGATTTTTAAGGTTTGCAGGCGTGCCTGCATATTGAGAAAATGGGTTGCCCTGCTAGCAAAAGTAATTTTGCAAACCAGTGCGCAGTCGTACCTTGAGAACTCAACAACGTGCAATAAAGTCAATGCCAAAGATTTCTTTAAGAAATCGAAGGCATTAATTGACGTTGTTAATTTTAATTTATTAAAGTTAATAATTTCATTTTTGTTTTATAAATACCTTTGAAACTTAATTTACTAATTTATTTATTTTAATTAATAAATAAATTTGCTTTAAGTACAAAACAAAAAACAATTGATAAAGACTATAAACATAAGCGAACTCTGATTAATAAATTTATTAATTAGATAGCCATGTTTGTCTTTTTGTCAGATCAAATTTTCTATGGAGAGTTTGATCCTGGCTCAGGACGAACGCTGGCGGCGTGCTTAACACATGCAAGTCGAGCGATGAAGTTTCTTCGGAAATGGATTAGCGGCGAACGGGTGAGGAACACGTGAAGAATCTGCCCTCCACTTTGGGATAACACCGGGA
>JAURIU010000132.1 GCA_030832605.1 Rhodoluna sp. | reverse complement strand
CCGTTACACCACAGGACAATAATATCAAATAGATTTTCACTAACCCGATTTAGTAGTTTCTATAATGATTGAGCGAATAGCCGGAATCGAACCGACATCTCCTACTTGGAAGGAAGGAGTAATGACCATTATACGATATTCGCAAAAAGTAAACCCGGGCCCAACAAGCCGTTGTCGTACCAACGGAAGGGCCCTTTTTAAGGTTTACTTAGAGCGGAAAACGAGACTCGAACTCGCGACCCTCACCTTGGCAAGGTGATGCTCTACCAACTGAGCTATTTCCGCGGGAGTAGCCTTCCCATAACGGAGACTCATAGGTGAGTTTTGGAGTTAAGGGTACGACTACATTTATTGTTGTTTTTCGTATGAAACAGAATCTTTTGTGATTGGACCACCTTCAACCCATGTGTCACACCATTTTTTTCCTGAACACATAAAGTGGTGCATCCAACAATAACCAATTTCACCACTATTATCACTCATACAATCTTTCATTCTTGATGAAATATCAAACGCAACACAATTTCCACAATTTTGATTTTTTTCTTTTGCTTCTTCAGTTGGTAATCCGTACTGATGTGTCTTTTCGATT
>JAURIU010000131.1 GCA_030832605.1 Rhodoluna sp. | reverse complement strand
CTCGGGTCTGGCATTGCCAGCATGTCGGCTTCATACTTTCGCGCGAGGCCTTCGATTGCTGAACCATCGAAGCCAATGCCCTCGGCAAATGCGCCCTCGACTTCAGCAGGTGCGATGGCGACTGACTTCAGAGTTCCGGCAACATCCGTGAACCAAAGGCGCACAAACTTCACGCCTCGCTCTTCAATTGTTCGCAGAACGAAGTCGGTTTGCTTATCCATCGAGTTTTCCTATCTGTTCCTGCTACTAGGCTAATGGTTATGCCTAAAGTTCGCTTAGCAATGGCCCAGACAAACCCAACAGTTGGTGACTTTTCTGGGAACCTGGCGCAAACCATTGCAGCCGTTGATCTGGCTCTTGCGAACGGCGCAAATCTCGTTGTGTTCGGTGAAATGAACCTCGCCGGTTATCCGATTGAGGACTTAGCCGCCAGACATAGTTTTGTTCGTGCAGCGAGCGATTCGGTCAACGCTCTTGCGAACCACCTGCAAGCCGAAAAGTACTCCGATCTGTGCGTGGTTGTTGGCCACCCTGCCCTCGCTGAGACTTCAAACGGTTGGTCAATAGCCCACAATGCTGCGAGCGTCATCCTT
>JAURIU010000130.1 GCA_030832605.1 Rhodoluna sp. | reverse complement strand
AATTATTACCCTTGAAGAACTAGTTGAAAAAGTTGGCGTAGATGCTGCTCGTTACACATTGATTCGCTATCCAGTCGATACACCGATGGTTATGGACATCGATGTTTTGAAGAGAAACACAAATGAGAATCCTGTCTATTACGTCCAATACGCACATGCTCGCATTGCTGCGGTGCTTCGAAATGCTGAAGAGCTCGGCGCTTCCTTAGATTTAAAGGATTTTGACCCTGCGCAGTTGGTGCATGATCGTGAAAACGAATTATTGGGCGCGTTGGCAGAGTTCCCACGTGTTGTGGCAAGTGCGGCCGAATTCCGTGAACCCCACCGCATTGCCCGTTACCTCGAAGAACTTGCTGGTACGTATCACGGCTTCTATAACGATTGCCGTGTCTTGCCTATGGGAGAAGAAAAATTGACTGCGCTACATACCGCGCGTTTATTACTATGTACTGCAACAAAGCAGGTTGTTCACAACGGTCTAGATCTTCTAGGCGTCAGCGCACCGGAGAGGATGTAACTCATGTGGTCCTCATCTGTCACAACCCGTGCTGAACTTTCTATTGCAGGTATAACTGCAAAGACACTTGCCAAAGAGT
>JAURIU010000012.1 GCA_030832605.1 Rhodoluna sp. | reverse complement strand
CGAAAGCCCCGATTCAGCGAAACTCAAGTGAATGTGGCCCAACGCAGCAACAGCATCTGAATGCACCGGTATGTCGAAACGTTTTGCTAGGTCGGTAACTTGGCGAATGGGGGTAATCACACCGGTTTCATTATTTGCCCACATGAGGCTAATGAATGCAACCTCATCGGAACGCTCGGCTAGAAACTCTGCCAGCCAGACGAGGTCAACGACACCAAATTCGTCAACAGGAATCCAGACCGCCTCAGCGCCTTGTTCGCGCTCGAGCCATTCGATCGGGTCGATTACGGCGTGGTGCTCGGTGTATGCACTTAGAACGAGCTTGCGGCGAGCATCCTTGCGGTTTTGCGCCCAAAAAAGACCCTTGATCGCCAGGTTGTCGGCCTCGGTGCCACCGGCGGTAAAAATGATTTCGTTGCGATTGCAATCGATTGCTCTGGCGATTTCTTCACGCGCCTCTTCAAGAGCCTTGCGCGAGGTTTGACCAGCGGTATGAACCGACGACGGGTTGCCCAGAACGGTTAGATATTCGGTGTAGCGCTGCAACACCTCTGGCCGAATCGGTGAGGTGGCTGCGTGGTCAAGATAGACAACCATGGTCATTAGCCTAGCCATTACGCCAATGCAGCGTTGGTCACGGGTAAACTTTGAAAGTTATTTGCCGCACTTGAAAAATCAGGAATCACATGCCCGAAAGCAACACCAGCACTTCAACGCTCGGTGTGACCCTGCATGATGGCAAAGGCACCATTCGCGTTTATTCGGCCAACGCGACATCTATCGAATTTTTAGTTTTGAACCCCGCCGATTCGAGCGAGGTGCAGACCCGCCTCACATTAAAAAGAACCGAATCGGATGTCTGGGAAGCCACGTCGCCCGCTATCGCCCCTGGTGTTCACTACGCGCTGAGAGCATCTGGCCCAGACGGCGCACGCCACGGTTTCAACAACAAGATCAACCTCATCGACCCATACGCCCGAGGTGTAGTTCGCGAGTCGGCAAGAGATTTTCACAACGTTGTGATCGACGGATCGTTCGATTGGCAGGGTGTTGAAAAACCAAAAACGCCGATGTCGCAGACGATTATCTACGAGGCGCACGCCCGAGGTTTGACCCGCGGCAACAACGATTTGCCGGACGACATTCGCGGAACCTATGCTGCGCTCGCGCATCCGAGCACTATCGAACATTTGAAGCGAATCGGAATCACCGCTGTTGAACTTTTGCCCGTTCAGATGTTTATTTCTGAGCCGCGCCTGATGAACATGGGACTCATCAACTACTGGGGCTACAACACCATTAACTTTTTCACTCCGCATCACCGCTATGCGTCACCGGCCGCGATCGAGGCCGGGCCAGAGGCAATTGTCAACGAGTTCAAAACCGCCGTTCGAGAGCTGCACCGAGCCGGCATCGAAGTGCTGCTCGACGTGGTTTACAACCACACCGCCGAAGGTGGCGCGCGCGGCTTGACCTATTCGTTTAGAGGTCTGGATAACTCGTCTTATTACCGACAAGACGATGCCGGCACTTATCACGACACCACCGGATGCGGAAACTCGCTGGATTTCTCAAACCCACGCGTCGTCGAACTGGTGATGGATTCGCTGCGCTACTGGACCACCGAGATGCAGATCGACGGCTACCGTTTTGACTTGGCCACCACGCTTGCCCGTGATGGATCAAACCAGTACGACCCAAACCACCCGATGCTTGCAGCGATGGCAAGCGACCCCGTTCTCAGCGAGGCCAAGCTAATCGTTGAGCCTTGGGACGTCGGCCTTGGCGGCTGGCAGACGGGTAACTTTCCAGACCGGTTCAGCGAATGGAATGACAGCTACCGCGACTCGGTGAGGCGGTTTTGGCTGGCCGACTTGGCCGCGAAACAAAACTCGGGACATTTTTCCAGTGGCGTAGCCGATCTGGCCACCCGCCTGGCTGGCTCTCGAGACATAGTCGATGGAGCACACGGGCCGCTCGGTTCGGTCAACTTTGTGACCGCTCACGACGGCTTCTGCCTGCACGACCTGGTTTCGTATAACGTCAAACACAACCAGGTAAACGGCGAAGGCAACCGCGACGGAAACAACAATAATTATTCATACAACCACGGAGCCGAAGGTGAGGTTTCTGACCTAAGCATCAACGCCCTACGCCGGCGTTCGGTGCGAAACATGCTCGGAACCCTCTTGTTTTCGTCCGGCGTGCCAATGATCACCGCGGGTGACGAAAGAGCTAAGACTCAATCGGGCAACAACAACGCCTACTGCCAAGACACCGCCGTATCGTGGGTCAACTGGAACTTAACCGACGGCCAGAAGAACCTCGAAAACAACTTTGCCTACCTCGCCAAACTGCGCCGCGAAAACGCCTCGCTGCGCCAAACAAACTTTGGAAACTTCGAAACCGCGACCCCAGACAGTGATTTAGTGCGGTGGTACTCAGAACACGGCGAGATTCTCACCGAGCAGCAGTGGCACGATGCGCAGCAGCGAACTTTGGTGCGACAAGTGCGCCATGTCGATGAAAACGGGTCCAAAAACGAAACCCTGACAGTGCTTCACGGTAACGACGATGCCATTTCGCTAACCCTCCCCCCAACGCCTGGCCACTGGGAGTTGATCTGGGACAGCACTCACGAAACACCTCCGGTGAAGTTTTCGAAGCACAAGTCGCACTCGAAACTGCTACTTGGCCCCACATCCATGCTCGTCTTTAGGGCGCAATAGGCTATGCGGTCGCGAATAATCGCTAAGTTTGGTTTATGACTAGCGAGATTTCTTATCGTCACAACCACCCGATCGGCCGCTTGCCGATTCTGAATGTCGAACCGACGGTTGACGCCGGTCGCTGGGCAGCAAAGGCCTTTGTTGGCGAAGTCATTCCATTTTCTGCGGTTTCATTTCGCGAAGGGCACGATGCTCTCGGCGTTGAACTGCTGCTCACCAACCCAAAAGGTGACCTCACCATCACACGGATGCACGCTGGAGCAGCCGGAACAGATAGCTGGCACACCTCCGTTCAACTCGAGGAGCAGGGTGTTTGGAAGTTTCAGATTCGCTCGTTCTCTGACGAGTATGAAACCTGGCACCACAACACCGAGGTAAAGCTTGCCGCCGGCGTTGACGAAGAGCTGATGATGCTCGAGGGTGTTGCCCTGTTCACCAGAGCCGCTGCCGAAAAAGGCCGCAAAAAGACGAATGCCAAAGAACTAGTTCAGGCCGCCGAAGTTTTGGCAGACCAGAGCCACAGCCCCTCGGCCCGATTCGCCGCGGCGCTGAACGTGAAGCTGCTCAAGGCGATTGCCGAGCATCCGGTTAGATCACTTGAGACTCTGAGCGAAACCTACGAAATCAACTGTGAACGCGCACTTGCTGGCGCCGGCGCTTGGTATGAATTCTTTCCGCGCAGTGAAGGGGCCAAGTTCGACAGCAAGACCAAGACTTGGAAGTCTGGCACATTTAAAACTGCGACTAAATCACTTTCTCGTGTCGCCGAAATGGGATTCGATGTGCTTTACCTACCGCCGGTGCATCCGATCGGTGAGGCGTTTAGAAAAGGCCCAAACAACTCGCTTAACGCTGTTGGACAAGACCCTGGCTCGCCATGGGCGATTGGTTCTACCGCAGGCGGTCACGACACTATTCACCCAGACCTCGGCACCGAGAAAGACTTTGCCGCTTTCGTGAAGGCCGCGGGCGCGCTAGGTATTGAGGTTGCCATGGACCTGGCCGTTCAGGCCAGCCCCGACCATCCGTGGGTTCAAACCAACCCGGAGTGGTTCACCACCCGCGCCGATGGTTCGATTGCCTACGCCGAGAACCCACCGAAGAAGTACCAAGACATTTACCCGGTGAATTTTGACAACGACCGCGAGGGCATCTACCAAGAAATTTTGCGAGTGGTCAAACACTGGATTTCGCTCGGCGTAAACATTTTTAGAGTCGACAACCCGCACACCAAACCGGTCAATTTTTGGGAATGGCTGATTGCCGAGGTGAATGCCGAACACCCAGACGTGATTTTCTTGGCCGAGGCGTTCACTCGCCCGGCCATGATGCACGCACTTGGCAAAGCAGGGTTCCAACAGTCCTACACCTACTTCACCTGGCGAAACACTCCGGCTGACTTGCGCGACTATCTTGTTGAGCTTTCACGCAAAACGGCAGCCTATTTCAGACCGAACTTTTGGGTGAGCACGCCAGACATTCTGACCCAATACCTGCAGTATGGCGGTCGCCCCGGTCACAAAATTCGTGCCGCGCTGGCAGCTACCGCTTCTCCTTCTTGGGGTCTCTATGCCGGGTACGAACTTGTCGAGTCGGTTGCCCGCCCGGGGGCCGAAGAGCACATAGATTCTGAGAAATACGAATACAAAGTGCGCGACTGGGATGCTGCCGAGCAAAGTGGCCGTTCAATCGCGTCATACGTGGCAAGGCTCAACCACATTCGTCGCGACCACCCAAGCCTCGGTCAACTTCGCAACATTGAGTTTCACCACAGCGACGACGGAGCGTTTCTGGTGTTCTCTAAGCACATCAGCGCTGAGCACAGTTTCACTGGCGAAGCCGACACCATCATCGTGGTGGTAAACACCGACCCGCATGCAGTGCGCGAAACTACCGTGCGCCTTGACCTAACCAAACTTGGCTTGCCTCCAGAAGCCAACTTTGAGGTTCAAGATTTGATCACCGGAGCGCGTTACCACTGGACCTCAAACAACTTTGTTCGCCTCGATGCTTTTGATGAACCGGCTCACATTCTTCATGTAGTCCGAACGAAGAAGAAATAGATGGCCAAGCGCACTCCTATACTGCCGAGCATTAGTGAATTCGACCGAGACCGTGTTTCGAACGGCAGTCATCACGACCCGCACTCAACCTTGGGAGCGCATCCGGTTGCAACCGGAGGTTGGGTTATTCGCGCACTTCGCCCGATGGCGAAATCGGTGAGTGTTGTTTTCAAAACCGGCAAAGAACTCGAACTATCTCACGTTTGGAACGGCATCTGGGATGGTTTCGTCGATACGAAAACGGTGCCCGACTACCGAATCAAAACCACTTATGCGCAAGATGGCAAGACCACCGAATGGCTGGCCGACGACCCTTATCGCCACCTGCCAACCATCGGAGAGCTCGACCTGCACCTGGTTGCCGAAGGCCGTCACGAAGAACTTTGGAACGCTCTTGGTTCACACGTGCTCTCGATCAAAGGTGACATGGGAGTCAGCCGCGGAACATCGTTCAAGGTTTGGGCTCCCAACGCCGAAGCCGTGCGCGTGGTCGGCGACTTCAACCACTGGAGCGGCGTCGCGCACTCGATGCGGGTTATGGGTGCAACTGGCGTCTGGGAGCTCTTCATTCCGGGCATCGAAGCCGGCAGCGCTTACAAGTATGAAATTTTGACCAAGCAGGGCCACTGGATCAAGAAAATTGACCCGATGGCCAGAGCCACCCAAGTACCACCTGACACCGCTTCGATTGTCACCGAGTCGACACACAACTGGAAAGACAAAACGTGGATGTCGGCCCGAACCAAGCGCGACGCGTTGAGTTCACCGATGAGCATTTATGAGCTGCACGCCGGTTCGTGGAAGCACGCCATGAACTATCGCGAATTGGCCGACGAACTGATTCCATACGTACAGAAACTTGGCTTTACTCACGTCGAGTTCATGCCACTTGCCGAACACCCCTATGGGCCATCCTGGGGCTATCAGGTGACTGGATACTACGCACCGACCTCGCGCTTCGGCAGCCCAGACGACCTTCGCTACCTGATCGACAAGCTTCACCAGGCCGACATCGGCGTGATTCTAGACTGGGTTCCGGCTCACTTTCCGAAAGATGACTGGGCTCTGGCCAGATTCGACGGACAAGCGCTCTATGAGCACGCCGACCCAAGACGCGGTGAGCACCCAGACTGGGGCACCTACATTTTCGATTTCGGTAGAACCGAAGTTCGCAACTTCTTGGTTGCCAACGCGCTCTATTGGCTCGAAGAATTCCACATCGACGGCCTGCGAGTCGACGCCGTGGCTTCGATGCTCTATCTCGACTACTCGCGCGAAAACGGTGAATGGTTGCCGAACGAATTTGGCGGGCGCGAAAACTTAGACGCTATTCGCTTCATGCAAGAAACCAACGCCACGGCATACCGTCGCAACCCCGGCATCATGATGATTGCAGAAGAGTCGACCTCATGGGGCGGCGTCTCGGCACCAACCGATGGCGGTGGGCTCGGGTTTGGCTTCAAGTGGAACATGGGTTGGATGAACGACACCCTGAAGTACATCGAGAAAGACCCGATGTATCGCAAGCACCACCACGGCGAGCTCACGTTCTCGATGCTCTACGCGTACAACGAAAAATTCGTTTTGCCAATCAGCCACGACGAGGTCGTCCACGGCAAGGGTTCACTACTGGCCAAGATGCCGGGTGACCGCTGGCAGCAGTTGGCAAACGTTCGCGCCTACCTGGCCTATATGTGGGCGCATCCGGGCAAGCAACTTTTGTTCATGGGTAGTGAATTCGGCCAACCATCCGAGTGGAATCAAGAGCGCGGTTTGGACTGGTGGATTCTCGAGCAGCCAACCCACCAGGCTCTGCAGTCGATGGTTTCGACCCTGAACCGGGTTTATCGAGAAAACGCCGCCTTCTGGCAACTCGACCACGAACCAGCCGGTTTCGTTTGGATTGACGGCGGGAATGCCGACGCAAACCTGCTGAGCTTCTTGCGCTTAGACAAGTTGGGCAACCAGATTGCCTGTGTGATCAACTTCGCCGGGCAACCGCACCATAACTTCACTCTCGGACTACCTCGCTCGGGCAAGTGGAACGAGATTTTGAACACGGATGCCACCGAATTCGGCGGCTCGGGCGTCGGAAACTTTGGTTCTATTGAGGCCTCTGGCGCCGGCTCACACGGTCAGCCTCACTCTGCCACCATCAGCGTGCCTCCCCTGGCCGCTGTTTGGTTTAAGCCAGCGAACTAGTAAAGCAGCGTAGCCAAACGTCGCCTTGCGGCGGCAAGATCTGCGTTGGCCGGGTCGATCACGGCAAACAATTCGACGATGTGTTTTCTGATTGTTTCGCGGTCGTCGAATCTCTGCTCAAAAGCATCGAGCAGTGCATCGAAAGCAACCTTGACGTTCGATGTCGAAACTTGGATGTCGGCCCAAGCCAGCAACTCGTCGAGACCCGTTGGCGGCTGGTCAGAAATCTTGTCGAAATCAGCGTCGGCAGTGCGCTTGAGAAGCTTCACCTGAGCTAGGCCAGCCATCGCCAGGTCATCTCGCGGGTTTTCGCGAAGCGCCTGCTCATAAACATCAATTGCACCGTCGTAGTCTTCGGCCTCAATCAGCTCAAAGGCCTTCTGATGCAGTGGAGGCAACTGAACCTCCGCTTCTTCGGCTGAGACCTCGGCCTGCCCGGTCACCCCGTTTTCAATGGCCACTTCGAGAACGCGAGCAAAGATTTGCTCAATCACCTCGGCGGATTGTTCGCCTTCAAAAAGCGGAACAGGCTGACCCTTAACCACGGCCACCACAGTTGGAGCGCCTTTGATGCCGAAAGCCTGCCCAACCCGCTGTTCGATTTGCGCATCGATACGAGCAAGAATGAGTCGACCATCCAAGTTTTCAATAGCGGCACGAAGACGGTCGCTAATCTCCATGGTGCGAACCGAGTCGGCGTGAAACTCGAGAATAACCGGCACCGATGCCGATAGGTCGAGCACAGCTTTGAGGGTTTGTTCGGTGCAGTCCTGAACGAGAGATGCAACCGCAATGCGCGCAGTTGACTGAGCGGATGTCGCAGCCGGGGTGACCCCCGCGTCAGGCCCCTTCTTCAGCGCCGAGAGATCGTATGCGCCGCTTAGCGAAGACATTAGAGACCCTTCACAGAGAGTAGACCCTGAGTTACACCGAGCAGGGTGGTTTTCTCATCGGCAGACAGCGGTGGCACGTAGAAAATCATCATGTTGCCGTAGGTGCTTCGAACACCCTTGACCGAACCGGCGGTTCCGAGCATGATCTTTTCGTTACCCGAAACCGTTACACCAGAACCAACCTTGATCGGCTTAATCGTGTAATCGTCTTTCATGTAAACCGCAACCAGCGCTCCGCCCGAGGCCGTGGAGAGAGAAAGAACCTTTGAAGAGCCGAGATAGTGCTTGAACTTGATTTTGGCTTTGGTGAGCTTTTGAACTTGAGCCTGTTCTAGAGCCGAGACATCAGCATAGTACTTGTCATTCTCAAGGTCGAATAGGCCAAAGAACTCACTTAGTGTGCCCTTGTCGATGACGTCGCCATAGGTTGACGGAAGTTGGCGAGGAACGACCTTTAGGTAGGCGGAGTCAGATGCGACTGGGATAGCGCCTGCCTCAGCGGCGGCGACCGGCGGTAGTGCGGCTCCCGGCACTAGCGAAATAACGTAACTGACTTTGTACTGATCACGTGGCGAGCTCTGCGACATCACCAACATCTGGGGCAAATTATTGTCTACCGCATCGGTAACAACCATCAGGGTTCTCGGCCAGATGGTCGAAGACGCCGGTAAAGACCAAGTGATGCGCTCTTCGATTGTTGGCAATGCCTCGTTCTTGCTCGATTTTGACATCAAGTAGTAATAGGTCGTTCGCATCTGCTGTGCGGCACCCTCGAAGCGTGATTCCAGCATCGCCTTGTCGGCAGCGCCATCGGCTTTTTTTGCCCACATAGCAACGTTCGTGACGATCTTCTGAATCTGCGATTCGACCAAAACCGGCGGGTCGGCGATCACATCAGAAGACGGCGAAGGCGTTGGGTCAACGGGCGCGGCTGCGGGTGAGCATCCGGATAGAAGACCAAGCACGAGTAGCCCACTGGTGGCAACCGACACCTTTCGGGCAACGCGCCTGCCACGACGTGGAATGTCTAGGTTCGACTTGCGGCTGCGGGTTTTTGGTCCCTGCGGAGCCTTTGGCACGCGGCGCTGAGGGCGACGGCGACGGCGCTCTTCGGAAACCGAGAACATGTTAACGATCAGAGCTGCGGCAAGTAATACGCCCGCAACTATGAGGTTAATGTTTGAAGGAGTTAGGTCGTAGGAAATCGGCCATGAGACCGTCACTTGGCCAGGTGCCGGTGAACGGCCGTCGGTGGCAATCAAAACCGCTGCGTCATGCTCGTTCTTGACCGCGAGTTCGGCTTTTTGCTTGCCATTGGCTTCATCTCGCCAAAGGTCGCTTCCGCGTGGGGAGAGCGACTGGTCTATTCCAAAGTTTGAAACGGGCTCTAGCTCTAGGGTGTCGGCATCTTTGATCTGAATGCTGGTGAACGAAGAGTCGGCAATCCAAGCGCGGATGTCTGACTCACGCCCACTGGAAATGAAAGTTTTATCGTCGGCGACGACCGTGACCGTCGGATTGCCTGGAAAAGTCGAAAGCGTCTTCTGATCAAGAACGGCGAAGTGGTTTTCAGCGTCGTATTTCAGATTTAGAACGTGAGCCGGTGGTGGCGCCCAAACTGTGCGCTGAGCAACACCAACCAGGGCAAGCGACAGCGACAAGACAAAGAGTCCTATCGCCGCAAATAGTTTCACGCTTATCCAATCGGGCTAGACTTAGGGCTTGGGAATAAGCCCCCTCAAGTCTACCCAAGGGGTCTAGGAGCGAGTATCTTGGCAACTGAAGACGCCGAATTTGCAACCGTAATGCGCGGCTACGACCGCGATGCGGTTGACGACGCGCTGCGCGATCTGCGACGTCAGTTGCTTCAGCTTTCTAACCAAAATGCTCAGCTCGCTACCGAGCTTCGAGCCGCCAATGAATCGTCGTCGCGATTTGAGCGCGAACTAAAAGAAACGGTTGCACCAACCTATGCGACGGTCGGGGCTCGAGCAGCTCTGATTCTTAGCACTGCCGAAGATCAGGCAAACAGAATTGTTGCCGAGGCCGAGGCCGAGCGCAAAAGGCTTCTTCAAGAAGTAGACGCCGAACTTGAGACTCTTCGCGCAGAAGCTCGTGAGTATTACGACTCAGTTGTTGCCGAGGCGAGCAGACGTGCAGAGCGCCACTCGGCCGCGGCTAAAGCAGACTACGACGCACTGGTCGAGCAAGCTCGAACCGAATCGACGCGTATGGTCGAAAACGCTATGCAAGAAGCCGGTGCCACCCGAGGGGCCATTGCAACCGAAGTGGCGAGAATGCGCGCTACCGCAAAACGTGAAATCGAGGCAGCCAGAACCGCGTTCGATCGCGAACAGAGCGAGAAGAAGCTCATCGCCTCAAAAGCGCAAAACAAAAACCTAAATGCCGAGAGTGCCTGGAGCCTTCTTTCTGAGCAAGCCCGAGTCGACCTAGAGCTTGAGGTGACCGCGCGCCGAGCAGAAGCAGAAGCAGATTATCTGCGCAAGCACCAAGATGCCGTTGCCGCCACTCAACGCTATCTAGACGAAGCCAACGCCATGCTCGCTCAGGCGAGAACTAGAGCCAATGCGGCCAAGCTCGAGTCAGAAACCCTAGAAACCGCCGCCAGGGCTCACACCAAGCGCACCACCGACGAGGCACGCGAAAAGGCAGAGGCCATCCTTCTGGCCGCTGAAGCAGAAGCGCGCAGCATCCTCTCTGAAGCACAGTCACACGCTGCAAAACAGCTCCACAAACTCAAAGGCAAAATCGCGAAGCTGAACGTTGAGCGCGACGCAGTTGCGCAATACCTGCACAACTTGCGAGAAGTTGTTGAAAACGCACAGCAAAATCTAACCAGAGACTAAAGCTCGCACCCAAGGCCTAGGAGACCGAACATGGACAACAAGGGAACTCGAATCAGCAACGCGTTTCAAATTGGGTTGCTCGGTGGCCTAGGTGTTCTGACGGCTCTTGCCCTAGGCAACGCGTTAGTGACTTTGGCAAACATTTTCACCTACGTTGCTCTGGCGCTTTTCATTGCACTCGGTCTCGAGCCGATCGTTTCGTTCATCGAAAGCAAGTTGAAATTCAAGCGTGGTTTGGCGATCCTCACGGTCGTAGGCACCCTGCTGATTGTTTTGGGCACTTTGATATGGTCGATTTTGCCGATGGTGATTGAGCAAACCGGTCACTTCATCGAGAGTGCGCCTACTCTACTTGGCTCGGTGCAGCAGCTGGACCTTGTTGTTAGCCTCGACAAACAGTTTGACGGTTCGGTAAGCAAGGCCATCGAAGACGCAGCCCTATACCTGACCGACAACAGCAACTGGCCAACCTTGGTGGGTGGCGTGGTGCAGGTGGGCTTGACCGTGTTCAACGGCTTCTTAGGCGCATTGATAGTTCTAACACTGAGCCTCTACTTCATGTCATCACTTTCGCGCCTGAAGAACTGGATCTATTCGCTGGTTCCAGCCTCAAAGCGCGACACCTTCTCAAACCTCTCGGAGCAAATTGCGGGTTCTGTGGGTCGCTACGTGATGGGGCAAGTCACGATCGCACTCATCAACGCAACACTCGGATTCACAATGATGTCGATTCTTGGCATCGAATTCTCACTTGTGCTCGCCTGCATTACCTTCGGGCTCGCGCTGATTCCACTGGTCGGTAGCATCTCTGGTGCGACCATCGTAGTGATTGTGGCACTGACTACAAGCCCAAACGTTGCTCTAATCGCAGCGATCTACTATCTGATCTACATGCAGATCGAGGCTTATGTGTTGTCTCCACGAATCATGAACCAAGCGGTAGCCGTTCCGGGCGCGGTTGTGGTTGTGGCTGCCCTTGCGGGCGGTGCGCTGTTGGGAATCTTGGGTGCCTTGGTTGCGATTCCGGTAGCCGCCTCGATCATGCTGATCATTCGCCAAGTCTGGGTTCCTAGGCAAACCGGTCGGTAGTTTCCCGCCTAAGCGTGAACTAGGCGCGATAGTGGGTTGGCAGCGGGTAAAACTCTGGCGTAACCACCCGAACAACCTCATCGATAACCGACTTTGTGGCATTTTCGCCAACCCAGAGGTGCTTTGCGCCCTCGATTGCAACAATTTGAGCGCCTTGCAGAGGCTCGAAACGCATCTCAGCCGCCTCAGGCACAAGATAATCGTCAAACTCGGGCACCAAGGCGATTACGGGCTTGTTTGAACCATTCCAGTTGCGCAGTTCGTCCTCAGATGTGCGATGGAGCGGCGGTGAGAGCAAAATCGCACCGCGAACGTTCTTGTTGTAGCCATACTTCAAAGCCAACTCGGTACCGAACGACCAACCCAGCAACCAAATGTTCGGCAAACCCCGCGACTCGAGAAACTCCAGCGCAGCATCCAAGTCGAATCGCTCGGCAACTCCCCCTTCGAACTCGCCATCGCTGGTGCCACGAGGCGAGCTCGTGCCTCGGGTGTTGAATCGAAGAACGGCAACGCCGGTCAGCGCGGGAAGTCGGTTGGCTAGTTTACGCAAAACGTGCGAATCCATGAAGCCACCGTGCGTTGGCAGCGGATGCAGAGTAAGAATTGTGGCAATTGGTGCTTTGCCGACCGGTGACGCGAGCTCTCCAACCAGGGTTAGTCCATCGGCAGTGTGAAGGGTTATTTCTTCACGGATGCTCGGCAACTCGACCCCCGAGCGAATATCAATCTCGATCACAGCGGTCCTTGAAACTTTTTCCAACACTCGGTGTGAAAATGGCGACGGTTGTCTGACCCGCGAAGTTCATCCCAGGCGACTATGTGACCCGTGCCTTGGCCGATTCTAAGGCTGCAGAAAGGGCAGACCCACGTTTTCGACTCTTCGGTAGAAGAACCGGAGTGAGTCTGAACCGTGTACTCAACGCCGCGCTTTACTTCGTTGCGACGCACGCCGTAGAGAACGCCGCGATTGATTTCTGGTTCTTCGGTCTTGGCTTGTTTTGAACGTTTTGGCCGATTCGATCTAGGCACTAGTACCACCCGAGGCGATCGGAGTGGGCAAGTGCTCCACAAGGCGTTGAATAACGTCCTTTGATGTAGCCCAGACCCCAGCGAATTTGAGTTTCGGGGTTGGTCAGCCAGTCACTGCCCTCGCTGGCCATCTTGATGCCCGGTAGTGATTGCGGGATGCCGTATGCACCTGAGCTCTTGTTCATCGCGGTGTGACGCCAGTTTGATTCGCGCTCCCAGAGCTTAACTAGGCACGAGTATTGGTCGCGACCCCAACCGAGCTTGGTTACCTGCTCGTAGGCGTATGCCTTGGCCGTGCCAGGGTCTGGCACGTCGGCGATGTCGACGAAAAGTTCGACGGCGGCTTGCCCGGTTACGACCTTGAACTTTCCACGCGAGAACGACACCGTTTGGGTGCTCTTCCAGCCGTAAATTTGCTCGTCGGTTTCGCCGTTTTCTGCTGGGTAATACCAGTAAGCGCTGTTCGCCAGAGCCGCGGAATATGGGTCAACAATGGTGACGGCCACAATTGAGGTTGTGAAGAAGAAACCCGCGTAAGCAAAGGATTTCTTTCTATTTTTGATTTTTAGCTCATCAAAATCGACGTGCTCTAACTTAAAACGCTTGACGATCGCTTTTCGAAGTTTGGCTGAAAGTGTGTCAACATCGGCGGCATAGCGGCCCATGAAATCACCTCGGCTTCGTTCGCAGACTCAAAATCACAGTCTACCAGCGACCTATTTGGTGGGTAAAGAAGTGGTCGGGCACTTTGCGAGAACCGTACTCATTGCAGACTTCTCTGCGGTGGTCACCCAAACGCTGTATTTCAGCTTCACTGCTACTTGGCGGGCCACGTAGGCGCAGCGGTACGCCTTGTTTGGTGGCAACCAAGTTGCAGTGTCACCGTCACCCTTGGAACCGTTGGTTGGGCCATCGACTGCGAGAAGATTTAGTGGGTCGTTATAGAAGTTGTAGCGCTTGGCATAACTCCACTTTTGAGCACCTTTTTGCCATGCATCACTAATCGCTACAACGTGGTCAATTTGCACCTTGATTGATGTAGATCGACCGCGCAGAAAATTAATGGTTTTGCCGGTGTACGGGTCATTCAGAACACCCGACTCAACGATGCAGGTTTCACCCGCGCGCCAGACAATCTTGCGCAAATCGCGAGCCAAAACATAGTTTCTAGCATCGCAAGAGCCGATCTTTCCCCAACCGTCAGAAAAGAGGTCACGGTCATAACCGGTTTGTGGGGCACGACCCTTTACAACGAGTTTGGCAACCGCTTTGGCTGCGTTGGTTGCCGTGAAAACTACCGGCGCTTGCTCGACTTGAGTTGTGGCGACAGCCGTGACCCCACCGGTTGCGGTCAAACCAACCAGCAACGAAAGTGCAACTACAGCTCTAGATAACTTTTTCAATTTGAATGAGCTCGACGACTTTATCGATGAATAGATCAACCTGGCTTTCGACATACCCGCCCCTTTTTGGTGTGAATAAGACTTTTCTAACCGCATCTACCGACATTTTCTCGCCGCCATCCAAGTGGGCGTTTACCTGACCCACGAAAAGGTCAACCTCTTTGCGGCTGTAGCCACGATATATGTATCCGGTGGTGGAGAAACGCTTGCGCGCTGGCCGTTCAACTCGACCAACCAAGAGCACTTTCAGTTCGTTCAACCTGTCGAGCAAATCATCGAGTTGGCCCGCGTCAATAACTCGCTGCAGTTTGCGTGCGACAAAGGTGTCTTCGAGTTTGTCGAGCGCAGCATCCACGGCGCTGACCGAATAGCCGCCTTTTTCGAGAGGGAACACTTTCACGCGAATGTTTGGTGCGGCGTCGATTTGGTTTGAGTTAAAAACTTCTCTAGCCTCAGCGATGAATTCATCGACATCGGCTGGGCGGTACCCGAGCTTGTTTGGTTTGGCGCGTGGGAAAGGAAACGACATGGTTGCTGCGCCTAACTCATCGGAAAGAGCAGTGTCGCGAACAGATACATGACGAGACCCGCGGGCAGCATCGAATCGAGGCGATCCATCATTCCGCCGTGACCAGGCAACCAAGTCGACATGTCTTTTACGCCCAAATCTCGCTTGATCAGCGATTCGGCGAGGTCACCGAAGACGGCTGCGAGCAGAATGACACCAGCGCTGAGCAGACCGAAGTACCAGTCGTGTTTGAGAACGAAAACCATGAGCAGAACCGAAGAAGTGACACCGGCAAAAATACTTGCAAAGAGACCTTCGAGAGATTTCTTAGGGCTCACACCCGGCGCGATTCGAGTCTTACCGAACTTTCTGCCGACCAAATAGCCGAAGGTGTCGATCAGCGCAGTTGGCACCACAAACTGAATCACCCAAGCTGCACCGTCATCTCGGGCAAGAAGCAGAATGGTGAACGAGGCGGTGAGTGGTAGGTAAATAACCACGAAAGCTGAAGCGCTGAAATCTCTAATCGATTTTGTGAAAGACTGCGTGATTGATTCACGCCTTTCCCAAAGTAGGTGAACCGTGCGCCAGAGCACCAGAAAGAAAATCATGGCGGCCGTTATGCCCCACTGCCAGACCGCACCCCCGAAAAATGTCGCCGGCATAATCGCCAAAGTTCCGAAGATTACTGGAACCCTCGGCACATACCAGCCAGCCTTGCGAAGTGCCGTCGATAGTTCCCAAGCGCCAGCCGCAACCGCTGCTGCGAGCAAAACGAACAGCAGTGCTTTTACAAACAGGATCGAGCCCAGAAACGCGAAACCGAGCAAAAGTCCATAAAAAATTGACTTTGAGAGGCTGCGCTCCCCCGGTGCACTCTGAGTTTGTGACATTAGACCTCGAGCAACTCGGCTTCTTTGTGCTTCAGAGCGTTGTCGATTGAGTCCACGAAGTTTTTGGTTAGTGAGTCGAGCTCTTTTTCGGCTCTAGCGATTTCGTCTTCACCAGCCGCGCCGTCTTTCTTCAAGGCGGCTAGATCGTCATTACCCTTGCGGCGAATATTGCGCACCGAAACGCGGTGGTCTTCAGCCTTAGCCTTAGCCAGCTTTACGTATTCTTTGCGGCGGTCTTCGGTTAGATCTGGAAGGGTCACGCGTATCACGGTGCCATCGTTGTTTGGCTGAGCACCTAGGTTCGGAACATCCCTGATTGCCTTTTCGATGTTCATGAGGGCGCCCTTGTCGTAAGGGGTAATCGCTAGGCTGCGGGCTTCAAGAACTTGGATGCTCGCCAGGTTGCCGAGCGGAGTGCCCGTGCCGTAGTAGTCAACGATGATTTTCTGAAACATTGCCGGGTTGGCGCGTCCGGTGCGGATCGTTCCAAAGTCGTCTTTGGCAGCCTCGACGGCCTTTTCCATCTTCTCGGTGGCTTCAGCCAGAACAGTCTGAATCATTTTTATCTCCAATTCCCTTTCGAACCTAAGCGGTTACGAAAGTTCCAATCTTTTTACCCTTGATCGCGTCGGTGATGTTGCCAGTGCCCTGCATTCCGAAGACGCGCATTGGCATCTTGTTGTCCATGCATAGGCTGAACGCGGTTGCGTCGACCACTTTGAGGCCACGAACGAGTGCGTCTTGGTAGGTGATTTCTTTGAGCAGTTTTGCGCTCGAGTCTTTCTTTGGGTCGGCCGAGTAAACCCCGTCTACACCGTTTTTTGCCACTAGAACTTCGATTGCGTGAATCTCAAGCGCACGCTGAGCCGCAACGGTATCGGTCGAGAAGTATGGCAACCCGGCACCAGCACCGAAAATCACTACGCGGCCTTTTTCAAGATGGCGAATGGCTCGCAGCGGAATGTATGGCTCTGTGACTTGAGACATTGTGATTGCAGATTGCACACGAGTGTCAACGCCGGCTTGAATTAAGAAGTCTTGGAGCGCTAGGGCGTTCATGACGGTGCCCAACATGCCCATGTAGTCGGCTCGCGATCGGTCCATACCGCTTTGTGAAAGCTCAGCACCTCTGAAGAAGTTTCCGCCACCGACGACGATTGCGATTTCGGTTGTCTTCGCAGCCTCGGCAATCTCTTTTGCGATTTCTGAAACGACCACTGGATTCACACCTAGGCTGCCACCCCCGAAAGCTTCACCCGATAGCTTCAAAAGCACTCTGCGCTTAGTTGGCATTTGATCCTCCATTCACTTTCCTATCCTAGGCAAAATAAGGAAAAAGGCTCGGTCATCGACCGAGCCTCATCCGTGATTTTTCGCTAGTTATGCACCGACGCGGAAGCGCACGAAGGCAGAAACCGTCACGCCTGCCGACTCGAGAACCTTGCCAACGCTTTGCTTGTTGTCTTTTGCGAAGTCCTGCTCGAGAAGAACGTTCTCTTTGAAGTAACCGGTAACGCGGCCTTCAACGATCTTGGTGAGAGCAGCCTCTGGCTTGCCTTCGTTGCGAGCGGTTTCTTCGGCAATGCGACGCTCGGTCTCAACGGTTTCTGCAGGCACGTCTTCACGACGAAGCACGCTCGGTGAGAACGCTGCAATGTGCACAGCGACATCGTGAGCGGTCTCAGCGCTTGCACCCGAGTAAGCAACTAGAACACCAACCTGTGGAGGAAGGTCTTTGCTGGTTCGGTGCAGGTAGGCATCGATCGCTGCGTCTTCTAGAGCGGCAACACGACGTAGCTCAACTTTTTCACCCATAATGGCTGCTTCGTCGTTGATTACGTCGGCTACGGTGCTCGACTCTAGCGGTGCAGCAAGCGCAGCCTCTAGTGAACGAGCATCTCCAGCGACGATTGCGTCTGCGATGCGGTCTGCCAGGGCAACGAACTTCTCTGCCTTTGCAACGAAGTCGGTCTCGCAGGCAAGTTCAGTCAGGTAACCGACGCCACCAGCTACGCGGGCTACAACCAAACCATTGCTGGTGGTGCGACCTTCACGCTTGGTAACGCCTTTGAGTCCCTTGAGACGAAGAACTTCCATGGCCTTGTCAACGTTGCCATCGGCTTCGTCTAGTGCGCCCTTGCAGTCCATCATGCCAGCGCCTGAGCGCTCGCGAAGAGCCTTTACGTCGGCTGCGGTGTAGTTAGCCATTACTCTGCTTCCTTCTCTGCCTCGGCAGGGGCTGCTGCTTCAGCGGCAGGTGCCTCGACGGTCTCTGCGGCAGCGGTGCCCTGCTCTAGCAGTTCACGCTCCCACTCGGCTAGAGGCTCAGCGGCCTCTTCGTTCTTGGTGGTACGGGCGATTAGACCCTCGGCAACTGCGTCTGCGATCACGCGGGTTAGCAGTGCAACCGAGCGAATAGCGTCGTCGTTTCCTGGAATACCAATGGTGACCTCATCTGGGTCGCAGTTGGTGTCTAGGATGCCGATTACCGGAATGCCAAGCTTCTTGGCTTCGGTGATGGCTAGGTGCTCTTTGTTGGTGTCGACTACCCAGATGGCGCTTGGGGTCTTGTTGACGTTACGAATACCACCGAGTGACTTCTCTAGCTTGTCCTTTTCGCGACGAAGAATGAGAAGTTCCTTCTTGGTTAGGCCGCTCTTGCTCGAGTCGTTGAAGTCCATGACTTCAAGTTCCTTGAGGCGTGCAAGACGCTTCTGAACGGTCTGGAAGTTGGTCAATAGTCCACCCAACCAACGCTGGTTGATGTAAGGCATGCCTACGCGCTTTGCCTGCTCGGCAATGGCTTCTTGGGCTTGCTTCTTGGTTCCTACGAACAAGATGCTGCCACCGTTTGCAACGGTGTCTTTGACGAACGAGTAAGCGCTGTCAATGTGAGCAAGCGACTTCTGTAGGTCGATGATGTAGATGCCCGAACGGTCGGTCAGAATGAAACGACGCATCTTTGGGTTCCAACGACGGGTCTGGTGTCCGAAGTGAACGCCGCTGTCGAGCAGCTGGCGAATTGTTACTACTGCCATGGCAGTACTCCTTTTCGGCGCGATGAAGCGCCACTCAGTTAAACGCGAAGAGAGGATTCTCTTCACACCTGGTGCCGCATAAGAATCAGCTAACTTTCGTTAGACCGAGTTGATCTTGATGTTGATCGGCACGCGAAGTCGGCGTGCTTCTAGAGGCTCATTTTCATGGGACTTTAGCGACATGCCGCTGAAAGAAGTCTAACAGGGCGATTGCCCTGAAATCTAGCCAATCTCGCGACTTTTGCACAGATTCTGATCGTGCTGTTTTGGTGTGGAATTAATCGTCGATTATCAATGGATGTTCGACTCAAAGCGCCGCTTGCTCCTAGGTATTTTTGCCCTCACGGCTGTTTTTGGGGTTTTCGTAATTGAGAACCGGGCCGCGGTTGCCAAATTCGATCTGCGAGCGCCTTTTTGGAAGGGATCGGCGAGCCGCGAAGCACTCTGGTTGCCCGTGCTTTCGAGCGACATAGAGCCCCACCGCAAGTTTCGACAACCCGAAACCCCCTGGGGTGCTGGTCACCGCGGGGTCGACTACGCGGTCGGCGATACCGAGACGCTGGTGAGCCCCACCGCGAGCTTTGTGCATTTTGCCGGCTTGGTGTTTGGTCGACCGGTCATAGTGCTTCGGCATGGCGATGGGCTCTCAAGCGAAGTTGAACCTGCTTGCCTGGCTAAAGACATTTCAGTGGGGCAGAGCCTGCAAGCTGGCGAACCATTCGGACGCGTCTGTTTTGGGGAAAAAGACGGTCACTGCGAGGGCGTTTGCCTGCACTGGGGTGTTAGAACCGATACCCGCGGTTATCTCTCACCCGAGCGGTTTACCGGCGAACTGTCGCCAAGCAGGCTTCAACCCCAGGGCAATGTCTAGGCTCTCGGATGCGCGTTCTGATAGCCAGACTTAAGCCGCTCTATGCTCACGTGGGTGTAAATCTGAGTCGTTCCGAGGCTCGCATGGCCTAGAAGTTCTTGAACTGCGCGCAGATCGGCGCCACCATCAAGCAGGTGGGTTGCCGCGCTGTGTCTGAGCGAGTGCGGGCCTGCCGAGCCTCCCGGGGTCACAGCGAGTAGATCGGCGACCACCGAGTAAATCTGGCGAACGCCAACTCTTGAGCCTTTGGAATTCAAAAACAGGTCGCCGCGTGACTTTTCGTTCAGCAGCTGTGGTCGGCCCACCGACATCCACTGTTCTAAGGCGTCGGCAGCAGGCTGACCATAAGGCACCATGCGCTGCTTTGAACCCTTGCCCATCACACGCAGCAACTGGCGACTCGAATCGATGTCGTCTATCGAGAGTGACGCAATCTCGCTCACGCGAGCTCCAGTTGCGTAGAGCAACTCGACGATGGCTTTGTCTCTAATGCCCAGAGGGTTCTCGGCAACTGCTTCGGCGTTGAGCAGTTCGAAGATGGTGGCAAGCGATTCGTGCGAAACGACCTTGGGCAAAGACCTACCAACTTTTGGTGTTCGAAGTCGCAAACCTGGGTCTGTGTTGGCTTTACCAGTGGCTAGCAGCCACGCGGTGAATGACCTCACCGATGCACTCTTTCGCGCCATGGAACTTTTCGCGAGCCCTCTTTGCGTCAGCTGAAAAAGCCAGTCGCGAAGGTCGTCGAGTGAGATTGATTCGATCGAACCGTCACGTTTTGCAAGAAATTCGGTGAATTCGCGGATGTCTGAGACATAACCCTTGACGGTGTTAATCGAGTAGCCTCGGCCCGAGGCGAGCTGCTGCTCAAACTCGGCAATGGTCTTCTCGATGTTCACAATCTCGAGCGTAGTTTCACTTCAACGAAACGAGCCCGATTTCTCAGCAGTTTCAAGTAAGACTCAGATAGCGCCCAATCGCGCCCAACCTTTCTCAGTACTCACCGCTAACTGTGAAAGGTTCAACTGGGTGAAGGCCACGTTGGCTTCAACAATGGTTAAACCTGCCCTCTGGGCGACCGTAGTTGGTTCGGTTGGTCTGATCGAAAGTGCATCTAGCAGTCTCGTTTCGAGAGGTCCCAGATTGTCGGTTGGATCAACATCGATCGATGAAAGCCGCGAATGTAGGCCTAGAAGGTTCAGAAGATCGTCGTCATCTTGAATCAACTCGGCTTGTCCTGACTGAATGAGCCGATTGCAACCGTGCGAACTTGAGGCCGTGATTGGCCCAGGAATCGCCCCCACTGGTCGACCGAGTTCGGTGGCGTGGTTAGCCGTGCTGATCGACCCCGAACGTTTGCCAGCCTCAACCACGAGTGTTGCGTCTGACATCGCTGCAATCAGCCTGTTTCTCTGCAAAAACCGCCATTTTGTTGGGCTTGAGCCAGGTGGCAATTCTGAGACAACGGCCCCTTTTGCGATGATGGCGTCGAACAGCTCATGGTTTCCAGCCGGGTAGAGGCGATCGACTCCCCCAGCCAAAACCGCAACGGTTGTGAGCCCGGCGGCAAGCGCTGCTCGATGGGCGGCGGCATCGATTCCATATGCCCCGCCCGAGACAATCGAGATGTTGAAGGGGCGAAGCTCCGTGATCAACTCGCCCGTGACCCAAGCGCCGTAGTTGGTGGCACCGCGTGAACCAACTATCGAAAGCGACTGGTTGGTTGCTGCCAAGGCCATGGGTGAGCCCCTTCCCCAAAGAACAGCGGGAGCCGCCCATCCGAGGTGATTTAGGTTTTCAGGCCAAAGTTCTGATTCGGGGGTGATGAGCCAAGACTTAGAGCGCTTCAACCAGTCGTGGCTTTGGGTCAAGGCCGTCGCAGATAGGCGCGGCCTCCAGCGAGCAAGCGCGTCACCCGCAACCCTGTCGAGATCGCCAAAACGCGCGGTGCCGATATCTTGAACTCTTGCTTGAGCTAGTTGCCTGACAAGTTCACCCGAGTTGCCGGCATTCACGAACCGCAGAGCCGTTGAAACGCCGAGTGATTGCCTGATGTAGCCAGCAAATTCGTCACCGGGCTCACACATAATGCTGAACCAGACGCTGGCCAGCTCTTCGTGGTTAGGTTCGGTGTCGGCTGTGATCACGCGATTGCCTTCAGTTGCTGGCACCGACTCAACCACGGCTCAACGCGAGTTGGCTTGCAACTCCCCTTAGCCAAAGCGCTTTTGCAACATCGCTTGAATCAGGTTCATTACGGCCGGCTAAGTCGGCGTTGGTCCAGGCCAACCGTAGGCACTTGTCATAGCCGCGCATGCTTATTCGACCGCGCTGAAGCGCATCATCGAGAATCTTCGTGCTAGACGAGTTGATGCGTAGCTCTTTTCTAAGCACCGACCCAGGCACGTGAGCATTCAACCTGAGGCCATGTGGACCCAATCGCGTCGACGCCCTTAGCCTGGCGGCAGTCACCTTGGAGCGAAGTTGCTGTGAGGTCTCAACCGAGGTTGAGCCTGCAGTCAAGACTGAAGGCGAGACCGGCCTTACCGAGAGTTGAATGTCTAGTCGATCGAGAATCGGCCCAGAGATTTTTGCGAGATAGCGCGCCTTAATTCGCTCGGCACATTGACAGGCGTCGGCTTTGATTTGCCCCTTGCCACACGGGCACGGGTTTGCCGCCAAAACAAGCTGAAATTTGGCTGGGTATTGAACCGATGCCGTGGCCCGCGAAAGAGTAATGTCACCCGATTCGAGTGGCTGGCGCAAGGCATCAATGGTGACCGCCGAAAACTCTGGCGCTTCATCAAGAAACAAGACGCCGTGGCTGGCAAGCGATGCTAGGCCCGGCTTGGGAACCCCCGAACCCCCACCAATCACTGAAACCATCGAAGCGCTGTGGTGCGGCGCCTCGATTGGGGCTGCGTAATCAAGCGTGTCGAAGCTCTGGCGGTTCACCAGTGAACGCATCGCCGCAAGCTCGATGGCCTCATCTTGGTTGAGTTCGGGCAAAAGCGTGTGCAATCGCTGGGCAATCATGGTTTTTCCTGAACCCGGGGTTCCGACCATAATCATGTGATGCCCACCTGCCGCCGCCACGACTGCTGCATCGACCGCCTCGGATTGACCCCTCACCTCTGACATACAAAGGGTTTGAGACTCTCGACTTACTGACAAAGGAGCGCTCACGATTTCGGTGCTTCTCAAAGCCTTGGTGGCAACACCAAACCCATTCAGCACTTCGCCGAGATGGCTGACTGCGATAACTTTTACGCCTTCCACACAACTAGCCTCGGCGAGATTAGCGGTGGGCACATAGACAATCTCAAAGCCAGCCCGCGCCGCGGCAAGAACCATGGCCAAAACACCACTCACCCGTCGAATCGAGCCATCGAGTGCCAACTCACCGATGAAAACACTAGATCTGGTGTGTTGAATCGAAAACTGGCCCGCGGCACAGAGAACCGCAACGGCGATGCTCAAGTCGAATGCCGAACCGTGCTTGTGCACTGCTGCTGGAGATAGATTCACTGTGATTCGACGCGCAGGCAGGTTAAACCCAGTGTTGCTACACGCCGACCTGACTCTTGACGAGGCCTCACTCAAGGAGGCATCGGGCAGGCCAACCAGATTGAAAGTCGGCAGATTCGAAGAAATATCGGCCT
>JAURIU010000129.1 GCA_030832605.1 Rhodoluna sp. | reverse complement strand
GGCTCATTTGCTACCTGCTAACGCTGGAATTGTTGAAAGCAATGGTGCGCCCCACTTGGAAAGCAAAGCTGCTTCAAGGGCTGCGCCTACTGAATACATTCGATCATCTTTCATCACCGGTGACATGATCTGGAAACCAACTGGTAGACCATCTTCGTCTGCAACTCCTGAAGGCAATGACATTCCACCGATACCAGCCATGTTCACCGGAATTGTTGCAATGTCATTGAGATACATAGCTAGCGGATCATTAGCCTTTTCACCGATTTTAAACGCTGTTGTTGGGCATGTTGGTGAAACCAAAACATCAGCCTTTTCAAATGCTTTGTTGAAATCTTGAGTGATAAGTGTGCGAACTTTCTGCGCACTGCCGTAGTAAGCGTCGTAGTAACCAGATGAAAGAGCGTAGGTTCCAAGTATGATGCGTCGCTTTACTTCACGGCCAAATCCAACCTCGCGAGTGAAATTCATGACTGACTCTGCAGATGCTCCATCCTTATCGCCCACGCGCAGGCCATAACGCATTGCATCAAAGCGAGCTAAGTTTGAAGAACACTCAGATGGCGCAATTAAGTAATATGCAGCAAGGGCATATTCAAAGTTGGGTGCAGAGACTT
>JAURIU010000128.1 GCA_030832605.1 Rhodoluna sp. | reverse complement strand
ATGACTCTTTATGGACTGTATCAAACTCTTGAATACTAATATGTCCATAGTCATAGTCTTTAATGGCTTTTTCCGCCATCTTAAAAAGACCTAGTGCAATTGTTGAGCAAATAATTAATGTTATCATGCCCATTATAGTAGCATTTACATTGTTCTTTTTTTCACAATTAGCACTAAACATTCGTCACAGTTACGAATGTCACGGGCTGGTAGCTCAGTGGTTAGAGCAGCGGACTCATAATCCGTCGGTCGTGGGTTCAATCCCCACCCGGCCCACTATGACAATTTTTGATCTTATTTATCTTTTTTATATAGCAATTACTGAATCTTTATTTGTTCAAATAACTGCTATTGTAATCTTTTACGTAGCTGCTTATTTTGTAAAAAATCCCAGACATAACTGGTATTATGACGAGGATCAATCAGATGCCTAGATACAATCTTAATAGAGAAGAAGTAGAACTTATTCAAAAGGCTTTGTATATTCTTTCTAAAGAATCTAACTCTACTCAAGAATTTAATAGACTTCAAAATTTATCTTTTAGACTTAAATCTAAAATAGATTTTCTTGACAAGACAATAGAACTTGCTTCTGAAATAAAGAAGAAAAAAAACCAACAAAAGGA
>JAURIU010000127.1 GCA_030832605.1 Rhodoluna sp. | reverse complement strand
GGTGCAGATGCCTGAGAACGAAAGTGGGTAAAAGACAAGCACTACGGGCTTCTTGCCTCGGAAGTCGCTTAGCTTCACGGTTTCGCCATACTGGTTGGTTAGTTCGAAGTCTGGAGCGTGGTCGCCGATGATCAAAGTCATGTTTTAGTCCGTGCTACAAAAATTGGCTTGAGTCTTTTCAACTCCGAACTAGCAAAACACACAAATGCTTCCCCATGTCGGCATAAACTCTTATGAGGCTTTACCAAAGCTTTTCGTTAATCTTTGTCCATCCCCCACGAAAGAGGATGTCGGTGTCCATTAACAACCAGGATGCATTTGCGGTCAACACCCCTGACCAAGACCCACAGGAAACCAGCGAGTGGCTTGAGTCTCTAGACGCTATCGCCCGCGTCCACGGCCGTGGTCGTGCTCGCGAAATCATGTTGAACCTGCTGCGTCGCTCACACGAACTCCAGTTGAACGTACCGATGGTTCCAACCACCGACTACATCAACACCATCGCCCCTGAGAATGAGGCCGAGTTCCCTGGTGACGAAAAGGTAGAGCGCACTTACCGCGCCTGGATGCGCTGGAATGCCGCAATGCTCGTGCACCGCGCGCAGCGACCTGGCATCGGTGTCGGTGG
>JAURIU010000126.1 GCA_030832605.1 Rhodoluna sp. | reverse complement strand
TGAAGGTGGTCGTCACGAACGTCGCGTTGCACAACTCGGCGACATCGAACGTGAAGAAGCAAACAATTTCGGAGCACAAAAATGAGCACCCCAAAAAATTGGCCATCAGAACTCGAAAGCGAAGACGTTGTTTTCTCTCTCATCGACGACGAGCTCAAGCGTCAAGTCACGGGTCTGCAGCTCATTGCAAGTGAAAACTTCACATCGCCAGCAGTGATGCGTGCAACTGGTTCTGTACTCACTAACAAGTACAGCGAGGGTTACCCCGGCAAGCGCTATTACGGCGGTAACGCCATTGTCGACGATATTGAGAGCATTGCCATTGAACGCATCAAGAAACTCTTCGGTGCCGACCACGCCAACGTGCAGCCACACTCTGGGGCAAGCGCAAATATGGCGGTATATCTAGGCCTTTTGAATCATGGAGACACCGTTCTTGGTTTGAGCCTCGACCACGGCGGTCACCTCACCCACGGATCTCCTGTGAATGCCAGTGGCATCTTTTACAACTTTGTTTCCTACAAGGTGTCGCCTGGCGATGAGCGCATCGACATGGAAGAAGTGCGTGCACTTGCATTGCAGCACCGCCCGAAACTCATTGTTGCTGGTACTACGTCGTACACGCGTCGTC
>JAURIU010000125.1 GCA_030832605.1 Rhodoluna sp. | reverse complement strand
TCAATACTGCCCAACCTGTGGAGCGGTCACCATCATGGCTCAGGGTGGCTGGTCTAGAACGTGTATTCAAGAAAGCAGACAGCTCTTTCCAAGAACTGATGCAGCCATAATTGTCAGCATCATCGATGACCAAGATCGAATTCTTTTAGGGACTCAAGGAAGTTGGGCAGAGAATCGTTGGTCGGTATTGGCTGGCTTTGTTGAAGCTGCTGAATCTCTTGAGCAGGCAGTGGTTAGAGAGATGTTGGAGGAGAGTGGTTTAGAAGTTAGTGAGCCGCAATACCTTGGTTCACAGGCCTGGCCTTTTCCTTATTCGCTAATGCTTGGCTTCACCGCAAAGCTTTCAGCTAATTCAAAAGCAACAGATATCAAACCTGACGGTATCGAAATAGCAAGGCTGCGCTGGTTTACTCGTGAAGAGCTAAAAGCTGAAGCATACAAAATACTTTTGCCTAATCGAATCTCTATCGCAAGAGCTCTCATTGAACACTGGTTAGGTGAGAGCATCGAATCTGCCTCCGAATTGAGTAGCTAATGGCTTACGAGGTTGATGACATTCTTGAGGCTTTAGATGAAGAGCAACGTGAAGCTGCTCTTTCACTTCATGGCCCAACAGTAATTTTGGCTGGAGCTGGT
>JAURIU010000124.1 GCA_030832605.1 Rhodoluna sp. | reverse complement strand
CCTCGTTATTGACCCTGGGAAGCCCTGTGGTGTCGGTGTTGGGCGGCTGGCTGATCTACGACCAGAATCTGGGTTGGGCTCAGATCATTGGCGCAGTTTTGGTGATCGGTGGGTTGGCGGGAAGTGTTTGGGATCGCCGAAGCCCTGCACAGCCCCTTGAACCCGTCTCTTGACGGGTTGTTGGTGGCAATTCGGCAGGTAAACTTCATCCACCCTGCGGATGTGGCTCAGTTGGTAGAGCATCACCTTGCCAAGGTGAGGGTCGCGAGTTCGAATCTCGTCATCCGCTCCAGTACAAAGACCCAGCCTGTTGGCTGGGTCTTTTTGTTAACGCTGTTCAGGGGTCGCAGGAGTGCGCACGAAGAACCCGCGGTTCCACTCGTGACGATGTTCGCCATCGACAGAGATGCGCCATTCGTAACTTCGACCAGGGGCCAAGGCGATTGGCGGAATCTGGACGGCGAGGTTCTGATCGATATCGCTACCTGGGCGTAATCCGTCGGGACGACCGACACTGAAACCGATATTGAGCGACAGCGGTGCCTGATTAACCAAGACTGGACGACCATCCTCGTCAATGAGTTCAGCGTGAATGGCGATCTGTTGATTGGCCATATCCCAGGGCACCTTGACGATGAAA
>JAURIU010000123.1 GCA_030832605.1 Rhodoluna sp. | reverse complement strand
CGCAGGTACTTTCTCTTTCAACTGGTATTCCTGTATTCAAACTTACTGAAGAAGAGACAGCACGTCTGCTTCGCATGGAGGATGAACTACACAACCGTGTTATCGGACAGGATCAAGCGATCAAGGCGTTGTCACAAGCAATTCGTCGTACTCGCGCAGGTCTAAAGGATCCACGTCGTCCAGGCGGATCATTTATCTTCGCCGGTCCTTCAGGTGTTGGTAAGACTGAACTTTCACGCACACTTGCATCATTCTTGTTTGGTGATCAGGATGCGTTGATTCAACTCGATATGTCTGAGTACTCAGAGCGTCACACAGCATCACGTTTGTTCGGTGCACCTCCAGGGTATGTCGGATATGACGAGGGCGGACAGCTCACTGAGAAGGTACGTCGTCGTCCATTCTCAGTTGTTCTCTTCGATGAAATCGAAAAGGCTCACCCAGATATCTTCAACTCACTTCTACAAGTACTTGAAGATGGACGCCTGACAGATTCACAAGGCCGAACAGTAGATTTCAAGAACACTGTCATCATCATGACAACAAACCTTGGTACTCGTGACATCTCTAAGTCACTCGGGCTTGGCTTTGCGAACTCAGATGATGATCTAACAAATTATGAGCGCATGAAGGGCAAGGTAAG
>JAURIU010000122.1 GCA_030832605.1 Rhodoluna sp. | reverse complement strand
CCAATCGGAGTTTTGATTTACTGGTCCACAACAAATTTCTGGACCTGGGGTCAGCAGTTCTATGTAATTAAGAGAAATCCAACCCCAGGATCACCCGCCTGGGAGGAGCTCCAAGCAAAGAAAGCGAAAAAGTCAGGCCAGGAGCCAGAGGCTGAAAACAATGGCGGAGGAGTTGCCATAGAGGAGCCAAAACCAACAGGGCAGAGGGAACAACCAAAGAAGAAAAAGAAGAAAAGGCGCAAATAGCATTAAATGCCTCAAAACGGGGCAAAATACTAAGGAGAAGATATGAGCGAAGAAAAGACTGTAGTGACAAGCCTTGAAGAAGAGGGCGACATCGCTGCTGACTACCTAGAAGGCTTACTCGATATCGCAGATCTAGATGGCGACATCGAAATTAGCGTTGAAAATGAGCGAGCAGCGCTAGTTATTGAAGGAGGCGACCTTGCCCACCTAGTGGGTGGGGATGGGGAAGTACTGGATGCTCTCCAAGAGCTCACTCGCCTAGCTGTTCAAACCGCAACAGGTGAACGCTCTAGGTTAATGCTAGATATCGATGGGTTTCGAGCAGATAAAAAGAGCGCGCTTGCAAAGCTTGCTGAAGAGACAGCAGATGAGGTCAAATCAAAAGGCAAGCCGATAAAG
>JAURIU010000121.1 GCA_030832605.1 Rhodoluna sp. | reverse complement strand
GGCCACCACGTTCAGCTGCTCGAGGAGATCGTCGACACCGAGGTTCTGCTGGGCAGACATCTCGACGACGATCGTGTCACCACCCCATGCCTCGGGAACGAGTTCGTACTCGGCCAACTGCGTGAGGACGCGCTGAGGATCGGCGTTTTCCTTGTCGATCTTGTTGACGGCAACGACGATCGGCACGTCTGCAGCGCGGGCGTGGTTGATGGCCTCGATGGTTTGGGGCATGACACCGTCATCGGCCGCAACAACGAGGACGACGACGTCTGTGACCTGCGCACCACGTGCACGCATCTTGGTGAACGCCGCGTGACCCGGGGTGTCGATGAAGGTGATGGCGCGTTCGATGCCTTCGTGCTCGGTCCACACCTGGTACGCACCGATCGCCTGGGTGATGCCACCGGCTTCACCCGCGGCGACGTCGGCGCGACGAATCGCGTCGAGGAGTCGGGTCTTACCGTGGTCGACGTGACCCATGACGGTGATCACCGGCGGACGCGCGGCCTGGGCGGCTTCGTCGTCGTCGTCGCTGTCATCGAACAGAGCCTGCAGTTCCAACTCTTCTTGCTGACCGGGCTCGACCAGAAGAATCTCGGCACCGATTTCGAGAGCGAACAGTTCCATCTGTTCGTCGGTGAGAGTCATGGTGGCGGTCACCATTTCGCCG
>JAURIU010000120.1 GCA_030832605.1 Rhodoluna sp. | reverse complement strand
ATTCACCCAGATCGACTTTCAGAAATTCGAACAGAGCGGCGCCCGAACTCAAAATACGCCAGCATTGAAAACTGCCGTCAAGAAGTGGCTGATGCTGAATCAATGATGCGCCGATCGGGCATTCGGTGGCTCTCGACCACCACCAAATCGATTGAAGAAATTGCCACCACCATCCTGCAAGAAATCAAACCCGAGCGTTTGATTTACTGAAGTACTGATTTAGCGAAGGGTGTTGGCCAATTTTTCAGCGCAGCGTTGCGCCACGGCCAATTCACGCGCCTCGACCATCACGCGAACCAGCGGCTCGGTACCGCTGGGCCGAATCAGGACGCGTCCCGTGTCTGCCAACTCTGCTTCAACTTCCTTCATGGCTTGTGCCAGCTGAGGGCTGTCTTTCCAGTTTTGATCTTTGGTCAAACGCACATTGATCAGCACCTGCGGAAAAAGCGTGACATCGGCCAGTAACTCAGACATTGTTTTGCCGGTGGCTACGCACGCTTGCAAAACCTGTAACGCGCTGATCAAACCGTCACCCGTGGTGTGCTTGTCTAAAGCCAACAAGTGACCTGAGCCCTCTCCGCCCAGCAGCCAAGCATTCTCTTGCAAGGCTTCCAACACATAACGGTCGCCCACCTTGCTTCGAATGAAGGGAATGTTTTTGTTTTTCAGCGC
>JAURIU010000011.1 GCA_030832605.1 Rhodoluna sp. | reverse complement strand
AAGACCTCGTTTTCACCTCGACAAACACCCAAGCGTCTTTGTCACGAGCGATGAGATCGATTTCACCCGCCCGACAGGCAAAATTTCGCTCCACGATTTCGTAGCCGAGTGCAGTTAGGTAATTGGCGGCAGCCTCTTCGCCATAGCGGCCGAGAATGTGACGTCGGTTGTTTGACATGGCATGAACGATTGCATGCGGCGAGCATCCGAGGGGTTGTAGTTCAAAAGGTGTGAATAAGTCGGGCTATTCGCCGACTGTGAATGCCTTCGGCAGCTCGAAAGCCTTGCCAGAAAGTTCTTCGACGTTGACGTCTTTGAACGACAGCACGCGAACCATTTTCACGAAACGGTCGGTGCGGTAGATGTCCCAAACCCAAACATCGCGCATCTCTAGCTCGAAGTAAAAGTCGGTTGGGGTGTCGACTCTCTTGAGGTCCACCTCGTTCGCGAGGTAGAAACGTCGCTCGGTTTCGACCACATATTTGAAGGTTCCTACTAGGTCGCGGTATTCGCGGTAGAGCGCAAGTTCAGCGTTGCGGTCGTAGTCTTCGAATTCGTTTTCGTCCATTGGAATGTCAGTTTACCCCTGCGCTCAGAATTTTCGTTAGCCAAGTTTTTCGATGAACGGCGCTCGGCCCAAGTGTGCGAATGGCGTTGATGTGCAACTCAGACGCATAGCCCTTGTGACCTTCAAAACCATAACCCGGATGCTCGCCCGCGAGCTCCACCATGACGTGGTCTCTAGCAACCTTCGCCAACACCGAAGCCGCGGCTACCGAGGCGCAATCGCGGTCGGCCTTTGCGCGCACGGTAACCGGCAATCCACCGGTGTGACCTTCGAGCCAATTGTGGGTTCCATCGAGCAAAATCACCGCGCCGTCCCGCGCAATGGCCTGAGCCACTCCGTCTTGATCAAGCAAGGCGGTTAGGGCTCGGCTGGCCGAAAGCGTCAACGAATGAACGATGCCCTTTTCGTCGATTGCGCTGGCTTCGACCATGCCAACGCTGCCCGCGTGCATCCACGTTGTAATGAGTGGTTGAAGCGCTTCGCGTTGACGTTCAGAAAGCAACTTTGAATCGCGCAAACCAGCGGGAATGTCGGCGAAGTCTGCAGATTGGGTATCGATCAGGGCCACTCCAACCGCTACCGGACCGGCTACCGCACCGCGGCCAACCTCATCGATTCCGATTATGAAGCGAGCGCCGCTTTGGGTTAGCGAACGCTCAAACTCAATTGTTGGGGACGTTTTTGAAGACATCGGGATAGTTATCTAGCCAAGCCCAGCGCTCGAAAGGCCAGGACAGAACGAATGCACGCCCGACCACAGAATCTTTATTTACAAAACCCTTGCTCGGTAAATCGCCGTGGAAGCGCGAATCTTCTGAGTTGCTGCGGTTATCGCCCATGACCCAGAACATATTCTCGGGAACGGTCACATCGAATTCTTTATCGCTCGGGTTGACGCCCTCTAGAAGATAAGGTTCGGTGATTGGCTCGCCGTTGATAGTGAGCTTTCCTTCAGCGTCGCAGCAGATGACGTGGTCGCCACCGACACCAATCACGCGCTTGACCAGGTGCTGCGAAGAGTCGGATGCGCTGAGACCAAAAGCTTCCATTAACCAGTCGCCAATGCCGACCAGACCACGTGATTCGACCTTCTCAGGTTCGGTATATAGCCAACCACCGGGATCTTTAAAAACCACGACATCGCCGCGGTTGACCGCAATCAAATCTGGAACCAACTCGTTGACGATAATGCGGTCGTCGATTTGGAGGGTGTCCATCATTGATCCGGATGGAATGAAAAATGAGCGAATCAAAAAGGTTTTGATAAGAAGCGAAAGCACCAAAGCTGCGACAACAATCACCAAAACGTCAACTAGGAACGCTGCTATCGGATTGCGTCTGATCTTCTTCATGATCTTGGCAATCACGCCATTGCTCTCAGGCCGCTCTCGCCGGTTGCGGCGAAGTGGGGATTGCGGCAAATCACTCATGTTTTGAGCGTAACGCTAGCGAGTTGATGAACGACTTAGGCGTTGTCGCGCTTTTCGCGAATCTTGGCCTTCTTGCCACGAAGTTCGCGTAGGTAGTAAAGCTTGGCGCGACGTACGTCACCACGGCTCACTAGCTCGATCTTCTCTATCACTGGTGAGTGCACTGGGAAGGTACGCTCTACGCCAACCTGGAATGAAATTTTGCGAACGGTGAAGGTTTCGCGAACGCTTTCGCCCGAGCGACGAATAACAACGCCCTGGAAAACCTGAACACGGCTACGGTTACCTTCGATAATGTTTACGTGAACCTTCACGTTGTCGCCAACGCGAAACGCTGGGATGTCGCTCTTGAGGCTCTTCGCATCTACTGAGTCGAGGATGTGCATTTTGATATCACAATCTGTTTTCGCGCGCAGGTCAAAAACATTATTTTCGTTCGTCTTGAATTCCCGGTGGCTCCCCTGCGGCAGAGCACTCTTTATCCGAGCAACCTCTTTAGTCTGCCAGAAGAACTAGTCTTCGAGCAAGTCTGGACGCACTTTTTTCGTGCGTTCGACCTGTTGTTCTTTGCGCCATTTGGCAATTAGAGCGTGATTTCCGCTCAACAAAACCTCTGGCACATCGAAACCACGCCAGTTTGATGGCTTGGTGTATGACGGGTACTCGAGTAGTCCATCCGAGTGGGATTCTTCGACCAACGACTCGGCGTTGCCGATAACGCCCGGAATCAGCCGCGCAATGGCCTCGATCATCGCGATGGCGGCCACCTCTCCCCCGTTGAGCACATAGTCGCCGAGGCTGATCATTCGAACCTTCGCCTTGGTTTCGGCATAGTCGACCACTCGCTGGTCGATGCCCTCGTATCTACCGCAGGCGAAGACGATGTGCTTGGCATTGGCCAATTCTGCTGCGGTGGCTTGCTTAAAAAGCTCGCCGGCCGGAGATGTGAAAATTACGATCGAGTCGCCGTCAGCATCCAAGATTTCATCAAAAGCCTCACCCCAAGGCTCTGGCTTCATAACCATGCCAGCGCCGCCGCCGTAAGGGCTGTCGTCTACCGTTTTGTGCTTGTCGTGGGTGTAGTCGCGAAGGTCGTGGATGCGCACCTCGAGCAACTCTTTTTCACGAGCCTTGCCGAGCAACGAAAGCTCGAGTGCGTTGAAGTAATCAGGAAAAATGGTGATGGCATCGATGCGCATGGATGCTTAGCCTTCGACCTGCGCGACTGGCTCTTTATCGGCGCTGACTTCTTCGGGCTCGTCATCTGCGATTTCTTCGAACAAGCCGGCCGGAGGGGTGACCGTAACGGTCTGAGCCTCAATGTCGACAGCTGGAACAATCGCCTTGACGAATGGAACCAGGACTTCGCCGGTTTCGGTCTTGACTGCCAATAGGTCGTGTGCCGGAAAGTGTTCTACTCGAACAACCTTTCCGACTACCACGCCGTCGCGAACCACTTTTAGACCGACGAGCTGGTGGTCATACCAGGCGTCTTCTTCGGGTGGAAGTTCGGCTGCATCGGTGTCGATCAGCAAGATGGCTTTGATTAGGCTTTCGGCCGCGTTGCGGTCGTCGACGCCTTCAAGAAAAATCACCGGGGCTAGGTTGTACCAGCGAAGTTCGGTGACGGTGACGGTCTTGCCGAACCATGGTGAGGTTTCGGGAACCTGAAGTTTGAGAACCGCGCCAGGAACGAAACGTTCGTTTGGGCTGTCGGTGTAAAGCTCGAGTTTGATAGCACCTTTTAGGCCATGAGCCTTTAGCAGACGGCCCACACGGAGCTCGGTCTGCTTAGAAATCGGTCTCTACCAGTTCAACGCGCACGCGCTTGCCATCGGCAAGGGCATTTACCAGGGTGCGCAGGGCCTTAGCGGTGCGGCCGTTGCGCCCGATAACTCGACCCAGATCTTCTGGGTGAACGTGAACCTCAAGTAGATCTCCACGAGAGGTTGAGCGTTCGGTAACGGTAGCGTCTTCCGGGTGGTCGACGATTCCCTTAACCAAGTGTTCGAGCGCAGCGGCTAGCACGACTACTAAGCCTCTTCTGCTGGGGCTTCTGCTTCTGCAGCAGGAGCTTCTTCAGCGGCAGGTGCCTCTTCGGCTGCAGGTGCTTCTTCAGCAACTACTTCTGCCTCGGCAGCAGGAGCCTCTTCGACTACTGCTTCTGCCTCTGCAGCTGGAGCTTCTTCAGCTGCAACCTCGGCCGGAGCCTCGACTGCTGCCTCTTCGGCTACAGGTGCATCTACAACTTCTTCAACGGCTGCCTCTTCGACAACTGCTGCGGCTACTGGGGCCTTCTTCTCTTCCTTAGGACGAAGAACGGCCTTCTTAGCTGAGTCAACTACGAACTCTGGCTTTGGCTCTTTGACCTGAACCTTGTTCACGGCCTTCTCGCCCTTCGAAGCCTGGAAGTCACCAGTTAGCTTCAGAAGTGCCATTACCTGCTCGGTTGGCTGTGCGCCAACGCCTAGCCAGTACTGAGCGCGCTCAGAGTTGACTTCAATGAAAGATGGGTTTTCGGTCGGAATGTAACGACCAATTTCTTCGATCACGCGACCGTCACGCTTGGTGCGTGAGTCGGCAACGACGATGCGGTAGTGCGGCGCACGGATTTTTCCGAGACGCTTTAGGCGGATTTTGACGGCCACAATGCTCCTGTTAACTGTTGTATTGGGCGAGTTCCACCGTGAGCGTGGGGGCACACTCGGTAGAGAAGCTCTAGGGGTTGCCGGCAGTGTTTGGTTAGAGGGTCAAACACAAGGCAACCGCTCTATTCTGCCAGAAGAACTAGGTAGATGGCAACCAAACTCGCAATATCGGGGTGATTCGGCTAGATTCCGAACGCCGAACCGCTTGCGCCCGGTTCAGCATCCTTGGATGCACGTCGTGCAGCCTCTTCGGCCGCGCGCTTGGCCGGGTTGCCAGACTTGGAACCCTTCTTACCCTTGTCGTTCTTCTTCGACTTTCCGCCACCGATGAATCCGCCACCCATGCCCGGCATGTTTGGCATGCCAGGAATCTGAGGCATTCCGCCCTTTGCCACGGTTTTCATCATCTTGGCAGCCTGCTCGAAGCGGTTCACCAGAGAGTTCACCTCGGTGACCGTCACGCCAGAACCCTTGGCGATGCGCAGACGGCGTGATCCATTGAGCACCTTAGGTTCGTGACGCTCACGCGGGGTCATCGAGCGAATGATTGCCTCGGTGCGGTCGATCTCGCGCTCGTCAAAGTTTTCGAGCTGTTCTCGCATTTGTCCAGCGCCCGGCATCATTGCGAGCAAGCTTTTCATGTTGCCCATTTTGCGAAGCTGCTGCATTTGCTCAAGAAAATCTTCGAGGGTGAAGGTTTCAGAGAGCATCTTCTCTGAAAGGCGCTTGGCTTCGTCTTCGTCGAAAGCTTTCTGAGTCTTTTCGATCAGCGAAAGAACGTCACCCATGTCGAGAATGCGGCTCGCCATGCGGTCCGGGTAGAACGGCTCGAAAGCGTCTAGGCCTTCACCGGTTGACGAGAAGAGGATGGGCTTGCCGGTGACCGACGAAACCGAGAGTGCCGCACCACCGCGCGCATCGCCATCGAGCTTGGTGAGCACGACACCGGTGATGCCAACGCCATCTTCGAACGCCTTGGCAACATTGACAGCGTCTTGACCGATCATCGCGTCGATGACGAATAGAACCTCGTCTGGGTTGGTTGCCTTAGCGATGTCGCGTGCCTGCTTCATCAACTCTTCGTCAATGCCTAGGCGGCCCGCGGTGTCAACGATTACAACGCTGTACTGCTTTTTCGTGGCGTGCTTGATGGCGTCTTTGGCGACGGTTACGGGATTGCCTACGCCGTTGCCGGGTTCTGGAGCGAAAACGTCTACGCCGGCGCGCTCACCGACTACCTGCAGCTGGTTTACGGCGTTCGGGCGCTGAAGGTCGGCGGCTACGAGAAGCGGAGTTTGGCCCTGGTCTTTCAACCACTTCGAAAGCTTTCCGGCGAGGGTGGTCTTACCGCTACCCTGCAAACCGGCCAGCATGATTACGGTCGGTGGGTTCTTGGCGAACGAAATCTTGCGGGCTTCGCCACCGAGAATTGCAACCAGCTCGTCGTTCACAATCTGAACCACCTGCTGGGCCGGGTTCAGCGCCTTGCTGACCTCATCGCCCAGGGCACGGTCGCGAACGGCGTTTACAAAGTTTTTGACTACTTCGAGAGCAACGTCTGCCTCGAGCAGTGCTCGACGAATCTCGCGAAGAGTTGCATCGATATCGGCAGGAGTTAACTTGCCTTTGGTACGCAGGTTTCTAAACGTCTCGACAAGACGATCTGACAGGTTACCGAACACAAAACTCCTTGGTTGCTTGAATCTAGTTAACTAGACCCTTTGCGAATTCGCGTGCGTCAAAGAACGCAAAATCTGAAATACCTTCGCCCACGCCGACCAATTTCACCGGAATGCCCAGCTCGGTTTGAATCGAATAAACGATGCCGCCCTTGGCTGTGCCGTCAAGTTTCGTGAGAGCGACGCCGGTGACCTTGGCAACCTCGGCAAAGGCTTTCGCCTGAACCATACCGTTTTGCCCGGTTGTCGCGTCAATCACCAATAGCACTTCTGCGATCACCGCCTGCTTCTCGACCACGCGACGAATCTTGTCGAGCTCGTTCATCAGGTCGACCTTGTTCTGAAGGCGTCCAGCGGTGTCGATGATCAAAATGTCGGCCTGGTCACGAACCGCGATTTCGGTGGCTTCAAATGCCACGGATGCTGGGTCTTGCCCTTCGGTTTTTGGTCGAATGAGGGTCGCACCCGCGCGATCGGCCCAGGTCGCAATCTGGTCGACAGCCGCGGCACGGAATGTGTCGGCAGCTGCGATTACGACATCCCAGTCGCCTTCTTTGAGCCACTTGGCAAGCTTTCCGATGGTGGTCGTTTTGCCAACGCCGTTGACGCCGACGACAAGAATCACATATGGCAACTTTTGGCTGCTGAGGTTTAGGGCTTTGTCATCGCGCTCGAGGTTCTCGGCAATGAGGTCTTGCAAAATCTGCTTGAGCTCGGCTTCGCTCTTGGCACCCTGCTTCTTGGCGCGGCTCTTGACGCCCTCAACGATGCGCTCGGCAGCGGCCACGCCAAAGTCAGCCTGAATCAGAACGTCTTCGAGTTCATCGAGGTTCTCAGGGTCGAACTTGATGCGGGTGAAAAGGCTCTTGATGCCCTTGATGAACGACCGCTTCGGTAGTTCGACGGCCTCGAGCACCGGTTCAGGGGCAGGTTCTGGTTCAGGGGTTGGCTCGGGCTCAGCCTCGACCTCAACGACCGGTTCTGGCTCGACCTCAACAACTGGCTCAGGCTCCGGTTCCGGTTCCGGCGCGACCTCAACAACTGGCTCGGGTTCAGGTTCTGGCTCAGGCGCAACCTCGACAACTGCCTCAACAACTGGAGCTTCGAAGATCTCGACAGGCGTTTCGACTACGGGCTCAGGAAGTACCTCGGGCGCTTCGAATACTTCGACCGGCTGCTCCTTCGGAGCATCCTTGTCTTTCTTTTTGCGCCAGAAAAGGAAACCCATTAGACCTTCTCTTTTTCAAATCGCTGGCCAACGACGGCAGAAACACCGTCTTGACGCATCGAGACACCGTAGAGCGCGTCGGCGATCTCCATGGTGCGCTTTTGGTGCGTGACGATGATGAGCTGCGAGCTTTCGCGCAAATCTTTAAAAATTTCGAGGAGTCGACCCAGGTTTGAATCGTCAAGGGCGGCTTCAACTTCATCCATGACGTAGAAGGGCGAAGGGCGCGCCTTAAAGATTGCGATTAGCAGTGCAACGGCTGCGAGCGAACGCTCACCGCCCGAGAGAAGTGAGAGCCGCTCGATGCGCTTTCCAACCGGCTTGACGGTGACTTCGATACCGGTGGTCAGTAGGTTCTCTGGGTCGGTCAAGAAAATCGAGCCGGTGCCGCCAGGGAAGAGAACCGGGAAGACCTGTTCGAATGCCTGCCTGGTGTCGTTGAAGGCGTCTTCGAAAATGTGCTTCATCTTGTCGTCGAGGTCGTCGATGATCTGAAGCAGGTCTTTTCGAGTCTGAGTTAGGTCTTCAAGCTGCTCGGTCAAGAACTTGTGACGCTGTTCAAGCGCGGCGAATTCTTCGAGTGCGAGTGGGTTTACTCGACCCAAACGCTCTAGCACGCGTTCTGCGTCGCGGAGTCGCTTGACCTGCTCGTCACGCGAGTACGCGGTGGTCGGTTCGCCATCAATGTCTGACGGCACCATCTGGTCTGGACCATACTCGGCAAGCAGCACAGATTGCTCGAGGCCAAGCTCGTCGTGTGCTTTGCCAACAAGATTTGCCAAGTTCAAACGCTTTTCGTGGTTGGCAAGCTCGATGTCGTGAACACTTTCGGTCAGGGCACTTAGCTTCATCTGGGTCTCGGCGACTTCACCGCGAAGACGAATCAACTCGCTGAATTGGTTTTGACGGGCCGAGTCGAGGTTAGTGAGTTTCACCTTGGCTTCGGCAGCTTTTGTGGCTACAGCGTCCATGACGGCTGGTAGCACGTCGAGAACCTTGCGCGAGTTTTCTAGAGCCTTGGCCTGGGCTGCGGCCGCGACCTGGGCGCGCTCGATAGCGGCGGTGGCTTCGCCAACCTGAGCCTTTAGAGTTTCGGCGCGCTCTTGCTCAACTCGAAGTCGCTCAACCGCTGCGCCGAGGTCGACACGAAAATCCAGTTCTTTTTGGCGTTCATTTTCGAGAGCTTCGACAAGGCTTTGACGGTCAGAAACATCGACGGTAGGTCGCTCGCTGGCAGCGAAGGTGTCGTGGGCCGCCTTGGCTTGGCTGAGCGCTAACTCCGCCGCGTCGATGCCCTGCTCGGCTGCCGTTGCAACCGTCGCAAGACGGTCTACTTCACCCTGGCGAGCCTCAACCTGAACGCGCAGGCGACCCAGCTTTTCGGCGTTCGAGGCAAGGGTTGCGTCGTGTTCGTTCAGTGATGCGAGAGCTGCTTTTGCAGAAGCCTTCGCGGCCTCTTCGGTCGAACGTGCCTGTGCCAATTCGCCGCGAGCCGTTTCAATTTGCTCGTTGACCTCAGCCAAACGAGCCTCGGCTGCATCGCGTTCCGAAACAAGCTGAAGCTTCGAAGGCTTGCTCTGGCTACCACCGCGAATAACGCTGGCGGTTAGCACGTCACCTTCGAGTGTGATCAGAGTCTGCTTCGCACTGCTGGCATCTTTCGCATAAAGCGCACGTGCCGCGGCAATGTCATCGACAATCAAAATGTCGGCAAGCAGAGCCAGAATGCCGGTCGGAGCCTGCACAACGTCGGTCGCAGCTCGAACGCCAGTTACGCCTGCGCTCTTGGCGGCCGCAACTTTGGCATCGACATCGGCAATGATCAGTTCGACACGGCCACCGTCGTTGTTCTTCAGGTGCTCGATTGCGGCAAGGCCGTCTTCACGGGTGTCGGCGACCACAGCATCCGCTAGTGAACCTAGGGCTGCTGCAACGGCGGCTTCAAAACCGGCTGTCACCTTCATGTGCGAGGCAACTAGCCCGCGAATACCTCGCAGCGACGAAGAGGTGACCGAAGAAGCGCCATCTTTCTGGTCGAGTGTGAGGTTCAGGGCCGAGCGCTTAGCCGAAAGTGAATCGCGTTCACGCTCTGCTTGGTGAATGACATCACGAAGTTGCTCGATCTTGGCAGCGGCATCGGCAACGGCCTTCTGCGCGGCGTCGTAACTCTGCTCGAGATTGCTATCGCCCTTGCCACCCTCGGCCTGAAGCTGGGCTTCTAGGGTCGAATATTCGGCGGCACTAGCGTCCAAGCGGCTTTGGGCCTCAACGAGTGCGGCCTGGTGACGGGCCAATTCTTCACGGATGCTCGCCAAGCGGCTCTCGGCCACACTCGACTCATTCGCCAAACGTGATTTCTCGAGGTCGAACTGCGAGATTAGGACGGTTTGCTCAGCGGCCTGGTTGTCGAACTTCTCGAGTGCGTCACGAGCAATGTTGCGGGTCTTCTCTGCCTCGGCGAGCGCACCCTTGAGTGTCTCGACGGCAGCGGCCAATCGCACGGCTTCGGCCGCGGCGTTCTCGGCGTCACGGGCAATCTGCGAAGGGTCAACCTGGGCGGCTGCGTTCTCTGACTGAGCGCTTAACAGGGCGACGCGCTGATTAGCCATCGAGAGCAGTGAACGAAGTCGTTCGGTAACCGAGTCGTATTCGAACTCCAGTTGGCGCGCTTCATCTAGTTCTGGCGACACCTGCGCTGCCTCAAGCGATTGAAGGCGTGCGGTGTTCTCGGCTAGTAGCTCTTGCAAAATATTGCGCTCAGCCTTGCGGTCGGCTTCACTCTTGGCGGTTACTTCAAGTGCATTGTGAAGAGCTGCGATGTCGTCGGCGAGCAAGCGAGCCTTGGCGTCGCGAACCACCGAGGCGATTCCGGCTGCCTGACGGGCAACCTCGGCCTGCTGGCCAAGTGGCTTTAGTTGGCGACGCACTTCACCGGCAAGGTCGTTTAGGCGAGTGAGGTTTGCCTGCATTGCCTCGAGCTTGCGCTGAGTTTTTTCTTTGCGACGGCGGTGCTTGAGAATACCCGCGGCTTCTTCGATGAATCCGCGGCGTTCTTCGGGTGAAGCCTTCAAGATTCCGTCTAGCTGACCCTGACCGACGATCACGTGCATCTCGCGACCGAGACCAGAGTCGCTCAACAGTTCTTGCACGTCTAGCAGGCGACAAGCATCCCCGTTGATTGCGTATTCACTGCCACCGTTGCGAAACAGTGTGCGACTGATGGTGACTTCGCTGTAGTCGATCGGCAGCGCGCCATCGGAGTTATCGATCGTCAAAAGCACTTCGGCACGGCCGAGCGGTCCCTTGGTGCTGGTGCCGGCGAAAATTACGTCTTCCATCTTGCCGCCGCGAAGAGTCTTTGCGCCCTGCTCACCCATTACCCAGGCGAGGGCGTCAACAACGTTGGATTTTCCCGAGCCGTTCGGACCGACAACGGCGGTGACGCCAGGCTCGAAGTTGAAGGTGGTCGACTGCGCGAACGATTTAAAGCCCTTGAGGGTCAGGCTCTTGAGATACAAGCTTCACCCACCTATGCAACGTTTAAATGAACGGCAAATGCCGTCAGACAAAATTACCCCATTTAGCGGGTGAGTTTTTGACACTTTGGGCAGAAATGCGAACCGCGGTTCATCCACGAGTCGCGCCTAATTGGCGTGCCACAGCGGTTGCATGGTTTATCGGTTTGCCCGTAGGCGTTCAATGACACCTCGAAATAGCCCGATTCACCGTTTACGTTTTTGTATTGCTCGTCGAAACTGGTTCCGCCGGCCTCAACTGCGCGAGCAAGGATGCCCTGCACTTCGGTCATCAAGGCACCAAGTTTCGCGGCCGAAATGTCTTTGGCCGGGCGGTCGTAGTGCAGTTTTGCCGCCCAAAGAGCTTCGTCGGCATAAATGTTGCCAATACCGCTGACCACACCCTGGTCGAGCAGCACGCGCTTGATGCCGGAGTTTTTGCCGCGCATCCGCTTGATCACCGCAGCCACCTTGAATTCTGGGTCTAGCGGGTCGCGCGAAATGTGGGCGGCCGAGTGTGGAATCTTGTGTTGCCACTCCCCTGCCCTAAGCGCGCTGTCGCTAAAGCCGCCCTGGCCACCATCGGGGGTCGAGACAAGTTCATCGATTTGCAACGAGCCGAAGATTCGCTGGTCGACAAAACGAAACTCGATTGGTGAGCCATCTGAGGCTTCGAGGTGAATCACGATTCTGGTGAGTTTGTCAGGTTCTGCCCCGGCATCACGAATGAGCATTTGACCACTCATGCCGAGGTGCCCTACGAGCGCGAAATTTACTTCGCTCGAGCCGGCAAGCTCGAGCGGCAGCCACAAAAACTTGCCGCGTCGCACAACGGCGAGAACCTTTGCGTCTGCAAGTGCGGTTACGAAATCGCGTGGCCCGGGAAGGTGACGTTTGAGGCTGCGCTCGTCCAAGACCTCAATGGCGCGGATGCTCGCCCCAATAACGTGTTGCGAAAGGCCAAGTCGAACGGTCTCGACTTCGGGTAACTCGGGCACTAGTTGCCTCCGAGCGCCTTGATGGCTGCGATGGCTGCCTCAGACTCGGCACCCTTGCGACTTCTGGCTTCGCCGGCCGCGACCACTTCGCCCACCGTGACAGTCGCGCTGAAGATTCGATCGTGATCTGGGCCGGTGTGAGTTGTTTCATAGGCAGGCGCTGAAAGGCCGCGTTCCTGGGCGATTTCTTGAAGCTTGGTTTTTGGCTCGCTGTTGAGCAATAGGTCGATGTGGTTATCGAGCAACGGAAAAATGAACCGCTCAACCAATTCGCTCGCGCGGGTGAGGCCGTGTTCGACATAGGTTGCACCGAGAATCGCCTCGAAGGCATCGGCCAAAAGATTTCCTTTGTCGCGACCACCGGTTTTTTCTTCACCCTTGCCGAGAAGCAAAAACGAACCGATGTCGATGCCGGCCGCAACCTCGGCCAGAGCCTTTGCCGAGACAACCGAGTTTTTGAGGCTAGAAAGTTCGCCCTCTTGAAGTTCTCCGAACCTTTTGTAAAGTTCGGCAGTAACAACAAAACCCAACACCGAGTCGCCGAGAAACTCTAGACGTTCGTTGTTGGGTTGATTGCCGTTCTCATACGAGTGAGAACGATGAGTAAGTGCTTGGGTCAGTAGGTCTTGGCTAATCGAAACGCCGAGACGCTCGATTAAGACTTCAAGCCCGTGACTCAAAAGTCTTTAGGCGTCTGCTACCTTGCGGCCCTTGTACTCAAGGAACAGGGCGTTACCTGTTGAGTCCTCGACTACCTTGGCACGGTGAGGCATGCTGTAGACGGTCTTACCGTTGACAACGGTCTTGACCAGGGTGACCTCGGCGGCCTTCCACTGCGAACGGCGTGAGTGAGTACGGCTGCGGGAGAGGCGTCTTTTAGGTACTGGCATCTCTAATCTTCCTTCAAGTTTGTTAGCGCATTCCACCTCGGGTCAACCGGGGCTTCGTGAGCGTGTTGCGGGTCTTCATTCAACTTCGCACCACACGTTACGCACAGACCTTTACAGCCTGCACTACAAACGGGTTGGAACGGAAGAGACAAAACTACCGCGTCTCTGATGACCTGATCTAAATCGATTGACTCGTTTTCGACCACGAAGTCATCTTCGCTTGTTCCAGAATAGGCGAAAAGCTCCTGAAATTCCACCTCAACCGCCGAATCAATCGGGTCGAGACATCTGCTGCACTCGCCGGATGCGGTCGCAAATGCGTCTCCGGTGACCAAAATGCCCTCGTGAACCGACTCAAAACGTGCGTCAATCTCAATGGTTGAACCCGCTGGGATGCCGATTGCGAAGTTTGCCATCGACTCATCGATCACAACATCCACTTGCTTTTCACGCATCGTGCCCGGCTTGTTGATTAGGTCGTGTACGGAAATTTGTAGTGATTCACTCATTAGTTTTTGAATTTCTTTTCGATAAGTTTCTGAACCGGCTTGGCGACGTATTTGCGCACGTCTCCCCCATTTTGGGCGAGCTGGCGAACCAGACTCGAAGAAATGTGTGAAAGCTCAGGCGCCGAGATCAAAATCGCGGTTTCGATGCCGGTCAACTCACGGTTAATTTGCGCCATCGGAAATTCGAAATCGACATCGGTGGCAGAGCGCGCGCCCTTGACGATTACGTCGGCCCCAACATCCGTGCACAAATCGACCAGCAACCCAGATTCGAGAGCAACCACGCGGATGCCCGACAATCCGGCCTCGGCAAGTGTCTGTTCTACCAACTCAACCCGGTCGACCAGCGAAAACATTGGTGTCTTGTTTGGGTTGTGAACCACCGCAATAACGAGTTCGTCGAAAAGTTCACTGGTGCGCTCGGCGATGTCGAGGTGCCCAACGGTGAACGGGTCGAACGACCCTGGGTAAACAGCGATTTTTGGCATGCCTCTAGGTTACCTGTGACGGGGTGTCGGTTGCGATGGGTGAGTTCTAAGTCTTGGCTAGGTTTTCTTGCGCCTGTAGGTCGATTCGCTCTAGCGCTGCGGCAAGCGCCGGGTGCTTCTCGAGGGTCGGGTCGGCTTCGAACACTTCGGCAGCCATGACGCGCACCTCACCGATGAGGGCGGCGTCTTGAATCACCCTGAGCAGTTTGAGCGATGAACGACCGCCCGACTGCGATTTGCCAAGCACATCGCCTTCGCGACGCAGTTCGAGGTCGATCTCGCTCAGTTTGAAGCCATCGGTGGTTGAGGCGACCGCGGTGAGTCGCTCGAGTGAAACCGTGCCGGGATCAGCGGTGGTGAGCAACAGGCATAGCCCTGGCAATCCGCCACGACCCACACGACCGCGCAGCTGGTGCAGCTGCGAGATTCCGAAGCGGTCGGCATCGAGCACGACCATTACCGTAGCGTTTGGCACGTCGACACCCACCTCGATCACGGTGGTGCTCACCAACACGTCGATCTCTTTGGCCACAAAGCGGGCCATCACCTCGGCCTTTTGCTCTGCGCTCATTCGACCGTGCAAGACGTCGATGTTGACACCAGCGAGGGTGGGGTTGAGCTTCAACCCCTCGGCAACGCTCAAGGCTGCTGCGAGCGGCGCCTTGGGTTCGGTCGGGGTGGCCATTTCGACCAGGTCTTCGGCCGAAACATCCTCGTCGTCAACAAACCCTTCGGCTAACTCTGGCTCGGCATCTGTCTCATCGATTCGCGGGCAAACCACGAAGGCCTGTCGCCCAGCCGAAACCTCTTCGGCAACGCGCGCCCATACCCTGGCGACTAGACCGCCCTGATTGATTTGCACGACGTGGCTGGTGATTTCTTTGCGGCCGGCCGGCAACTCGGTGAGGGTAGAAACATCTAGGTCGCCAAAAACAGTGACCGCTAACGTGCGCGGAATCGGTGTTGCCGTCATGGTCAGCACGTGCGGTGGCAGTTTGCCCTTGAGGCGCAGTGCTTCGCGCTGCTCAACGCCGAAGCGGTGCTGCTCATCAACCACAATCAAACCGAGGTCTAGAAACTCAACCTTGTCGGCAATCAGGGCATGAGTGCCAACCACCAGCTGCGCTTTGCCGCTGACAATCTGCAGTAGCGCGCGCTTGCGATCGGCTACCGATTGCTGACCGGTGAGCAGTGTGAGACCAACCTTTTTGGCCAGCTCGCTACCCAATGTGCGCTCGATCGAGGCAAAGTGCTGCGATGCCAAAACCTCGGTTGGGGCAATCAGCGCCGACTGCCCGCCCGAGTCGGCCACGGCGAGCATGGCGCGCACCGCAACCAAAGTCTTACCCGAACCCACTTCACCCTGCAAAAGGCGATTCATCGGATGCTCGGCACTCAGATCTTCAAGAATTTGCTGCCCGATCTCAACCTGACCGCGAGTCAACTCGAAGGGAAGTGCCGCGTCGAAGGTCTCTAGGGCACCGCCCGTAGCCGGAACTCGCGACGTGGTTTTGGTGTGCGAGTTATCGGCTCGACGCTTGAGCAACGTGGCTTGCAGCAAGAATGCCTCGTGGAAACGAAGAGTGTCTCTGGCCGCCTGCCACTCGGTAGCCACGGCAGGTCGATGAATTTTCGCAAGCGCATCAGCCAGACCTAGCAAACCCTCGGCCTTCGCAATTTCAGTCGGCACCTCGTCTTCTATCGGGGCGAGAGTGTCTAGCACGACGCCCATGGCTCGGGCGATCATCCACGTGGTTACCGCCGAAGCGGCCGGGTAAATCGGAATCGGCAGGTCTGCCCACGCCTTCGCCGCGCTCTGGTCTACCTCTTCGGCGAACAACTCGTAATCGGGGTGGGTCAGCTGCAGTTTGCCCTGATACGCGCCGATCTTGCCCGCGAATAGTCCACGAACGCCCGGCTTTAGTGTCTGCGCTCGCCAGGCCTGGTTGAAAAACGTAAGCGAAAGCACGCCGTTGCCATCGGTGATGCGCACCTCGAGAATGCTGCCCTTGCGCCCAGTCATACGTCGCTCTCGCACATCGACAATCTCGGCAACGATCGAAACCGACTCGCCAATTGGCAGGTCGGCGATGGGGGTTAGTTCACCACGCGAAGAATAGCGACGAGGATAGTGGGTTAGCAGGTCGGCAACGGTTTTTAGCCCCAGATGGCGCGCGAAAGACTTGGCGGTTCGGTCACCCAAAACGCGGTCTAGCGGCTCAAGAGGTAAAAGCATGGTTCAATGCTAGACATGACAAGAATTATCGGAGGCATCGCGGGCTCGAGAAAACTCGTTTCGCCGGCCAAAACCACCAGACCAACCTCCGACCGCATTCGCGAAAGCCTGTTTTCAAAGCTTGAAGCCCGCGATTTGCTCGAGTCGAGCCACATTCTCGACCTTTATGCCGGCACCGGGGCGCTCGCCTTGGAGGCCGTCAGTCGCGGCGCAAGCGTGGCCTGGATGGTTGAGCGCGACGGTAAGGCGGCGGCTGTATGCGTGGCAAACGCCCGCCTGGTGCAGAAGGCCCTGCAAGATGAAGAACTCGAGGCCGAAACCAAGGTTGTGAACAAGTCGGTTGCTTCGATGCTGGCCGGCGAAGCATCCACGCGCTTCGACATCGTCTTCATCGACCCGCCATACGAGGTCACGAACGAAGAGGTGACGACCAACTTGACTGCGCTAGAGGCTCATTTAAACGCGGATGCTGTGGTGGTTGTCGAGCGATCGAGCCGCTCTGGCGCGGTTAGTGCGCCGAAATACTTGAAACTTGATGAAGAAAAAAGCTACGGCGATACCGTGCTGTATTTCTATTCGAACTAAACCAGTCTCGAGCGACTAAATGTGACGCTCTGGCGCGCCGATGTAAAGCTGCTGAGGGCGGCCGATTCTGGTGGCAGGGTCTTGGTTCATTTCGCGCCAGTGAGCAATCCAGCCTGGTAGTCGGCCAATTGCGAAAAGCACGGTAGACATACGTGTCGGGAATCCCATTGCCTTGTAGATGACGCCGGTGTAGAAATCGACGTTCGGGTAAAGCTTGCGCTCTACGAAATAGTCGTCGGCCAGCGCTGCAGTTTCGAGTTCTTTAGCAATGTCGAGCAGTGGGTCACTAACGCCAAGCTCGGCAAGAACGCGGTCGGCGGTTGCCTTGACAATCTTGGCGCGAGGGTCAAACGACTTGTATACGCGGTGACCAAAGCCCATCAGGCGAATGCCGTCTTCTTTGTTCTTTACACGCTCGACGTAACGCTGAACCGAATCGCCCGAATCGCGAATGTTGGTGAGCATTTCGAGAACAGCCTCGTTGGCTCCACCGTGTAGAGGGCCAAACAGTGCCGAAATACCCGCCGAAACCGAGGCGAACAAGTTGGCCTGCGAAGAGCCCACCAAGCGCACGGTCGAGGTCGAGCAGTTCTGCTCGTGGTCGGCGTGAAGAATGAAGAGTGTGTCGAGAGCCTTGGTTACCACCGGGTTTTGCAGGTAAGGCTCGGCCATGTTGCCAAAGCTCATTCGCAAGAAGTTCTCTACGAACCCGAGTGAGTTGTCTGGGTAAAGCAGAGCCTGACCAAGCGAGTTCTTGTAGGAATAAGCGGCCAACACCGGCATCTTCGCCAACATGCGAATGCTCGAAAGTTCAACCTGCTCTTCGTCGTGTGGGTCTAGAGAGTCCTGGTAGAACGTCGATAGCGCAGATGCTCCAGCAGCCAGAACAGACATCGGATGCGCGTTCTGCGGCATCGCATGAAAGATGTTCTTCAACTCTTCGTGAATCAGGGTGTGGCGACGAATGCGGCCATCAAAATCGGCAAGCTGAGATTCGCTCGGCAACTCACCGTAGATGAGTAGGAAGGCAACTTCGAGGAAAGTTTTCTGACCGGCAAGTTCTTCGATGGGGTATCCGCGATAACGCAAGATGCCCTCGTCGCCATCGATGTAGGTGATGGCCGATTTGGTCGAGGCGGTGTTTACAAAACCCTGGTCGAACGCGTTAAGACCGGTTGCAGCATTGAGCTTTGAGAAGTCAATAACGTCGTCGCCGGCGGCTGATGGCAGAATCGGAAATTCTGCAGTTCCACCCGGATAGTTCAGGGTGACTTTGTCGGCATTAACCTGGTCGGTCAACGGTACTCCTAAGGTCTTAGCGGTGATTCAAGCCTAGGGCATTTTCTAGGCGTCTAGCGCCCTCGGTTACGCGCTCGTCGGTGGCAGTGAGAGCGAACCTGACATGCTTTAGCGAGCTTTCGCCATAGAGCGAACCAGGTGCAACGAGGATGCCCAGATCGGCCATGCGCGCCACCGTGGTCCAGCAGTCTTCACCGAGCGTTGCCCAAATGTAAAGACCCGCTTCACTGTCGGTAACCTCGAAGCCGAATGTCTTCACGGCGGGCAGAAGGATTTCGCGTCTCGCGCGGTAAATTTCTTTCTCTTTGGCCACGTGCTCATAGTCACCGAGCGCCACGGCAATCGCGTGCTGCACAGGTGCCGGAGTGTTCAAACCGGCGTGCATGCGAATGTTTACGAGCGACTTGACCAGAGCCGCATCGCCTGCAGCAAAAGCGGCACGATGGCCGGCCATGTTCGACTGCTTGCTAAGCGAATAGAGAGCGAGGATGTTCGTGTAATCGCCACCGCAAACTCGAGGGTCTAGCACCGACGGAATCAACTTGTTCGACCAGTCATCCCAGCCAAGCTCGGCGTAGCACTCGTCGCTGGCCAGAACAGCTCCCAGTTCACGCGCGCGATCAACCGCGGCCTTCATCCGGTCAACATCGAGCACGCGACCGTCGGGGTTGCCGGGGCTGTTGATCCAGATCAATTTGGTGTTCTCTGGCCAAAGGCTCGGGTCGTCTTCGCTCACGATTTCGGCGTCGACAAGAGCAGCGCCGACGATGTACGCGGTGTAGGCCACTGTTGGTTGAACGACGACATCACCCTTGCCGAGCCCCAAGAGAAGTGGCAGGAAAGAAATCAGCTCTTTTGACCCGATGCTCGGCATCACGTTTGCAGGAGTGAGCCCGCTCACTTGGCGTCGTCGGGCAAACCACTCGACGACGGCGGCTTTGAACTCGGGTGAACCACCGGTTGATGGGTAGCCGGGTGAGTTAGATGCCGCTTCGAGAGCAGCTCGAATGATTTCGGGAGTTGGGTCTACCGGAGAACCAACCGAAAGGTCTACCAGCCCGCCAGAGTGATCACGAGCTTTTTCTGCGTAGGGCTTCAGTTGCTCCCAGGGATACTCGGGCAGGCGGTCAAACACTAGCTATTCGCCCTGCGGCGGAAGAACAGAAACAACTGCGTGATCGGCATCAATCTTGCCAACCTTGGCTGCGCCGCCAGGTGAACCAATCTCGCTAAAAAATTCGACGTTTGCCTTGTAGTAATCGGCCCACTGGCTTGGTAGGTCATCCTCGTAGTAAATCGCCTCAACCGGGCAAACCGGCTCGCAAGCGCCACAGTCAACGCACTCATCCGGGTGAATGTAGAGCATGCGGTCGCCCTCGTAGATGCAGTCGACTGGGCACTCTTCGATGCAGGCCTTGTCTTTAACATCAACGCACGGCAGTGCGATTACGTAAGTCACGAATGTTCCTCTCAAAAAACTAGGTCAATTAAACCATTGACCCGAACGGAATAACTGTTAGCGGTGCCCAGATGTTCCGCGTTTTAGGCTTCTCGAGCTCAAGCGCGGAAAGAGCATGACGAGCGCACAGATTGCCATCGAACCATAGAACCACCAGGTACCGATGTCGTTCTTGGCAACTGCAAACCCGGTTGCATTGTTTTCGTCACTGAGCCAGAACAATGAGCCAATCAAGGTCAAGGTCATTAGGTATAGCGCTCCGCGACTTTCTCGAAGCAATCGCAGGGCGAGGGCTAGAAGTGCCGTGATGGCGAGGGCAACGTAAAGACCGATCGGCGTTGATGCGGTGTCATCAGCAGTAATCGTGTGCAGCATGGTGCCGACTACTGTGAGCAGAACTCCGAGCGGTAAGGCCCAAAGTGCTAACGCCACCGGTTTGATCCACTGGAATGGTCTGATCGAAGACTTGCGCAACCGCTCGGGTCGGTCGTAGCGAATCTCTTTGCCCGTGACGATCGAATAGGTTTCTTTGAAAACGGCGATTTGTGAGGCATGGGCGGCCAGTGCAGCCTTTTTTACCTCGACGGTCTCGGCATCACCAATAGCCACGTCGAAACGTTCTCTGCCTTCGGCGATAACCCAAAACTGTGGTGCGCGGCCGCGACGGTCACGGGCGTAGCGACGCATGGCCATCGCCGATGCTTCGTTGGCGCGCTTGTGGTCTGGGTGGCCAAAGCCACCGCGGCGATTGTAGGTGACCAGGTAGTCAGGCTTGAATTGAGTCAAAACTTGGTAAATGTCTTCGCTGATCACGGCGGTCGACACGGCCGAAAGGGCCATTTCGTCTAGGTCTTTAGGTTTGGTGGCGCGACCCCACGGGTTCAGCTTGAAACCGGAGTCTAGGTAGGCTCGCGTGCCGGCGAACTTGTGGTTTTTTACGCCGAGTTCTTCGAGAGCGTTTTTCAACTCGGATGCACGAAACGCGCCCACCGCCGAAAGGTTACCCTCGAGCGCCTTTAGTTCTTCAAGTTTCATTCGACCGCGTTCACCGCGGGTAAGCGTGAGCACCATTACCTCTGCGCCATCCCTGATGGCTTTTGCAATCACGTGACCGGTGAAGAGGCTTTCGTCATCTGGATGCGCGTGCACCAAGAGAAGGCGCTTCGGCTTGAATGGCGGTTTGGACATACAACTAACTATATTCCAGCCGAGCACCGGTAAGCGGTGTTTCAAGACTTTTGGGCCAAGCACTTGCCGAAGTTAGGCAACCCTAAGTAAACTATTCTTGTTAGGTAACCCTAAGTAAGCCAAAGAAAGATCCTAAATGCTCGCAAATTTCTTAATCGGACTCCGTGAAGGCCTCGAAGCGGCCCTAATTGTCGGAATCTTGGCGGGTTACCTGGTTAAAATCGGTCGCCGCAAGGACTTTTCGAAGCTCTTCACAGGCGTGGGCGCTGCCATCGGTCTGTCAATCTTGGTCGGTTTTGGTCTCACCTACGCGGTGACCGAAGCGCCAGAGGGCATTAACGAGATTATCGCCGGCACCACGTCCATCATTGCAGTGGGCTTTGTAACTTGGATGATCTTCTGGATGGCCTCGCAGGCAAAAAGTCTCGGCGCAGAACTCCGTGGCAAGATCGACCAGGCGCTAGAAACTTCAACCGTCACTTTGGTTGGCGTTGCCTTCTTTGCGGTCATCCGTGAAGGAATTGAGACTGCCGTGTTTCTTTGGAGCGCCTCGAAGGCCACTGGCGACGAGACCCACCCGATTCTCGGCGCAACCCTCGGTCTGCTGGTCGCAACCGTTATGGGCTACCTCATCTACCGCGGAGTGCTCAAGTTCAACCTGTCATCGTTCTTCAAGTACACCGGTGCGTTTTTGATTGTTGTAGCGGCCGGCATCTTGGCCTACGGCATTCACGAACTTCAAGAGGTTGGCATATTCGCGGGCCTCGAGCAGGCCTTCCCTATCCTCACTTCGAACGCCTACGACGTCTCTGGCATCATCGAGAAAGACGGCGTGGTGCACAGCATCTTGAAGGGAACGATTTCATTCAGAGTCACCCCTTCTAACCTAGAAGCGCTGGTCTGGTTCTTGTACGCGATCCCGGTAACGCTCATCTACGTTTTGGGATACCGCAAGACGGCAAAGGCTTAATCAGAACTAAAGAAAATCCCCCGAGGCTCTAGGCTTCGGGGGATTTTCTTTAACTTTTCTTAGTTGGTGTCGGCGCGCTTACGGGCCGAGACTGCGCGAGCGCGAAGGTTGGCGTCGAGCTCAACCTTGCGAATGCGAGTTGCCTCAGGGGTTACTTCGACACACTCGTCTTCGCGGGCAAACTCTAGACACTCTTCGAGTGAAAGCTTTCGAGGAGGAGTTAGCGACTGGAATTCGTCAGAAGAGGCAGCACGCATGTTGGTGAGCTTCTTCTCCTTGGTTATGTTGACTTCCATGTCGTCTGCGCGTGAGTTCTCGCCCACGACCATTCCGGCATAAACCTCGCTGGTTGGCTCTACGAAGAACGAGCCGCGCTCCTGAAGTCCGATCATGGCGAACGGGGTTACGACACCGGCACGGTCGGCAACCATCGAGCCGTTGTTTCGGGTGACGATTTCACCGGCCCAAGGCTCGTAACCAGCAGAAATGGCATTGGCGATACCGGTGCCCTTAGTGGTGGTCAAGAATTCGGTTCTAAAGCCGATTAGCCCACGGCTAGGAATCAAGAACTCCATACGAACCCAACCGGTTGAGTGGTTGATCATGTTCTTCATGCGACCTTTGCGCGCGGCCATGAGCTGCGTGATTGGGCCGAGGAACTCTTCAGGAACATCGATGGTGAGATCTTCAACAGGCTCGTGCAACTTGCCATCAACACGGCGAGTAACTACCTGAGGCTTACCGACGGTTAGTTCGTAGCCTTCGCGACGCATCTGCTCAACAAGAATTGCCAGAGCAAGCTCTCCGCGCCCTTGAACCTCCCAAGCGTCAGGACGCTCGGTAGGCAGAACCTTGATCGACACGTTACCGATTAGTTCTTTGTCGAGGCGGTCTTTCACTAGACGAGCGGTGACCTTTGCTCCCTTAACGCGGCCGGCCATTGGTGAGGTGTTGATACCAACGGTCATCGAGATGGCCGGGTCGTCAACCGTAATCATTGGCAGTGGGCGAATGTCGTTAGGGTCGGCAAGGGTTTCACCAATGGTGATTTCTTCGATACCGGCAACGGCGACGATGTCACCAGGGTTAGCTTCATCGGCCGGAAAACGGTCGAGCGCTTTGGTCTTGAGTAGCTCGGTGATTTTCACGTTCTGGGTGGTGCCATCGGCACGTACCCAAGCAACCTGCTGACCCTTGCGCAGTGTTCCGTTGAAGATGCGCAACAGTGCGAGACGGCCAAGGAATGGCGAAGCATCCAAGTTTGTAACGTGCGCCTGAAGCGGGGCTTCAGGGTCGTACTGTGGCGCTGGGATGTGCTTGAGAATCGCACCGAAAAGTGGCTCAAGGTCATCGTGATCTGGCATGGTGCCATCGGCCGGCTTGTTCAAGCTAGCGCGACCGGCGCGACCCGATGCATAGATGACCGGCAGGTCGAGAATGGCGTCGATGTCGAGTTCTGGCACATCTTCGTGGATGTCGCTGGCTAGGCCAAGCAGAAGATCGTGGGTTTCTTCGACAACCTCGTCGATGCGAGCATCTGGGCGGTCGGTCTTGTTCACTAGCAAGATCACCGGAAGGTTCGACTCGAGCGCCTTGCGCAGAACGAAGCGGGTCTGAGGCAGCGGGCCCTCAGATGCGTCGACTAGAAGCACAACGCCGTCGACCATCGAAAGGCCGCGCTCGACCTCTCCACCGAAGTCGGCGTGACCCGGGGTGTCGATCACGTTGATGGTGATGGTCTTACCCTCGGCAGACTTGCCGCTGTAGGCGATAGCGGTGTTCTTAGCGAGAATGGTAATTCCCTTTTCACGCTCGAGGTCGCCGGAGTCCATGACTCGCTCCCCCACATTTGCGTGGTCGCTGAACGAACCGGTTTGGCGAAGCATGGCATCGACCAGCGTGGTCTTGCCGTGGTCAACGTGGGCAACGATCGCAACGTTGCGAAGGTCTTCTCTGGAAACCAGAGCCATAACAAACATCCTCTTAATGGCACGCGACAAATCGAAAGAGATTCGTGCGATTTATGAAAAACCGAGCGAGATGCGCATCGGTGGTTCTAGTTTAGTTGGCTGGGAGCGAAAACTACAGGATGACTAGCCCTGTGCTGCTGGTTCGACGGTCCAGTTTTGGTAGCCCCAGGTTGCGCTATCTGCAAATGCGGAAGGTACGAAGCCTTTGATTCGGTCGGCATAAACCAAAAGTGACGGCACTTCATAGAGCGGCATTCCGTAGGCGTCGGCAACCAAGAGCTTGTCGAGTTTGGCTAGCGCCGCTCCCCTGTCGCGTTCGTCTGAGGCTAGAGCAAGTTCTTCGAGGGCCGCGTCTACGAGGTCGCTGGAGTAGCCAAAAATAGCCGAGGATGTGATGGCAAAGACGTTTTCGGAAGGTAGCGAAGGCACTGGTCGCGCACCGATGTAGACATCGAAATCCCCTGAGGCAAGAACCTGCGTTGGGTCTTGAGAACTCAAATCTCTCAACTTGAACCCTGCCGAGAGGGCTCTCTCGCGCAAAAGAATCCACGCCGCTTGAGCTCTCGGGTTATCTGTGTCGAAAACCACTCGTACCTTGCGTGGCAACTCGAGTCCACTCGCGGCCATTAGCTCAGAAGCCTTCTCTACGTCTTGGAACAGGTACTCGGTTAGGCCATTTTCACTGACCGAAGAGTCGTAATAGTTCATTCCACTCGAGAAGACCAAAGAATCTGAAGCCACCACCGAATAGTTTTGTGAAATCCCGGTGATGATGCGGCTCTTCGGAATCAGATTGAGAAAAGCCTTTCTAACAGCCAACGCCGCTGCAGGGTCTTGGCTGTTGCGCTCGGTCGAAAACACGCTGGTGCTTCTGAAGTTGAAGATCACCTGCTCGGTGCTAGCTCCCGACTTCACGACCGATGAAACCTTCGGAGTTTTGATTGACGAAACTAGTCCCAAGATGTCACCGAGCGAAGCGATTCCTGAGTCTTCGGCAGTTGCTATGTCTATGTCACCCGATGAAATCGCAGCTATTGCGGCGGTTGCGTCAGCGAAATACTTGAGTGTCACGGTTTGCACGCGCGGCAGGTGTCCATTTTGGTAGTTGGAATTGGCGAGCAACTCTACCGAGGTCTTGCCCGAAACTTTGGCGACCTCGTAAGCGCCTGAAGACACGAACAGGCTTTCATCGGTGATTCCCTGCCAAGAGTCGAATCCAGAACGGTAAGCCTCCGCAAGAGCATCCAGCCCTGTGTTGTCTTGATTCACAATCGCGCTAAGTGCATCGGTCTTTGCCGCGGTGGCATCTGCACTGTCAAAAGCCATGGCTGCCACCGTATGCGCGGCAACGCTGAGGGTGAGAGCGTTCTGATAATCGGCCACAGGTCTCGAAAACTCTAGGGTTAGCGTCTTGTCTCCAACTTTTGGGGTGGAGGCGAGCTTGGCAAACTGCAGACCCGAGTCACGGCGAACTGAGTAAAAGTTTGAACCGCCGAGGCTCGTTGCCGCAGCGAACGATAGGGCCAAATCGGTTGCGTCAATGGAAACGCCGTCAGACCAAACGGCAGAATCGCTCAAGGTGTAGGTCACACGCATTTGCTTGGTGCCCGAAGCCTCGACGCTGCCAAGTTTTTCGTTGGCGATCAGTTCACCCGTAGGCCCAAGGTCAAAAAACTTTGCCGTCGTTAGGTTGGCCAATTCGCTAGCATTGTGGGCCGTGGTGAGGTCGCTCGACACATCGGGGTTGATTGAGTTCAACTCGCCAATTTGGGCGATGTTCAGCGCAGTGCCGGAGATAAGGCCTTGCTCGGCGCTACATGCCGTCAACGACGATGCGCCGAACACGGCAATAAAAACTAAGGCCAATAATCGCTTCAAGGAGTCTCCAGTTTGCTTCAACTGGTTCTAGGTTACTTTGCCTAGTTCGAGCGCAGTGCCATGCGAGCTTCGCGGCGACGCTTCTGCTCTGCAGGGTCTGGCACCGGAACCGCAGAGAGCAAGCGCCGCGTATACGGGTCTTGCGGACTGCGCAAAACCTGGTCGCGGTCGCCAACTTCAACCAGTCGGCCGTGCTGCATTACCGCAATGCGGTGCGCCAAGATTTCAACCACGGCGATGTCGTGACTGATGAAAAGGCAAGCGAACTTCAACTCTTGCTGAATCTCTTGAAGCAGGTCCAAGAATCGCGCCTGAATCGATACGTCTAGAGCCGAGGTTGGCTCATCGGCAATCAGGATGTCTGGGTTGAGGGCAAGTGCGCGCGCAATACCTACACGCTGGCGCTGACCGCCCGATAGTTCGTGGGGGTAGCGGTTGCGGTACGAACGAGGTAGCTCAACCTTGTCTAGCAACTCTTCAACCATCTTATTGAGCTCGTCACCCTTGGCAACCTTGGCCAAGAAAAGCGGCTCACCAATCGATTCACCGAT
>JAURIU010000119.1 GCA_030832605.1 Rhodoluna sp. | reverse complement strand
AGCTTTTGATACTCAACATCTGTCAGCGTAAGCGCTGGCGCCACAGTAATGGAATCCCCCGTATGAACTCCCATGGGATCGATATTTTCAATGCTGCAGACAATCACAACGTTATCTGACTTATCTCGCATTACTTCGAGTTCGTACTCTTTCCAGCCAATGATTGATTCTTCAATCAACACCTCTGATGTTGGGCTATGACGCAAACCAGCCCCTGCTATCTGTCTGAGGGTCTCTTCATCGAAGGCGATTCCAGAACCTAGCCCACCCATGGTGAAAGATGGACGAATCACAACTGGATAACTCAACTCCGCGGCAGCGCCAAGTACTTCTTCCATCGTGTGACAAATAATTGAGCGAGCTGACTCGCCACCAACATTTTCAACGATATTACGAAAAAGTTCACGATTTTCTCCGCGCTCAATCGCATCAACATCTGCACCTATCAGTTTTACGTTATAGCGATCAAGAGTGCCCGCCTTAAAAAGACCAATCGCCGCATTGAGCGCAGTCTGGCCACCGAGGGTTGCCAGGACTGCATCTGGACGTTCCTTGGCAATAATCTTCTCGATAAATTCCGGAGTAATCGGTTCGATGTAAGTCGCATCTGCAAACTCTGGGTCGGTCATGATTGTCGCTGGATTGGAGTTGACCAGGATTACGCGAATCCCTT
>JAURIU010000118.1 GCA_030832605.1 Rhodoluna sp. | reverse complement strand
AAGTCCTCACAAATTTAAATAAACGAGTTGATCTATAAGCCGGGTTCTGTCCTCATTGCTGAGGGACAATCATCCATCTTGCATATGCATTGCTACATATGTCATGCGATCTACCTGTGAACTCGAACGAGCAGTTCTCAAACATTCACTCCATTGCAATTGCTTGCAACTTCTTGATCTTGCTCAAAAGTGGGGTTTACATAGCCACTGCAATCACTTGCAATGCTGGTGGTCTCTTACACCACCGTTTCACTCCTTACCAAAATTTCTTTTGGCGGTTTACTCTCTGTTGCACTATTCCCGCGGGTCGCCCCGGGTGGAAGTTATCCACCACTTTGCTCTGTAGAGCCCGGACTTTCCTCTGCATGAATTGCTTCATACAGCGATTGCCCGACCAACTCGTTTAATACATCAATTGTAGATCTAAGGCATTATGTTTATTACTTATGACTATGCCTCCAACCTCACTGTGGTGGGATTCCCTACCTAAACCGGTTCAAATCAGACCATCGTTAACAAAAGATATTGATGTTGATGTGGCAATTATTGGAGCTGGTTACACAGGACTTTGGACTGGTTATTACTTATTAAAGAAATCTCCAAACATTAAAATTGCAATATTAGATTCAAAAGTTGCAGGCTTTGGAGCAAGTGGTCGAAATGGTGGTTGGTGTTCAGCATTA
>JAURIU010000117.1 GCA_030832605.1 Rhodoluna sp. | reverse complement strand
TGATGGAAAGTACAGAAAAGTGAGCGCAGTTTTAACCTGCGCCCACCTAATTTAAAGAAGAGTCGTTCTAAGAGTTTCGGAAATTGACCGAGTAGGAACAACTTTGGGATGTTGTTTGTAGTTGAAATCTGCCCATCGAACTGCCCATATTTGCCCATCGATTCCCCATAAAAACATCTAAATCTGCGACAGGTTATGTAACAACTTGTACAAGCAAAATGCAGAAAGGTGAGCGCAGTTTTAACCTGCGCCCACCTAATTGGAAGAAGAGTCGCCCTATAAGCCGGATCCTGTAGTTCTTGCGAACTGATCATCATCCATCTAGATCTGTAATTGCTTACAGATTCAAGCAACCTACCCGTTGACTCGAGCGAGTAGCTCTCAAATGCCAACAATCTGGTCTTGCTCCAGGTGGGGTTTACCTAGCCATATACGTTGCCGTAAATGCTGGTGGTCTCTTACACCACCGTTTCATCCTTACCGTTATTGCTAACGGCGGTTTATTTTCTGTGGCACTAATCCCGCAGGTTTCCCTGGATGGCCGTTAGCCATCACCTTACTCTTTGGAGTCCGGACTTTCCTCGGTACTTTCGTAACGCGATGATCCAGACGACTCTTCAGTGATAAGGATAGCCGAAGATATTTTTAGGTAGAAATGAGTTAAATTTGTGAATCTAATACATC
>JAURIU010000116.1 GCA_030832605.1 Rhodoluna sp. | reverse complement strand
GAGTGAGTTAGGGCGAGTTGCAGAAGCTCGGGTGAAATCTCTACCCCGAGCCGCGACTGCAGCTCGCTAAACGCCATTATTAGGCGTCTGCTACCTTGCGGCCCTTGTACTCCATGTAGAGCTCAGTGCCGACGGAGTCGGTTACAACCTTGGCGCGGTGAGGCAGGCTGTAAACGGTCTTGCCGTTCTCGATGGTCTTTACCAGGGTCACTGGCTCGGCCTTCCACATTGAACGACGTGCGTGGGTGTTAGCACGTGACTTGCGGCGCTTTGGTACTGGCATGGCTACTCTTCCTTGCTAAGTAAGTCTTTTAGGGCTTCGAATCTGGGATCAACCACATTCTCATGCTTGTGTTCAGGCTCTTCGCTCAACCTAAATCCACATTCCACACACAAGCCAAGGCAATCCTTGTTGCATACGGGTTGGAAAGGAAGACTCAAAACTACTGAATCTATGACTACCTGCTCTAAATCAATGTGTTCATTGGTAACAAGCAGCTCGTCATCCGAGGAGTAAGAATAGGCGAAAAGCTCCTGAAAATCCACCTCAATCTTCAGATTCATGTCTTCTAGACACCTTGAACACATGGTTTTTGCCTCGGCGAAGATCTCACCGGTTGCCAAAATGCCTTCGTGGACCGACTCAAGTCGCAATTCAAGCTCAACTTCTGCGCCTGCCGGAATGGCGACAACCTCGGTG
>JAURIU010000115.1 GCA_030832605.1 Rhodoluna sp. | reverse complement strand
CCACTTTCCGTAATCTCGTGATCTGGAGCGCCAAGGCCGAGCCCAAGGCTTCCTGGAAGGAAGCCAGCGCGCAGATCGCCGAAGCCATGGCCGCCGCGCCGAAGCCCGCCGCGCCCGCCGCCAAGGGCAAGGGTGCCGCCAAAGGCAAGGGCAAGGCTAAGGCCGCCAAATAAGCCATCCGGTTCGTTTTCGCCGGCGGGGACTCATCTCCCCGCTTGCACCGTGGGAGGTTACGACCAAGTTCGAACCTCCCACTTTCATGAACGAGCCCTTCGACACCATCGAGGAAGCCCTGGCGGACATCGCCGCCGGGAAGCTCGTCATCGTGACCGACGACGAGAACCGCGAGAACGAGGGTGACCTCGTCATGGCGGCTTCCAAGGCCACCCCTGAGACGGTCAACATGATGATCCGCCATGCGCGCGGACTCATCTGCGTGCCGACCGTCGAGCATCAGCTGCGTCGCCTGGGCATCTCTCAGATGGTGCCCGAGAACCGCGAGTCGCAGCGCACCGCCTTCGCGGTGTCCGTCGACGCCGCCGAAGGGATCTCCACCGGCATCTCCGCTTACGACCGCGCGAAGACCATCGCGATCCTCGCCGACCCGCAGGCCAAGCCCGAGGCGCTCGTGCAGCCCGGCCACATCTTCCCGCTCCTCGCCCGTCCCGGCGGCGTGCTCCAGCGCGCCGGCCATACCGAAGCCGCGGTCGACCTCGCCTCGCTCG
>JAURIU010000114.1 GCA_030832605.1 Rhodoluna sp. | reverse complement strand
GGTTAGAGCCGCAAGTGCTGCACGCTGGGAAATGTTAGAAACGTTCGAAGATAAGTGCGACTGCAAGTTTGCAGCAGCCTTGGCTGCATCCAGAGGTGCAACCATCCAACCCAAACGCCAACCGGTCATTGCGTAGGTCTTGGCAACACCGTTGACCATGATGGTGCGGTCGGCAAGCTCTGGAACCAACTCGGTGATCGAGTAGGCGTAAAGGCCGTCGTAGGTGAGGTTCTGGTAAATCTCGTCAGAGATGATCCAAAGCCCGTTGTCATAAGCCCAGCGACCGATGGCCTCGACCTCTTCGCGCGAATAAACCGCGCCGGTTGGGTTCGAAGGCGAGCAGAACAGCAGCACCTTAGAGCGGTCGGTGCGGGCAGCCTCGAGCTGAGCCACGGTCACCTTGTAGTTCTGGTCTGAACCTGCGAAAACCTCAACGCTCTTGCCGCCGGCCAGGGCGACTGCCTCTGGATATGTGGTCCAGTAGGGAGCAGGCAACAACACCTCGTCGCCCGGGTCGAGCAGGGTTGCAAACGCCTGATAAACGGCTTGCTTGCCACCGTTGGTCACGACAACCTGGGCCGCGGTGTATTCGGTGCCTGAGTCTTGCTTGGTCTTGACCACAATGGCCTCGCGCAGCTCGGGCAGACCGATTGCTGGGGTGTAACGGTGGTTTTTCGGGTCGCGAGCGGCCAAAACAGCGGCTTCAACAATGTGTGCCGGGGTGGCAAAATCT
>JAURIU010000113.1 GCA_030832605.1 Rhodoluna sp. | reverse complement strand
AGCTGGCACGTGCTGCACGATGCCGCGAGCGCAAAAGGTCGCGCCGGTGTTGCCGTTTTGAGCCGCATGGCACCAACCGCACACCGCACCGAGCTTGGGCCTGACGAATTCGACAGCGCCGGTCGCTGGCTCGAGGTCGACTTCGACGTCAACGGGCAAACCCTCACCGTGATCAGCACCTACGTGCACTCAGGCGAGGTCGACACCCCGAAGCAGGTCGAGAAGTACAAGTTTCTAGACGCGATGACCACACGCATGGATGCTCTGCGAGCAGACGGCGCGAAGGTTGTAGTTCTTGGCGATCTGAACGTGGGTCACACCGAGCTCGACATCAAGAACTGGAAGGGCAACCTCAAGAACGCGGGATTCCTACCTGAAGAGCGTGCCTATTTCGACACCATGATGCACAAACAGGGCTGGGTCGATGTGGGTCGCGCCGCGCATCCCGACGTTGCCGGCCCTTACACCTGGTGGTCGTTCCGCGGTCAGGCTTTCGACACGGATGCGGGCTGGCGCATCGACTATCACCTAGCCACACCTGCGCTTGCCGAGGCTGCCGCGAACTACAAGGTTCACCGTGCGGCAAGTTATGACACTCGCTGGACCGACCACTCCCCAGTGGTTGTCGACTACACGCTCTAAACTTGTCGCTATGACCAAGCCAAACCTGCTCAGCGGAATGCAGCCATCCGCCGGTTCTCTTCACCTCGGCAACTACCTCGGTGCGCTGGTGAACTGGACCA
>JAURIU010000112.1 GCA_030832605.1 Rhodoluna sp. | reverse complement strand
TTGCGCCCTCAGGATTTCCAATTAACGGCTGAAAAGCTTGCTATGACCCATGAAGGAATTATTGCTTTCTCAAAGATCTGTTCTCACATGGGCTGCGCCGTTGCACTCTATGAGCAACAGACAAAACACCTTCTATGTCCATGTCACCAATCAACTTTTGACGTAACACGTGGTGCCAAAGTCATCTTTGGGCCAGCAGCAAGACCACTTCCCCAACTCGATATCACCGTTGATGGCGAAGGATATTTGGTAGCACGTGCACCATTTAATGAAGCAGTCGGACCTAGTTTCTGGGAGAGGAACTCACAATGACAACAACTGAAAAAATAGTTGGAAATACCGCCAACTTTGTCGATGAAAGACTCGGGGCTGCCAAATGGGTCAAAAAATCACTTAATAAAGTCTTTCCTGATCACTGGTCGTTCATGCTCGGTGAAGTATGTATGTACTCATTTGTCATTTTGCTACTTTCTGGAACCTTCCTAACATTGTGGTTTGATCCTTCACAAAAGGACGTAATTTACGATGGTGTTTATGAGCCACTCAAAGGTTTAAAAATGTCGGCTGCATATGCCTCGACTTTAGATATCTCCTTTGAAGTTCGTGGTGGCCTTTTGATGCGCCAAATCCACCACTGGGCAGCGAATATATTTATGGCAGCAATCGTTGCTCACCTTATGCGCGTTTTCTTTACTGGTGCTTTTAGAAAGCCACGTGAGTTCAACTGGATTCTTGGAATTCTTCTT
>JAURIU010000111.1 GCA_030832605.1 Rhodoluna sp. | reverse complement strand
GATTACCGCAAACTTTATGCCGCATACCTTGCAGCAACACAGAAGAATGGAAAGCCAACTGTCATCCTTGCAAAGACAGTTAAGGGCTGGACACTTGGTTCGCACTTTGAAGCACGTAACTCAACGCACCAGATGAAGAAGATGACACTTGAGGATCTAAAGAACTTTAGAGATCGCTTATTTATCCCGATTAAGGATGAAGAGTTAGATGCCAAGCTGCCTCCATATTGCCACCCTGGAATTGAATCCCCGGAGTATCAATACATGATGGCTCGTCGCAAAGAGTTAGGTGGCTTCCTGCCATCTCGCAGGAGTGTTTCAAAAGCTTTGCCACAACCAAAGGATGAAAGTTATGAGTCGGTAAAACGAGGCTCCGGCACCCAAGAGGTTGCCACCACCATGGCATTTGTTAGATTACTTAAGGATTTAATTAAAGATCCAAATATTGGTAAGAGATTTGTGCCCATCATTCCAGATGAGGCTAGAACCTTTGGTATGGATTCACTATTTCCAACTTTAAAGATCTACTCACCACATGGTCAGAGTTACACATCTGTTGACCGAGAGTTAATGCTCTCTTACAAAGAGTCAAAAGAGGGTGTGATCCTGCATGAGGGTATTAATGAGGCGGGCTCAGTTGCCTCCTTCACCGAAGTTGGCTCCTCCTACGCAACACATGATGAATCCATGATTCCTATCTATATTTACTTCTCAATGTTTGGTTTCCAACGAACTGGTGACTCATTTTGGGCA
>JAURIU010000110.1 GCA_030832605.1 Rhodoluna sp. | reverse complement strand
GACGCGAACGACCGCGACACCTTCTCGTGTGGCTCGTTCTTCACCAACCCGATCGTGAGCGAAGGTTTTGCGCTCGGCATTCCGAGCGAGGCCCCGCGTTGGCTTCAAGAAGACGGCACCGTGAAACTGAGTGCCGCTTGGCTCATCGAAAACTCAGGGCTACGCAAGGGGTTCAGTCTAGGTGCGTCAAAGGCTGCCATTTCGACCAAGCATTCGCTCGCGATCACGAACCGCGGGGGAGCATCCGGTGAAGAAGTCGCCGAACTAGCGCGCTTTATTCAGCACCAGGTGTCAAACCGCTGGGGCATAAACCTCGTGCCCGAGCCGAACCTAATCGGCTTCTAAGCGAAAAGCTTCTGCAGGCGCTGGATGCCTTCGAGAAGCGGGCCGTCACCGAGCGCGTAGCTCATGCGCACATAACCCGATGGCCCGAAGGCCTCGCCAGGAACAAGCGCTACCTCGGCAGTATCCAAGATGTAGTCGCAGAGTTCGAGCGACGTGTTGATCTGCTTGCCGCCCCACTCGCGACCGAGAAGGCCCGAGACGTCTGAGTAAACATAGAAAGCGCCCTCTGGCATCGGGGCGATCCAGCCAGGAATCTTGTTCAGCTCGGCAACGGCCAACTTGCGACGGCGGTCGAACGAAACCCGCATTGCTTCAACCTCTTCTTGCGGGCCGGTTAGGGCGGCAAGGGCTGCGCGCTGCGAAATGTTCGAAACGTTCGACGACAGGTGTGACTGCAGGTTGCCTGCTGCCTTCATGGCATCGAGCGGGCCGACCATCCAGCCCAAACGCCAACCGGTCATTGCATAAGTTTTTGCAACACCATTTAACACAACTGTGCGATCACGTAACTCTGGAAACATAACTGGAAGTGATGGAGCAGTAGCTCCGTCGTAAAGTAAGTGCTCGTAGATCTCATCAGTTAAAACCCAGATCTCA
>JAURIU010000010.1 GCA_030832605.1 Rhodoluna sp. | reverse complement strand
TAACGTGGGCAGCTTTGTGCCGGGGCCAACTGAGCCGAGTACCCAGCGTGGCTGCTCCGCTGTATCGAACTCGTCGGCTACAGCTCTAGCTATTTGCGCACCAGCCTCGGCCAGTTCTTCGATTCGGCTCTCGATGCCATACTCGGCGAGGTTCGCAAGGTTCGCACCAAAGGTGTTGGTCTCAATCGCCTGAGAACCTGCAGACAGATAGGCGCGGTGAATGTCGGCGATGATGTCTTGTCGAGTGACGTTCAAAACCTCGTTGCAGCCTTCGTGTCCTTCGAAGTCAGCAAGCGACGGAGCGGCGGCTTGAATCATTGTTCCCATGGCGCCATCGGCAACGACCACGCCATTGGTGATGGCGTCGATCAGTAGTTGCGATTTTGTTGGGTACATAGACCTCCAATTCTACCCGCCGCATAGCGATAAACTTCTCGGGTAACGGGCACCGCAGCCCCCACTATTCCAACCATCTAGGGGCAATCTTGAGTGCAATCGTAGAGGCGCTAAATCGCCGATCAAGCGGCGGCAAACCTACGCTATCTTTCGAATTCTTTCCGCCGAAAGACGACGCCGGTTTCGTTACCCTAAATGACTCTTTTGACCACCTGCTAAAACTTTCGCCAGACTTCGTCTCGGTGACCTATGGTGCCGGTGGATCAAATCGCGAACGTTCGATTGCTGTCGTCGAAAGCTTCTCTAGCCGCGTTGCAACCATCGGGCACCTCACCTGCGTTGGGGCTACGAGACAAAGCACACAGGCCGTTATCGCTCAGTTTGAGCAAGCTGGCGTGGCGGGCATCCTCGCGATTCGTGGCGACAACCCGGCCGACCAACCGGATGCATTGAACCAAGGCGAGCTTAAGCGAGCGGTCGAACTGGTAACCCTCGCCCAAGAGTCATCGTCGTTGCCGGTTGGAGTAGCGGCATTCCCTGAAAAGCATCCGGAGTCGGTTGATGTTGCCGCCGATGTTCGAGTGCTGAAAATCAAACAGGATGCCGGCGCTAAGTTCGCCGTAACTCAGTTGTTTTTTGCGACTTCACACTACGTAGAGCTAGTGGATGCTGCGCGCGCGGCCGGCGTTACGATGCCGATCTTGCCCGGGCTCATGCCGATTGCCAACGCCAAGAACGTTTTGCGAATGGCACAACTCAGCGGTGCCACCGTGCCATCGGATTTGCACGACCGCCTCATCAGCGCAACCGACGAAGATGCCGCGCGTGAAATCGGCATGGCTTACACGGTGCAGCTTGGGCGTGAATTGCTTTCGGCTGGTGCACCCGGTTTGCACATCTTTGCACTGAACCAATCAAAAGCGGCCACCAGAGTTGCCCAAGAAGTTGGTCTCGCCTAGCGACATCGTCTGTGTTGCATGAGGCTCATTGTCTGCGCATCGGGTTAGTCTTTCTCTCGTGAACGACGCTCTCTTCGACCTGCCAGCTTCTCCCCTGCCCGACTGGGCAAAAAAGCTCGCTGTTTTTGACCTTGAAACCACCGGGCTCGACCTGCACGAGGCACGAATAGTCACCGCCTGCGCAACCACCATCGACGAAAACGGTCAAATCATCGGCGATGAAATCGAATGGTTAGCAGACCCAGGCATCGAGATTCCGGCAATGGCCGCTTCAGTTCACGGTGTAACTACCGAGAGAGCCAGAGCCGAGGGCAGACCAGCGGCCGAAGTGGTGGCTGAGATTGTTGACAAGCTTCGCAGCTTCTTTGAAGCGGGCATCCCAGTTGTTGCCTACAATGCGCCTTACGACTTCACCATCCTGCGTGAAGAGGCAAAACGTCACGGAATCGAACCTTTGAATAATCCGATGCCCGTGATCGACCCGTTGGTAATCGATAAGTTTCTTGACCGCTATCGCTCGGGCAAACGCAGGCTAGAAATCACTGCCGAGTTCTACGGCGTCGAACTGCTAGACGCGCACAATGCAACGGCCGATGCCGTTGCGGCCGGGCGAGTAGCACAGGCGGTGGCCAGAAAATTCTCGAACCGTCTCTCAATTGATGCAGCCACACTGCACTCATTGCAGGTTGGCTGGAGTAAAGACCTCGATGAGAGTTTCGCCAGATTCATGACCGAGAAAGACCCAACATTCAAGGCAAGCATCGGCTGGCCAGAAAAGCCCTAAACGACCACCAGGAACAAAAAAAAGACCCCCGCACAGTTGCGAGGGTCTTTTTCTTTGAAAGTTGTTAGGCGCCGAAGCCCTTGTAACGGGTGTTGAACTTCTCTACGCGGCCGGCGGCATCCATGATGCGCTGCTTTCCGGTGTAGAACGGGTGTGAAGCCGACGAAATTTCAACGTCGAAAACTGGGTAGGTGTTTCCGTCTTCCCACTCGATGGTCTTGCTTGAGCTAACGGTCGAGCGAGTCAAGAATGCAACGCCCGAAGCGAGGTCACGGAATACGACGGTCTCGTACTTTGGGTGGATGTCAGCCTTCATTGAAGTTCCTAAAGTCTTGTTTGGCGGTAAAGCCTGGGATTGTTCGTGCTAAGAGCACAAGGTAAAACTATACCAGATTAGTGTGCCCGAGCGCGATACCTATTGTCGACGGAATCAACAGTTATGGCCATGCCAAAGGCTTCGCTAATTTTCTCAGAGGTAATCGTTGATTCGATTGGGCCGGCCGCGAACACTCGACCTTCAGACATGATCAACGCGTGCGTGAATCCGGTTGGAATTTCCTCGAGGTGGTGCGTAACCATGATGATGGCTGGCGCTTCTGGCGCGCTGGCGTAAGCGCCAATGATTTTTACGGTTTGCTCACGGGCTGCGAGGTCAAGAGATGCCACCGGCTCATCGAGCAGCAGTAGTTCTGGGTCTGGCATGACGGCTCGCGCAATCTGGGTGCGCTTACGTTCGCCGTCAGAAAGGGTACCGAAAGCTCTGTCTGCAAAATCTTGAAGGTGCCACTCATTCAGAACCCTCCGGGCGCGACGCTCATCGAGGTCGTCATACTTCTCGTTCCATCGACCAGTTATCGCGTATGACGCCGTCATCACGGCGTCTAGAACCTTTTCAGAGTTCGGAATGTGAGATGCCAGAGCTGATGATGCGAAACCGATGCGCGTGCGAAGCTCGAAGACATTCACCTGACCGAGTTTCTCGCCCAAAACTTCTGCGCTACCAAGGCTCGGATGAATCTGGGCCGCCGCAATTCGGAGCATCGTGGTTTTGCCAGCGCCATTTGGTCCGATGATGACCCAGCGTTGATTAGATTCAACGGTCCAGTCAACTCGGTCAAGAATCGCCTTGCCGCCTCTGACAACAGAAACGTCTTTTAGTGAAATGACGGTGCTCATGCGCTAAAGCCTAAGCGAACGAGGCAATCGCATCGCGGTAGACGTTGATGGTGTCTTTCGCGATTTGGTCCCAAGAAAAGTGCTGCTCTACGCGAGCTCTCCCCCGCATGCCGAATTCGGCAATGTCAGGATGCTCGAGCATCTGGACCAGAGCCGATGCGAAGTCACTAACGAACTTGGCTTCGTCGAGTGGCTTACCAGAGCCGTCATTCATTTGCTCGATTGGCACCAGGATGCCCGTTTTGCCGTCTTCTACAACCTCGGGAATGCCTCCCGTAGCCGTTGCAACCACTGGAATGCGGCAAGCCATTGCCTCGAGGTTTACGATTCCAAGCGGTTCGTAAATCGAAGGGCAGGCAAAAACTGTTGCCGATGAGAGAACAGCAATGAGTTCGGCTCTCGAAAGGTGTCTCTCGATCCAGATCACGTTGCTTCGAGTTTTGGTTAGCTCTTCGACCAAGCCGGTTACTTGCTCTTGAATCTCTTTGGTGTCGGGTGCACCCGCGCAGAGCACGAGTTGAACATCCGCTGGTAATTCTTTGGCGGCCTTGAGCAGGTATGGCAAACCCTTCTGCTGGGTGATTCGACCAACAAACACGACAGAGCGCTGAGTTGGATCGATGCCCAACCCGCGAACTACTTCGTCGTTCTTTGCCGATTGGAAGGCTGCCAAGTCGATTCCGTTGTGCACGACGACGACCTTGGCCGGATCAATTTGTGGGTAGGCGCGCAAGATGTCTGCACGCATTCCGTGGCTCACCGCGATGATCTTGGCGGCGTCTTCGTATGCGCTGCGCTCGAGCCAGGAGGAAATGCGGTATCCACCGCCGAGTTGCTCCTCTTTCCAGGGGCGCAGCGGCTCGAGGCTGTGCGCTGTGATCAGGTGAGGAATCTTGTGCATCTTTGACGCCACTTGACCGGTGAAGTTGGCATACCAGGTGTGCGAATGAACAAGGTCGGCTCCCGCGATGTCTTCGACCATGGCGAGGTCGGTCACCATGGTTTGAAGCGCTGCGTTAGCGCCTTCGAATGATTCCGGATGCGCATAAGCCGTGGTGTCTTGCTCGTCGCGATCGGCTCCGAAACAGCGCACCTGAACCTCGATGTCTTTTCGCAAAACCTTGACCAATTCGGCTACGTGGACACCAGCCCCACCGTAGATGGCCGGCGGATATTCTTTGCTGATGAGATCGATGCGCATGTCACAACATTACTAAGGCGTCACCACGCTCGTCATTTAGGCAATAACATTTGGCTATGAGTAAGCAGCAGCGAATCTTTGGCATGGTGCTCGCCGGAGGCGAGGGAAAACGACTCATGCCTCTAACAGCAGACCGCGCCAAACCGGCAGTGCCGTTTGGTGGGTCATACCGCTTGATTGATTTTGCTCTCTCGAACCTCATCAACTCCGGTCTTCGTCGCATCGTTGTTTTGACCCAGTACAAATCTCACTCACTCGACCGTCACATCTCGCAGACTTGGCGCATGTCGCCGCTGCTTGGCGCTTACGTAGCATCTGTTCCTGCTCAGCAGAGACTTGGCAAACGCTGGTTTAGCGGCAGTGCAGACGCCATCTTGCAGAGCATGAACCTTTTGAGCGATGAGCGACCAGACATCGTCGTAGTTGTTGGTGCAGACCACGTCTATCGAATGGACTTCGAGCAAATGATTCAAGCTCACATCGAGTCGGGCAAGGGCGTTACCGTTGCCGCGATTCGTCAGCCAATTTCGATGGCAAACCAATTCGGTGTGATTGAAGTCGACCCGAAGAACCCAAAGAAGATTGCGGCATTTAGAGAAAAACCCTCTGATCCAATTGGCCTTCCCGACTCACCCAACGAGGTTTTGGCCTCGATGGGTAACTATGTTTTCAGTGCAACCTCGTTGATTGAAGCGATTGAAGTCGATGGCGACCTAGCTGAATCTAGCCATGACATGGGTGGTGACATTGTGCCCTACATGGTCGCCCGCGACGACGCCGCGGTTTATGACTTTACCTACAACCAAATTCCTGGGTCGACCGAGCGCGACCACAGCTACTGGCGTGACGTTGGAACAATCGACTCTTACTACGAGGCCCACATGGACCTCATCTCGGTAATGCCAGTGTTCAACCTGTACAACACCGAATGGCCCATTTTCACACAGCAAATCAATCTACCTCCGGCCAAGTTTGTTCATGACGGTGAAGGCAATCAGGGTCGTACGACCGATTCAATCGTTTCACTCGGCACCGTTGTCTCTGGCGGCATCGTAGAGCGTTCGGTTCTTTCCCCTTGGGTGAAGGTCAATTCACACGCTTTGGTAACAGACTCGGTACTTCTAGACGGCGTGCAAATCGGTCGGAATTCGACCGTGCGCCGCGCCATTCTCGACAAGGGAGTGGTGGTCAACGACGGAGCGATGATTGGCGTAGATCGTCAGCGTGACATCGAGCGAGGATTCACCGTAACCGAATCGGGCCTGACCGTGGTTGGTAAAGGCGTTGTAGTCAATCCGTGAACCGATTTTTAGTCGTCTTCGATGTTGATTCGACTCTCATTCAAGACGAAGTCATTGAGTTATTAGCTGAACAAGCCGGCAAAAGAGCCGAAGTAGCTGTAATCACCGAGGCAGCAATGCGCGGTAAATTAGATTTTGCTGAATCGCTGAAGGCACGGGTAGCCACACTTTCGGGGTTACCCGAGTCGGTCATCCGAGCCACATTCGACCGAGTTCGCCTCATGCCAGGCGTTGTTGAACTCATCGACCACATTCATGCCGTCGGCGGACTCGTTGGCGCTGTATCGGGCGGGTTCTCGCAGATACTTGAGCCGCTTGCTGAGCGATTAATGCTCGACTTTCACCTCGCTAATCAACTCGGTGTAGTTGACGGCAGGCTCACCGGGCAGGTAGACGGGCCCATCATCGATAAAGCGGCTAAGGCGGCTGCATTAGAGCAGTGGGCGGTCAAATCGGGTATCGCAATCGAGAACACGATCGCCGTTGGCGATGGGGCGAATGACCTTCAGATGATGAGCACGGCGGCGCTCGGGGTAGCCTTCAATGCGAAGCCGATAGTGCGTGACCAGGCCACGCTTGTGGTCGAGTTGGCCGACTTGTCCGAGCTCATTCCACTCTTTAGATAAAAAAAGAGGCCCCCGAAAACTCGGAAGCCTCTTTTCTCGCTTGAACTATGCGCCGGTTGAGTGCAATCCACCGTCAACGTGCACAATCTCACCGGTGGTTTTTGGGAACCAGTCGCTGAGCAGTGCGATGATTCCGCGCGCGGCAGGCTCGGTGTCGCTGAGAACCCACTCGAGTAGTGAGCGCTCGACCCAGGTGTCCTCCATGGTTGAGAAGCCAGGGATTCCCTTGGCGGCGGTGGTGCGAAGAGGGCCCGCCGAGATTAGGTTCACTCGAATGTCTTCAGGGCCAAGGTAACGGGCTAGGTAGCGAGAGGTCGACTCGAAGGCAGCCTTTGCAACGCCCATCCAGTCATAAACCGGCCAAGAGACCGATGCGTCGAAGGTTAGACCAACCACCGATGAGCCCTTAGCCAGCACTGGCTTGGCTGCCATGGTGATCGACTTTAGTGAGTATGCCGATACCTGCACAGCGGTCGAAACGTCTTCCCACTCGGTCGACAAGAAGTTGCCACCTAGAGCGGTCTGTGGCGCAAAAGCGATTGCGTGAACGATGCCGTCAAGGTGAGGAAGGTGCTCCTTGATACGAGATTCAAGCGCTGCAAGGTCGTCGGCGTTAGTTGCGTCAAGCTCAATCACCGCTGCTGGCTTTGGAAGCCGCTCTGCGATTTTGGTTGTGATTGGCAGCATGCGACCAAAAGACGAAAGGACGATTTCGGCACCTTGCTCCTGTGCAAGTTTTGCCACCGTGAATGCGATAGACGATTCGGTTAGTACGCCAGTGATTAGAAGTTTTTTGCCCTCTAGAATGCCCATGTTGTTCCTTTTAGTCGTGTTGTCTCAAGTTTGCCAGAGTTATCGGCGAAAGGTGGCTATTAGTGGCCCATGCCTAAGCCGCCATCAACTGGGATGACCGCTCCAGATATGTAAGCAGCATCGTCAGATGCAAGCCAGGCCACAACTTTTGCCACTTCTTCTGGAGAAGCGAATCGCCCAGCCGGAATGTTCTTTTTGTATTGAGCAATGGTTTCTTCTGGCAAAACCGAGGTCATATCGGTGTCGATGAAGCCGGGCGCAACGACATTTGCTGTGATTCCACGGCCGGCAAGTTCGCGCGTGAGCGAACGAGCCATTCCAACTAAACCTGACTTAGCAGCCGAGTAGTTGACCTGTCCAGCGCTGCCAAGAAGTGCAACTACGCTGCCGATGAAAATGACTCGGCCAAACTTGGCCTTAATCATTCCCTTTGTTGCTCGGCGAAGCACTCTGAATGAACCGGTCAGATTGGTGTCGAGAACCTCTTCGAACTCTTCGTCGGTCATTCGCATCAGAAGCGTGTCTCTAGTAATGCCCGCATTGGCTACTAGAACCTCGACGGGCCCGAGCTTAGCTTCGATCTCGGCGAAGGCAGCGTTTAGCGATTCGGCGTTCGTCACATCGGCAACCACGCTGAGTGTGCCCGCAGGACCTTCCCCACTGCGCACGGTAACTGCAACGCGGTGCCCGGCTGCGACAAATTCCTCGGCTATAGCGCGCCCGATTCCGCGGTTTCCGCCGGTAATCAGTACAGTTCTTGGAGTGGTCATTTCTTAGCCTTCTCTAGTGGGAATAGTGCCACAGCGTTGGGGTTTGAACTTATTGAAGTCTAAACCCTGAGGCTTTTTTCAAGCGGTAACCTCTCGAGAGAACATCCATGGCGAAAGCTCAAAGCGTGACCACATTAGGTGAGTCGCCTGAGGCTGACCGCAAGCGCAGAATGATTCGCTACTCGATTGCCATGACGGTTCGCGTGATCTGCCTCATTGTCGGAATGTTCGTTCAGGGCTGGTTCATGTGGGTTTGTTTCGCCGGGGCCATTTTCTTGCCATACTTCGCCGTCATCCTCGCCAATGCCAATTCGAGCGGCAACACACCTAAAGGCCAAGCTGTCATCGAAGCTCCGACTCTCGCCATCGGCGCTGACGCCTTTCGCGAAGCCGGCAAGAACTAGCGACCAACAACTTCATGAGCGAGCAACAGTGTTCAAGGCGCGGATGCTCCGCCGAAGCATCCGTGTTCATCGAGTGGGCCAATCCGAAGATTCACCTCGACGGACGCGTAAAAGTTTGGGCGGCGTGCGTGGAGCACCAGGAGTTTCTGGTTGACTATTTGAGCGCTAGAGGTTTCTTTTTGCGCGTTAGAGACTGATGACATATCTTGCTGAATCTTGGAAGCGCTGGCTGGTCTGGCTGGTGCTGGTCGTCGTTTTTGCCGCCTCGTGCGTCTTTCTGAGCGAATGGCAGTTTGAACGCCGTGCTGCGCGAGTGGCCGAGATCGAACTCGTGCAACAAAACTTCGACAAGCCAGCCGTCGCCATTGCGACCGTTGACCTCGTCGCAAAACAATCCAAATGGACTCCGGTTCGCGTTGTCGGCGAGTACCTCAACGAGTCTCAAGTGTTGGTTCGCAACAGACCTAGAAGCGGCCAGCCCGGGTTTGAAACCGTTGTGCCGTTTCGCACCGCTGATGGCCAAATATTCGCCGTGAGTCGCGGTTGGTTACCGACCGGTAACCTTCAGGACTCCCCCGATGTTTTGCCGCTGCCAAGTGAAAAGACTCAAGAAATTGTCGCGCGGCTTGTTCCCGGAGAACGTCAACTTGACCGTGGAGCTCCTGAAGGCCAAGTGGCTTCGATGAACCTCGCTGAAATTGCTACCGAAACGGGATTACAGGTAAATCAGCAGTGGTACTTAAGGCTTGCTTCGGAACAGGAACCGGCCGAACAGGCCGTCAAGTTATTGAAACCAACTACCGATGAGGGCAATCACCTCTCGTATGCGATTCAGTGGCTCATTTTTGGTGCGCTAGCGTTTGTGACTCTGGTCTTCACCGTTCGCAAAGAGTATGACTTCTATCGGTCGAAGAACGACCCGACTTACGTTCCGAAGGTGCGCAAGAAAACGCGTGCGGAGTCGGACCAAGAACTCGAAGACTCGGTCGCCTGAACCAGCGCTAAGACAGCGTGATCAGGTCTAGGTAGCCGTCGTTCCAAATGTCTTCAACGCCGTCTGGCAGAATCAACACTCGCTCTGGGTTCAGAGCCGACACAGCACCCTCATCGTGCGAAACAAGCACGACAGCACCCGTGAACGTAGCGAGGGCACGCAAAATCTCCTCGCGGCTAGCTGGGTCTAGGTTGTTGGTGGGCTCGTCAAGCAGCAGCACATTTGCCGAAGAGACAACAAGTGAGGCAAGGGCTAGTCGCGTCTTCTCTCCGCCGCTCAAAACTCCGGCCGGTTTGTTGACATCGTCTCCGCTGAAGAGAAACGAGCCGAGCACTTTGCGAGCATCCACGTCGGCGAGTTGAGGTGCGGCACGTTGCATGTTTTCAAGAACCGACTTAGAGACATCCAAGGTTTCATGCTCTTGAGCGTAATAGCCGACTTTTAGCCCGTGACCAGGCTCAACCGCACCTGTATCCGGTTGGTCGAGGCCGGCAAGCATTCTCAGAAGTGTCGTTTTGCCGGCACCGTTTAGGCCGAGCACGACAACCTTAGAACCCTTGTCGATGGCAAGGTCAACCGCCGTGAAAATTTCGAGCGAACCGTAAGACTTCGAAAGGTTTGAAGCCATAAGCGGCGTCTTGCCGCAAGGTGCTGGGTCAGGAAAACGGATCTTGGCGACACGATCTTGCTCACGAACCTCGTCGAGGTTTGAAAGCAAGCGCTCGGCGCGACGAAGCATCTGCTGGGCGGCGACAGCCTTTGTTGCCTTCGCTCCAAACTTGGCCGCCTGTAGTTGCAGTTGCGATGCTTTTTTCTCGGCATTGCTGCGTTCACGCTTACGACGCTCTTCGTCAGCCTCACGCTGTTTCAGGTATTGCTTCCAGCCCATGTTGTAAACATCGATCACCGTGCGCATGGCGTCGAGGTAGAAAATTCGGTTGACGGTTTCGCCGATGAGTTCAACGTCGTGGCTGATCACAATCAAGCCACCTTGGTATGACTTTAGAAAGTCCCGCAGCCAGATCACCGAGTCGGCGTCGAGGTGGTTTGTCGGTTCATCCAAGATCATCGACTGGGCGTCAGAAAAGAGGATGCGCGCCAGCTCGATTCGGCGGCGCTGACCACCACTGAGCGTTTTCAGCGGTTGATTGAGAATGTGCTCTTTGAGGCCGAGGTTGCTAGCGATGGCTTCGGCTTCGGCTTCGGCGGCATAACCACCGGCCGCGTTGAAGCGTTCTTCGGCGTTGGCATATTTGCGCATGGCCGATTGGTAAACGGCTTCGTCTACCGAGCCCATGTCTTCTGATGCTTTGGTCATTTGTGCAACCAGATCGCCGAGACCTCGGGCGTTAAGTATGCGAGTTCGGGCTAGTTCTTCTGGGTCGCCGCTTCTCGGGTCTTGCGGTAGGTAACCGATTTCACCGGTGGTTTCAACAAAGCCGGCTGATGCTTGACCGTCACCAGCCAGAATCTTGGTGAGGGTGGTTTTTCCGGCCCCGTTTCGGCCAACCAGGCCTACTTTGTCGCCCTTGTCGACTCTGAAATTGACATCTTGCATCAATACGCGTGCGCCGATGCGAATCTCAAGGTCGCGAACGCTAATCATGTATTTGCCCGATGCTTTGTCGAAATAAAAACGAAGCACTTTGACGCTGCTCCAAAGCACCTAGTCTACAATCGTTACTAACAAACAAGCCGACCTATGGAGCCTGATGTCATTTCTGCTAAGCGCACGTCCAACCATCGTTGACCGCATTTTCACAAAGAGCCTGACCACCGACATTCTTCTTGTCACTGGAGGTGCCGCTCTAACCGCTGCGGCCGCCCAGGTGAGCATCCCGATGTTCCCGGTTCCGATGACCGGTCAAACCTTTGCCGTTCTTTTGGTTGCCGCCACCCTTGGGCTTTCACGTTCGGCACTGTCGATGATTCTCTACGTGATCGTCGGTTCGCTAGGAGCCCCAATTTTTGCTGGCGCAGCTTCGGGCTTCTTTGGACCAACCACCGGTTACCTCATCGGCTTTATTGCGGCCGCGGTAGTCGTCGGCTACTTGGCTGAAAAGGGTTGGGACCGCACTCCCCTAAAGGTGGCAGCGTCTTTCGCTCTGGGATCTATCGTCATTTATGCTTTTGGAGTTTCTTGGTTGTCGATTTTCCTAGGCAGCGTCGGGGCTCAGAACGACCTCTTGTCTAGCCTCGCAGCCGGCATGTTCCCGTTCCTGATCGGCGACGCGCTAAAGGCTGCTCTTGCAGCAGCTTTGTTGCCATCGGCTTGGGCTGCAGTCAAAAAAAATCAAGGGCTAAGCTAAACCGCTTGTCACAACGCTTGGCAAGGCGAAAGCCTAGATAGCGAACCCGATCGAACGCATTTGCTCGCGACCGTCTTCGGTGATTAATTCTGGGCCCCATGGCGGCATCCAGACCCAGTTGATTCTGAAAGCCTCTACGTGACCATCTAGGGCCTCGGCGGTTTGCTCTTCGAGAACGTCGGTGAGTGGGCAGCCTGCCGAGGTAAGCGTCATGTTGATCAAAAGCGAGCCGTCATCCTCTGACTCTTCGAGCCCGTAAATCAAACCGAGATCGACGATGTTCACCCCAATTTCAGGGTCGATGACATCTTTGAGGGCTTCGATTACCTCGTCGTACTTGGCAGCTTCTAACTCTTTCGGCATTATGCCCTCACGTAGCGGTCGTAACCTTCGGCCTCTAGGCGTTCAGCAAGCTCAGGGCCACCCTGTTCGGCAACCTGGCCGGCCACGAATACGTGAACAAAATCAGGCTGGATGTACTTCAAGATTCGGGTGTAGTGAGTAATGAGCAGCACACCTAGGTCATTGGCCTCTTTGGCGCGGTTTACGCCCTCTGAAACGGTCTTCAGTGCGTCTACATCGAGACCCGAGTCGGTCTCGTCGAGCACCGCAAACTTAGGCTTCAGCAGCGATAGCTGAAGAATCTCGTGACGTTTCTTTTCACCACCAGAGAAACCCTCGTTGACGTTACGCTCTGTGAATGCTGAGTCCATGCGCAGTGCATCCATGCTCTCGCGAACTTCTTTTACCCAGCCACGGATGCTCGGAGCTTCGCCCGTGATTGCGGTCTTTGCAGTGCGCAAGAAGTTGCTGACCGAGACGCCAGGAATCTCGACCGGGTACTGCATGGCCAAGAAGAGGCCTGCGCGAGCACGCTCATCCACGCTCATTTCAAGCACGTTTTCACCGTCGAGCAAAATTTCACCCTCGGTCACTTCGTACTTCGGGTGACCGGCGATAGAGTAGGCAAGAGTCGACTTGCCAGAGCCGTTCGGGCCCATGATGGCGTGAGTTTCACCGTTGCGAATGGTCAGGTCGACACCGCGAAGAATCTGCTTCGGGCCTTGGTCGGTATCTACCGAAACGTGTAGGTTCTTGATCTGAAGAATTGACATGGGTTCTCTCTCTTGAGGCTAAGCTTCGTATTCCAAAAAGATGATGCCGTTCTCGATAAATGTTTCGTAGACGGCAACTGGTTCATAGGCAGGCAGTGACAGCGGAGCACCGGTCTCTAGTGAGAACTTTGCACCGTGGGCCCAGCACTCGATGGTTTCGTCATCGACGAAGCCTTCGCTCAGCGAAATTTCGCCGTGTGAGCACTTGTCATCGATCGCCTTGACCTCACCAGACTTGGTGCGCGCGATAGCAATCGCGTGGTCACCCAGCTTCACGCGAATTGCGCGGCCAGGCTTGATGTCTTCGACTGGGCAAATCTCGATAGCCATTAGTGTGTGCTCCTTGCTAGTTCTGCTTCGATCGACTCTGCGAGTCTTGTTTCGACCGATTCAATACCGATTTGCTCAATGATTTCGTTCAAGAAACCGTAGACGACGAGTTTGCGCGCTTCGTTTTCGCTGATTCCGCGGGCCTGTAAGTAGAAAAGCTGTTCGTCATCAAAGCGGCCGGATGCACTGGCGTGACCTGCACCTTCGATCTGACCGGTCTCGATCTCGAGGTTAGGAACCGAGTCGGCTCTTGCACCATCGGTGAGCAGCAGGTTGCGGTTCAACTCGTAGGTGTCGGTGCCTTCTGCTGCCTTGCGAATGAGCACGTCGCCGACCCAAACGGTGTGAGCTTTTGAGCCCTGGAGCGCACCCTTGTAGGTGACTCGAGACTTGCAGTTTGGCTCTGAGTGGTCGATGAACGGTCTGTGTTCGAGATACTGACCAGCGTCGGCAAAGTAAACACCGAGAAGGTTCGCGTCAGCGCCAGGGCCGGTGTATTCGACCGAAGGAACAACTCGCACGGTCTTGCCACCGAGGCTAACCACGATGTGTTTGATTCGGGCATTGCGACCGAGACGAATGAAGTGAGCTGAAGTGTGAATCGAATCTTCAGACCAGTCCTGGATGCTCACGATGGTCAACTGGGCCTCGTCGCCAACGTTGATTTCGATGTTCTCGGCTAGAACCGCATCGCCGTTGTGGTCGATAACAATGGTTGAGTTCGAGAACGGCTTTGCATCAACAATCAGGTGCAGCGCGCTCGGGGTTGAGTCTGCACTGGTAACTTTCAACGAAATTTCTTGCGCGTTTTCATTGCTTGGAACCGTAATCAGATAGGCAGCGTCACAGGTTGTCCAGGCAGCTGCAGAGATTCGGTCTTCGGGCAGGCCGGCTTTCCCGAAAAGTTCGTTGTCTCGCCCAACCCAGGCCGTTGTAACGTCGTCAGGCGCTGTGAGACCAAGGTCTCCCGTGAACTCCTCTAGGTCTCCAAGGAGGCCTCCCAGACGGTCGGTAGAAAGATAACGCCACTGTTCTTCGCGCTGGGTAACCAACTCGAAGTCGTTTACGTCTGCTGATCGAACTCGGGCGGAGCGAATCTGGATTGGAACGCCCGCTCCGTGGCTGTGCTCAGACAGACCGTGTTGGGCTGTCTTGGTTTGCTCGTTCATCAACCGACCGCGCCTTCCATCTGCATTTCGATCAGTTTGTTGAGTTCCAGTGCGTACTCCATCGGCAATTCTTTGGCGATTGGTTCAATGAATCCACGAACGATCATGGCCATGGCCTCGTCTTCTGCCATTCCGCGCGACATTAGATAGAAAAGCTGCTCTTCGCTAACGCGAGAAACGGTTGCTTCGTGACCCATAGAGACGTCGTCTTCGCGAACGTCAATCGCTGGGTAGGTGTCGCTTCGTGAAATGGTGTCAACCAGCAGGGCGTCACAGCGAACTGTGTTTGCGCTGTGGTGCGCTCCCGGGTTCACTCGAACTTCTCCGCGGTATGAAGTGCGGCCGCCTCCACGTGCGATCGACTTTGAAACGATCGACGACGAGGTGTATGGCGCAAGGTGAATCATCTTGGCGCCGGCATCCTGGTGCTGGCCCTCGCCGGCAAAAGCAACCGAAAGAGTTTCGCCACGGGCACGCTCACCAGCAAGGATGACCGCTGGGTACTTCATGGTGACCTTCGAGCCGATGTTTCCATCGATCCATTCCATAGTTGCGCCTTCGTGCGCAATCGCACGCTTGGTAACCAGGTTGTAGACATTGTTTGACCAGTTCTGAATGGTTGTGTACCGAACTCGAGCGTTCTTCTTCACGATGATTTCGACGACAGCCGAGTGCAGCGAGTCGCTCTGGTAAATCGGAGCGGTGCAACCTTCGATGTAGTGAACGTATGAGCCCTCGTCGGCAATGATTAGGGTTCGCTCGAACTGACCCATGTTTTCGGTGTTGATTCTGAAGTAGGCCTGAAGTGGAATCTCGACGTGAACGCCCTTCGGCACGTAGACAAATGAGCCACCCGACCACACCGAGGTGTTCAAAGCAGCAAACTTGTTGTCTCCGGCTGGGATGACGGTGCCAAAGTATTCTTCGAACATTTCTGGGTGATCTTTAAGGGCGGTGTCGGTATCTAGAAAGATGACGCCCTGCTTCTCGAGATCTTCACGAATAGAGTGATAGACAACTTCAGACTCGTACTGAGCGGCTACGCCTGAGACCAGGCGTGAGCGCTCTGCCTCTGGGATACCTAGGCGCTCGTAAGTGTTCTTGATGTCATCTGGCAGGTCTTCCCAAGACGTCGCTTGCTTCTCGGTTGAACGCACAAAGTACTTGATGTTGTCGAAGTCGATACCCGACAGGTCGCTGCCCCAGTTCGGCATTGGCTTCTTGTTGAAAAAGTCGTAGCCCTTGAGTCTGCGCTCGAGCATCCAAGTTGGTTCTGATTTGCGACCCGAAATGTCGCGCACGACGTCTTCGCTGATGCCGCGCTTAGCGCTGGCACCGGCTGCATCTGGATCGCTCCAGCCGAATTCGTAGACTCCGAGGCTATTTAGCTCTGGACGGTCAATGATGATGTCGTTCAACGACAACCCTCCTTGTGTTCATGTGCCTCAACCAGCAGTCAGCTGGGTTTGTTCCCGCTAGAACAAGGCGTTAACGGAATAACCCGAAGCGCCCTCGTGTAAGACTTGTAGTGAGCAAAAGCTCTCGGGCAACGGTGCCCAAAAAGTTTCGAAAATCCAACAGGATTGCTCTCAAGTTTAGACGAGCGAACCAATTGGCGATAGCCCCAAGGGTAGGTATTTAGGTGCGTGTTTCAGAAATCGGCTCAAAAGTAGTCGATTTGGTCTTCGCAAAGAGCAAATTGCGCCTGTACGTTTGGCTTTCGCTAGTCAGTCAGATATTGATCGTGGTAACTGGCGGTGCAGTGCGCCTGACCGCAAGTGGTCTCGGATGTCCGGAATGGCCGATGTGTACCGAAGAATCGCTGGTAACCGTTCCAGAAATGGGTATTCACGGAATCATCGAGTTTGGCAACCGTCTGCTCACTTTTGTGCTCGTCATCATCGCGGTGCTGACCTTATTCACCGTTTTTCGCAATGCGAGACGTGGTCGCGGGCTTCGCTGGCCAGCGGCGGCGCTTCTAGCCGGCATCCCAGCTCAGGCGGTTATTGGTGGCATCTCGGTTTGGACCAACCTGAACCCATGGGTGGTCGGCCTTCACTTCGTGCTGAGCGGTGTACTAATCGCCATTGCTGCTCTTCTTCTGTTTCGCACCTATCAGCCTGTCGTTGGGCCGGTCAGCGAGGTCAGGTGGCGATTGTCCCCCGCGATTGCCGTGGTGGGTTGGGTTTCGGTGCTCATCGGCGTAATGGTTACCGGCGCTGGCCCACACTCTGGCGATGCGGAAAGCCCGAGAAACGGTCTCGATCTCGAACTTTGGCAGCATTTTCACTCGTACCCCGGCTATTTGCTCTTGGGGCTAGCTTTCATTCAGCTGATCTTGACCCTTCGCTCGGAGCGAAATGTGTTTTCGAGTTGGCAAAGCCGAGTTAGCGTTTTGTTGGTCGCAACCATTACCTTGCAGGCGATAGTCGGCATCTTTCAAGCTCGGATGGGTGTACCCGCCATTCTCGTCGGCATCCACATGTTCGGAGCCTCGGTCGCGATCGCATTGTTGAGCCTGCAGTGGTTGGTTACTTCGGGCAGAAGATTCGAATAAATGGCGAGCATTTTCTGGTTTCGTCGCGACCTTCGACTTGAAGATCACCCAGCACTGAACCTCGCCATCGAATCTGCCATTGCAGATGGTGACGGCGCTGTCTATGGGGTGGTCAGCGAAAGCGACTACGTGTCTCTTTCAACCCTGTCGCCAATCAGACAAGAGAGCATGTACGCCTCTTGGCGAGCTCTCGACGCTCAGCTTGGCTCAGGCCTAACTCGTGTTGCAGATACGCTTGAAACGATCATTAGCCGCGCGAAGTCACTCAAGGTTCAGAAAATTTTCGTCAGCGCAGCCTATGACCCACTGTCGGTGGCATTCATGAAAAATGCTCGGCAGGAACTCGAGGCAGTCGGCCTCGCCTTGGTCGTTGGCCCTGGCAACTATGCCGTTCCTCCGGGCAAGGTCGTAAAGCCAGACGGCACGCCCTACCGGGTCTACACACCCTTCTTCAAGGCCTGGTTTGAACTAGCCAATCAAGAACCGGTCGTGTTGACTCCAGGTGGTTCTTTCAAGCGTCTTGATGATCACCTGGGGTTTGACTCCCCCGATTACCCAGCAAGTTTCGAAGGCGTAGCTACTGACCCCGAACAGATTGGCCGAGTTAGAGCCGGTCAAGAGTTCGCCACGAGAACTTTCGAGTCATTTCGCAGACGCGGCGCGCTCTTCGCCTACCAAGAGCAACGCAACCGTGCCGACCTCTCGGGAACCTCACACCTCTCACATGCGCTCGCACACGGAGAGGTGCATCCGCGCTCGCTTTTGGCGCAGCTTGGATCGTCACCCGACGAAACTACTTTTGCGAAAGAGCTGGCCTGGCGTGAGTTTTATGCAGATGTGCTTTGGCGCAACCCGTCATCGCTGACCGACTACCTGCAACCACGTTTCGCCGAAATGCGTTACGACGATGGCACAGATCTTGGTGAAGCACGGCTCGCGGCCTGGAAATCCGGTCGCACCGGTTACCCGATGGTCGATGCTGGGATGCGCCAGCTTTTGTCAGACGGTTGGGTTCACAACCGCGTTCGCATGATTGTGGCCTCGTTCTTGGTCAAGGACTTGCACCTCGAGTGGCAGCGCGGTGCCGATTGGTTCGAACACTGGCTGACCGACTTTGACCCTGCATCAAACGCGCACGGGTGGCAGTGGACAGCGGGATGCGGGACCGACGCATCTCCCTACTACCGCGTCTTCAATCCAATTCTTCAGGGGCTAAAGTTTGACCCGAATGGTGACTATATACGCAAATACGTGCCCGAACTTCGCCACATTGACGGCGCTGCCGTTCATGAGCCTTGGTTGCTCATAGATGGTCTGGCAAAGGGCTATCCAGCGCCAATTGTCGATCATTCCGACGAGCGTAACGAATCGCTTGCGAGATTAGCTGAGATAAAGGTCGGCTAGAGCGCGAAGTGCAGAATCGGGTCTAGCGCAACGGCGATGAATAGCACTGTGAGATAGCTGATCGACCCGTGAAAGAGTCGCATAGGGCTTTTGGGTTCGCTGGTCTTGCTCTCGTTGTAAAGTCGCGTCGCCTCAACCAAGAACCAAATTCCTGTCGCGAATGCGGTAACAGTGTAAATCCAGCCCATATCGGCAGCGGGAATTAGCAACAGGGATGACACCACTAGCGCCCAGGAATAGAGCACGATTTGAATGCCTACGGTTCTGTGCGAGCGCACCACTGGAAGCATCGGAACCCCGGCTGCGCTGTAGTCATCTTTGTAGCGCATCGACAGCGGCCAGTAGTGCGGCGGGGTCCAAAGGAAAATGACTAGAAACAAAAGCCAAGGGGCTACCGACAAAGAGTTAGTGACTGCCGCCCATCCGATCAGAACTGGCATTGCACCGGCAGCACCACCCCAAACGATGTTTTGAGGGGTTCGCCTTTTGAGTAGCAGTGTGTAAACCAACACGTAAAAGAGGATGGCCGCGAGTGATAGAAAAGCCGCCAGCGGATTAGCGAAAATCCACAGCCAAGCGACTGAGAGAAACCCGATGATCCAGGCAAACCAAAGCGCTTCGGTTTTGCTCAACTCGCCGGTTACAAGAGGTCGATTCTTGGTGCGCCCCATGATTTTGTCTATGTCTGCGTCGATGTAGCAGTTGAAGGCGTTTGCAGACCCCGCCGAAAGGGCTCCACCGACCAAAGTTGCCAGCACCAACCAAAGGCTCGGAAAGACATCTTGGTTGTCAGATAGAGAAGCCTGAGCAAGCACCATGGTCGGAACCGTGGTCACCAAAAGCAATTCGATTACTCGAGGCTTGGTGAGTGCGAAATATGCACGGAGTTTGCGAAGAAAAGTGGCCTTCGGGCTCACTTTTGGGGTGGTTTTTTCGCTCTGCATCACGCTCAAGTCTAAATGAAATCAAGGGAGCGTTATTCCCTCGTAATAAATCGCACGGGTATAGACTTCTATTGAACCGTGCGAGCAAATCTATGCCCCGTTTCGAGTTATCAACTTGGCGAAGAAGCCACCGAATATTCATTTGCTTTCGTAGCGCTAGAAAATAAGGAGCTGTTTTGTCAGCATTCCAGTGGTCAGACCTCGATTCAAAGGCAGTCGATACAGCACGCGTGCTTGCTGCCGATGCCGTCGAAAAAGTTGGTAACGGACATCCGGGCACTGCTATTTCGCTCGCGCCAGTGGCCTACCTCTTGTTCAACAAGGTAATGCGACACGACCCGAAAGATGACCGCTGGATTGGGCGTGATCGCTTCATTCTGTCGGTGGGTCACTCATCACTCACCATTTACAACCAGCTGTTTTTGCACGGATACGGCCTAGAGCTCGAAGACCTCAAGTCGTTGCGCACCTGGGGTTCGGCCACTCCTGGCCACCCAGAGTACGGCCACACCAAAGGTGTAGAAATCACCACCGGTCCCCTAGGCCAGGGCCTTGCCTCGGCAACCGGATTCGCTTACGCGTCGAGATTTGAGCGCGGTTTGTTTGACCCAGAAACTGCGCAGGGTGAGAGCCCGTTCGATCACTTCGTCTATGTGATCGCCGGCGACGGCGACATGCAAGAGGGTGTTACCTCTGAGGCTGCCTCACTTGCCGGTCACCAGCAGCTCGGAAACCTCGTGGTCATCTACGACTCAAACCAGATTTCTATCGAAGACGACACCAACATTGCTTTCACCGAAGACCTGACCGCTCGCTACAACTCATACGGCTGGCACACCCAGACCGTCGACTGGAAAAAGACCGGCAACTATGTCGAAGACGTTCGCGAGCTCTATGTGGCAATCGAGAAGGCAAAGGCTGTCACCGACAAGCCTTCGCTAATCACCCTTCGCACCATCATCGGATGGCCGTCTCCAACCAAGCAGGGTTCTGGCAAGGTTCACGGCTCAAAGCTCGGCGCCGAAGAACTTGCTGGTTTGAAGAGCGCTCTTGGCTTTGATCCAGAGAAGACTTTTGAGGTTGCACCTGAGGTGTTGGCCCACACCCGTGGCTACCAGGCACACGCAGATTCTGTTCGCGCAGAGTGGCAGGTTGGATTCGACAAGTGGGCTCAGGCCAATCCAGAAGCCAAGGCACTACTTGAGCGCATGGAGCGCAAAGAAGTTCCAGTAGGTCTCGAAGCAGCACTTCCTGTATTCGAAGCCGGCACAGAACTAGCCACCCGCGCAGCCTCTGGCAAGGTAATCAATGCCATCGCCGCGGTTATGCCTGAACTCTGGGGCGGATCGGCCGACCTCGCCGAGTCAAACCTGACCACCATCAGCGGCTCAAAATCATTCGTGCCCGAGCAGTGGTCTACTCACGAGTGGTCAGGCAACAAGTACGGTCGAGTTCTTCACTTTGGTATTCGCGAACACGCCATGGGTTCGATTCTTAACGGAATCGCTCTGCACGGTAACACTCGCGTGTTTGGTGGAACCTTCTTGATCTTTAGCGATTACATGCGTCCAGCAGTGCGCCTAGCTGCGCTCATGGGTGTGCCTTCGATCTTTGTTTGGACCCACGACTCTGTCGCACTTGGTGAAGATGGCCCGACCCACCAGCCAATCGAGCAGATTGCCTCGCTTCGAGCCATTCCAAACCTCGACATGGTTCGCCCGGCCGATGCCAACGAAACTTCATACGCCTGGAAGACGATTCTTGAACGTCGTAACAACCCAGCCGGTATCGCTCTAAGCCGTCAGAACCTTCCGGTGTTCAACCGCACGGATGCCGATGCCACAGGCGTCGTGTACGGCGCAGCCAAGCACACCGAAAAGGGTGCCTATGTTTTGGCTGAGGCTGCCAACGGCAAGCCCGAAGTGATTCTGATCGCAACCGGGTCTGAGGTTCAGCTGGCTGTGTCGGCCCGTCTAGAACTTGAAGCAGCCGGCATTGCCACACGTGTCGTTTCTGCTCCATGTGTGGAGTGGTTCGACGAGCAGACCGCGGAATACCGCGAATCGGTGCTGCCAGCATCCGTGAAGGCTCGCGTATCGGTTGAAGCCGGCCTCAGCCTCGGATGGTCAAAGTACGTCGGAGGGTTCGGCGAGAGCGTCTCGATTGAGCACTTCGGAGCATCCGCCGACTACGCCACGCTGTTCCGTGAATTCGGCATGACCGTCGAAAACGTGGTTGCGGCAGCCAAAACTTCACTCTCAAAGATTTAAGTCTGATTGGTTTAGGAAAGAAGAAAAATGAACAGCCCACTTGCACAACTCGCAGCCAACGGCGTGAGCATCTGGCTAGATGACCTATCACGTAGCCGAATTCGTTCGGGCGCTCTTGCCGCGCTAATCGAAAGCCGCTCGGTTTCTGGTGTCACCACTAACCCGACGATTTTTGCTGGGGCTTTGTCTAAGGGTGAGGGCTACGGCGATCAGGTAGCAGAACTTGCCGCCCGCGGAGCTTCGGCAACAGAGGCGATTTTTGAAATCACCACCCAGGATGTCGCCGAGGCTTGCGACATTTTCGCCGGTGTCTACCGCGATTCGAATGGTTTCGATGGCCGTGTTTCGATCGAAGTTGAGCCAGGTTTGGCCAACGACACCGAGGGTACTGTCGCTCAGGCGCTCGAGCTTTTCGCCAAGGTGAACCGTGAAAACGTAATGATCAAAATTCCGGCCACCAAGCCTGGCCTTTCGGCTATCACCCAGGTCATTGGTGCTGGAATCAGCGTGAATGTAACTCTGATCTTCTCGTTGACCCGCTACCACGAGGTCATCGAGGCCTACATCCAGGGCGTCGAACTGGCCAAGGCCAACGGTCACGACCTAAGCAAGATTCACTCGGTCGCTAGTTTCTTCGTTTCTCGCGTAGACCTCGAGATCGATTCAAGACTTGCCGCAGTCGGCACCGGGGATGCGCTGTCGCTCAAGTCAAAGGCCGCCCTAGCAAACGCTCGCTTGGCCTACCAGGTCTACGAGCAGGACTTCGACAACGCCAGATGGAGCGTACTAGCCGCTGCCGGAGCAAACAAGCAGAGACCACTTATGGCCTCTACCGGTGTCAAAGACCCAAACCTTTCAGACACTCTGTATGTGACCGAATTGGTAGCCCCAGACTTGGTCAACACCATGCCTGAAAAGACCATGGAGGCTGTCTTCGACCACGGTGTGGTTCCACAAGACAGCATCCGCTCGAAGTACGAAGAGGCAAACATGATTCTGCTCGCAGTCACAGCGGTTGGCGTCTCATACGACGAAGCAACCGAAAAGCTCGAAAAAGAAGGCGTCGAAAAGTTCAACGTTTCTTGGAACGAACTTGTCGAGAGCGTTTCAAACGCGCTTGAGGCAGCCAAGTAATGGCTCTTTCAATTTCAGTGTCGGGTGCAGCTAAAGCTGCAGTCGAGCAAAACATTGGAGCACTGGTTGCAGATCGCGTAGCTAGCCGCATCGCCGCCAAGGACTTCACACTATGGGGCAAAGATGCTGAAGACGAATCATCAAAACGACTCGGCTGGGTAACTTCTGCCAATGACTCGCAGGTCCTTGTGTCGGGCATCCTCGCTCTTAGAGCCGAGTTTGCAGGCAAGGGTGTCGACCGCTTTGTGCTTTGTGGCATGGGTGGGTCTTCACTCGCGCCAGAAGTAATCACCGCGACCGCCGGTGTGGCCCTTGTGGTTCTCGACTCAACCGACCCCTCGCAGATTCAAGACGCTCTAAATGGCGCAATTTCTCGCACCGCCATAATTGTCTCGTCGAAATCTGGTTCAACCGTTGAGACCGACTCACAGAAGCGAATTTTCGAAAAGGCATTCACAGACGCTGGCATCGATAAAACCGATCGCATCGTCATTGTTACCGATCCAGGTTCGCCGATGGAAGCTGCCGCTAAGGCCGATGGCTATCGTATTTTCAATGCTGACCCAACGGTTGGTGGCCGCTATTCCGCACTCACCGCTTTCGGTCTTGTGCCTTCTGGTCTAGCCGGCGCCGACATTCAAGCACTACTAGACGAAGCCAACTCTGTTGCAGCGAAACTAGCCAGCGACTCGAAAGACAACCCGGCACTGGTTTTGGGAGCTGCTATGGCTCGCACCGCAAGCGCCACTGGTTTCAAAGACAAGCTAGGGCTCGTCGATGTCGACTCCCCCATTGTTGGTTTTGGTGACTGGGCTGAACAGCTCATCGCTGAGTCAACCGGAAAGCTCGGCCTAGGCGTTTTGCCGGTTGTTCTTGCGACTGACAGCTCAGAGCTTGCCTCTGCACCAGCCGACCTATTGGTGGCTAAAATCTACGCCGAGGCAACCGAAGCAACCGGAGATGAGGTGGCGGTTTCGGGCGCACTCGGAGCTCAGTTTTTGCTCTGGGAATATGCCACCGTGGTGGCTAGCCGCCTGATCGGTATCAACCCGTTCGACCAGCCAGACGTCGAGTCGGCAAAGATTGCAGCTCGAGGCATGCTCGAACAGCGCGCCGAGGATACTGCTCCGGCTTTCGAGGCAAACAATGTAGAGGTTCGCGCACAGGCGCTAAACCTTGGCGAGAGCGACACCTTGGGCTCGGCCATCCGTGCGCTTTTTGCCAGCCTGGATGCTGACGGCTACGTCTCGGTTCACGCTTACCTAGATCGCACCAGCGCTCCTGAGGCGGCAGGGCTGCGCGATGCTTTGGCCGCAGCTTCGGGTCGACCTACCACCTTCGGTTGGGCTCCGCGTTTCTTGCACTCGACCGGCCAGTACCACAAGGGTGGCCCGCGCCAGGGTGTTTACCTGCAAATCACTTCGAGCACCGAAACCGACATCTCGGTACCAGGTCGCGATTTCTCGTTCGGAGAACTCATCGCCTCACAGGCCGCTGGTGATGCTGCTGTGCTCGCTGCTCTAGGCCGCCCGGTTCTTACACTTACGCTTAGAGATGTCGCAAGCGGCTTGAACGCTATTCGAAACGCCATCGGCTAAGGAGCTATTTCAAGTGCCAGTCAAACTCGGTCCGGGCATCAACCCGCTTCGCGATCCAGACGATCGCAGACTGAATCGCATCGCCGGCCCAAGCGGCCTCATCATCTTCGGTGTAACCGGTGACTTGAGCCGCAAGAAGCTCATGCCAGCCGTGTATGACCTGGCTAATCGTGGCCTACTACCCCCTGGTTTTGCACTCATTGGATTTGCTCGCCGCGAGTGGGAAGATCAAGATTTCGCGCAGGTCGTGCATGATTCGGTTCGAGAGCACGCCCGTACACCTTTCAGTGAAGAGGTTTGGCAGCAGCTATCTCGCGGTATTCGCTTTGTGCAGGGCGAGTTTGACGATGACGAGGCTTTCGATCGACTCAAAGAAACCATCGCCGAACTTGACCGTCAGCGAGGAACCAACGGAAACCATGCGTTCTACCTGTCGATTCCACCCAAGGCCTTTCCGCTGGTATGTAAGCAGTTGAGTCGTTCGGGACTGGCAGATCCCAAAGCCGATCAGTTCCGCCGCGTGGTGATTGAGAAACCTTTCGGTAGCGACCTAAAAACCGCTCGCGAATTGAACGCGGTTGTTGAATCGGTTTTCCCGCCAGACTCGGTGTTCCGCATCGATCACTACCTCGGCAAAGAAACCGTACAGAACATTCTTGCCCTGCGTTTTGCAAACCAACTTTTTGAGCCAATCTGGAACTCGAACAGCATCGACCATGTTCAAATCACCATGGCCGAAGACATTGGCGTTGGCGGTCGCGCAGGTTATTACGACGGAATCGGCGCGGCTCGAGACGTAATTCAGAACCACTTGCTTCAGCTCCTTGCTCTCACCGCAATGGAAGAGCCTGTCTCATTCGACGCCTCAGATCTGCGCGCCGAAAAAGAGAAGGTTTTGTCGGCCGTACGCCTGCCTAAAGACCTTGGAAAATACACGGCACGCGGCCAGTACGCCGGAGGTTGGCAGGGTGGCGAAAAGGTCACCGGCTTCTTGAGCGAAGAAGGCATGAACCCCAAGTCGGTCACCGAGACATATGCCGCTATGCGCCTAGACATCGACACTCGCCGCTGGGCAGGTGTGCCGTTCTATCTTCGCGCCGGTAAGCGTCTAGGTCGCCGGGTCACCGAGATCGCCATCGTATTCAAGCGCGCTCCTCAGCAGCTATTCGAGGCGAGCCAGACTTCTCAACTAGGCCAGAACGCCCTAGTTATTCGCGTCCAGCCAGATGAGGGTGTGACCATTCGTTTCGGTTCTAAGGTGCCTGGGGTTGGCATGCAGGTTCGCGACGTAACCATGGACTTCGGCTATGGACACGCCTTCACCGAAGCTAGCCCCGAAGCATATGAGCGTTTGATTCTCGATGTGCTGCTCGGCGACCCACCGCTGTTCCCTCGCCACGAAGAGGTCGAGTTGTCTTGGAAGATTCTTGACCCGATTGAAGAGTATTGGGCCAAAAAGGGTAAGCCAGAGCAATACCGCCCAGGATCCTGGGGTCCTGCCTCGGCAGACCAAATGATGGCCCAGGATGGCCGTGCTTGGAGGATCCCGTGATCGTCGACCTACCCAACACAACCGTTTCGAAGGTTTCGAAGTCCCTCGTTCAGATTCGTGAGCAGGGCGGAGCCGTCGCGCTCGGTCGCGTGCTAACTCTGATCATCTCCACCGACTTCAAAGGCATTGAGACGGCCATTCAAGCCGCGAATGACGCATCGCGCGAGCATCCGTGCAGAATTTTGGTTCTTGCCGACGACAAGGGCGCTTCAAAGAAGTCGGCCCGCTTGGATGCACAAATTCGAGTCGGCGGCGATGCTGGCGCATCAGAGGTAATCGTTCTGAGAGCCCACGGAGAAGCGGCCAGCGACCCACAGGGGCTCGTAACCGGTCTGCTACTGCCTGACGCGCCCGTCGTAGCCTGGTGGCCAAATGAGGCACCTGACAAGGCCGCAACTTCGCCAATTGGCCAGATTGCCACTCGAAGAATTACCGATGCGGCGAGTCAGAAAGATCCGCACGGCTACCTCGTGCACTTGGCCAAGAGTTACACACCTGGTGACAGCGACTTCGCTTGGACTCGCCTAACCCTTTGGCGCGCTCAGTTGGCCGCCATTCTTGACCAGCCGCCATACGACGCCATTACGTCGATTGAAGTAACTGGAGCGGTTGACTCCCCCAGCACCGATTTGCTTGCGGCTTGGCTCGAGCTTCAACTCAAAGTGAAGGTATCGCTCATTCGCACCTCGCGCGGCAAGCTCGTTAGCGGCATTCGAGGTGTGAAGTTGGTCAGAAAATCGGGTGATATCGAGATCGTCCGCAACGTTCCTGATGTGGCCACTTTGATTCAGCCAACACAGCCGACCCGAGAAATCTCGCTTCCGCGTCGCGGTTTGCGCGACTGTCTCAGCGAAGACATGCGTCGACTTGATCCTGACGACCTCTTCGGCAAGGTGATCACCAAAGCATTTTCGGCTAAGACACCGAAGCCAACAATTACGAAAACCAAACCGGCGGCAAAGAAAAAGAAGTGAACCGGCCAATAGTCAATCGCCTGCCCGACGGCGCTGCAGTGGCAGATGCCGTAGCTGCTGCGGCACTCGAAAAACTAGCGTCGGTTTTACGGCTCAAGCCACAAGCTCATTTCGTAGTAACGGGTGGAACCGTCGGTATCGCGAGTTTGGCAAGTTTGGCCAGGCTCGACGACGGTTCGGTCGATTGGTCTCGAGTACACGTTTGGTGGGGCGACGAAAGATTCGTCGAGCAGGCGTCTGGTGACAGAAACGCCGTGCAGGCTCGAAACGCGTGGCTGAATAATTGCGCAGTGCTAGCAGAGAACATCCATGAGTTTCCGGCCTCAGACCAAGGATTAGATATTCACGCCGCTAGCCAACTTTTCGAACAAGAACTCGCTCGTTTTTCGAGCGCGGATGCTGCGTACCCCGAGTTCGACCTACTGTTGCTGGGCATGGGCCCTGATGGCCACATCGCCAGCCTGTTCCCTGGTCAAGAGCATGATCCCGAGGCTGTGGTTGTTGCAGTAGAGGATTCTCCAAAACCCCCACCGATGCGCCTCAGCCTCAATTACGGCGTGATTAATGCAGCATCCGAGGTTTGGTTCACTGTCGCCGGAGCTGACAAAGCTGACGCGGTTTCGGTGGCTTTCGGTGATGATCCGCAAAGTTTGCCTGTTGGAAGAGTTTCAGGGAAATTACGAACGGTCTGGTTTTTGGACCAGACCGCCGGTGCTAGAACTTGGGGTTGTTAGCCTTACTTTTCAGAAGCTGCTTCTCGCCTAGACCTGATTGATTCAATTGCCTCTTCGAGAAGCTCTTTTGCTTCCACTTCGGTTCTACGCTCTTTCACATAGGCCAAATGCGTCTTGTAAGGTTCGTGCTTAGCAATTTGCGGTGGGTTATCTTTGTCGGTGCCAGCGGGAAGACCGCAGTTTGGGCAATCAATTTCGACCGGAATCTCTTCTGGCTCAATCGTCGCCGCATAAGCCAACTTATTAACGTGACCGCTAAAACAGTAATAACTGATGGTGAAGCGTTCGGCTTTGAAGCCTCGGTCTCGCTCGCCCATTGGCCCCGAGCCAACGCGGGATCCTCGGATTGCCGAACCGCCTGTGGTGCTCATGCGTTTAGACCAGGTTGAAGCGCTGGAACAGACCAAGGGTGATGATGATGGCCACCCACACAACGCCAAGAATGATGGTGATTCGGTTTAGGTTTCGCTCAGCCACACCTGATGTCTGCATTGTGGTTGTTACACCACCGCCGAACATGTCAGAGAGCCCGCCACCGCGACCTTTGTGCAGCAGGATTAGCAGCGTCAGCAAAAGGCTGATGATGCCCAAAAGCACCTGCAGTGCGATGTTGATTCCGTTCATGTCTTCCTAACTTTTTACAGACTAGACGATTATAAATCTAGATGCTTCTGGAAACGAGCGATGCCACTGAACTCGACGGCGTCCAGGCTTGCCCCTCCAACTAGAACACCATCAACTTCGGGGCTTCTCAAAAAGCCGGCGACGTTTGCAGCCTTGACCGAGCCGCCGTAAAGAATGCGGGTTTTGTTTGCAACATCCTCTGAAAACTCGGCTGCAATAGCGT
>JAURIU010000109.1 GCA_030832605.1 Rhodoluna sp. | reverse complement strand
CTGTTGCGCGGCCTTTAACTACTTCAGGAATTTCCACTTCGTGCGAAACGTGATTTGGTACATCGAGTCTGTCGAACCACCAGTTGGTCAAAGTGGTGAGGTGCTTGCCCTTATTTGGAATAGCTGGTTCAAGCACGTGATCGAATGCAGAAACGCGATCGCTTGCAACTACAAGAATCAGATGAGCGTAGTTTGGATTTTCCGATTCGTAAAGATCGCGAACCTTGCCCGAGTAAACGTGCTTCCAGCCATCTAGTTGCAGCGGCATTAGTTCACCCGCCCTTCAACAACCTTGGCGGCAATGTCGCTTCGGTGGTGCGAGCCCTCGAGCGAAATTTTCGTGAGGCCCGCATAGGCCTGGGCACGTGCATCCGCGAAGTTAGAACCGGTGGCAACCACGCTCAGCACACGCCCACCGTTGGCAACCAGTTGGCCGGATGCATCGGTTGTGGCTGCCGCAACACAAACCTCGACGCCGTCAACCTGCTCTGCTTCGGCGATGCCATGAAGTGGGCGATTCGGGGCGGCGGTGTCTGGGTAGCCTTCGCTGGCAAGCACCACGGCCACGGCAACGTCGTTGGTGAAGGTTGGCTCGCTAGCCGAGTCGAGGTGACCCGTGGCCGCCTTGTGCAGCAGGTTCTCGAGTGAGCTGGTTAGACGCCCGAGCACAACCTGGGTCTCTGGGTCGCCGAAGCGGGCGTTGAACTCGATGACGCGAATGCCGCGTGCGGTGACGATAAGGCCGCAGTAGAGCAGGCCGACGAATGGTTTGCCAAGCTGGGCCATTTCGCGAACGGTCGGAACGGCGACGGTGCGCGCAACCTCGTCGACGAATCCTGCAGGCAACCACGGCAGTGGGCTGTAAGAACCCATGCCACCGGTGTTTGGGCCGGCATCGCCGTCGAAAGCACGTTTGAAGTCTTGGGCGGGCGTGAGCGGTAGCACCGATTTGCCATCGCTCAAGAAGAACAGGCTCACCTCTTGGCCGTCTAGAAATTCTTCGACCAAAACGCCCATGTCGATGAATTTTTCGGCGTGTGCGAGAGCTGCGTCGCGGTCGCTCGTGACGATCACGCCCTTGCCGGCCGCGAGACCGTCGGCCTTGATTACGTATGGTGCGCCGAAGGCATCCATCGCGCTTTCAACCTCGGCGATGGTGTTGCACTCGCGAGCAAGCCCGGTTGGCACATCGGCGGCGGCCATCACCTCTTCCAAAGCGCGCCCGGGCTCAACGCCTAGTTTTTTGAATGCTGTGGTGATTTTTTTGGCGTCTGCGCTGCTGAGGTTGTTGGCATCAAATTGACTCAACACCTTGTTCATGCTTTCTTTTTGATCGGCTGA
>JAURIU010000108.1 GCA_030832605.1 Rhodoluna sp. | reverse complement strand
GCAGACCGACCGCTTGGGCAAAGTCGTCGCGGTAGTGAATCGGGTTGAAATCGCCCGAGGCTCCGGCATATTTCACGAGTGAGTCACGGGTGAGGTGAAACTCGCGCGAGCCGATTTCTTGGCCCACTTCGAGGCTTGCGATGTTGATGTGGGTCATTAGTCGCCCCTAACTACGAGGGTTGAGATGGCGGTGCAAACGTGCTCGCCTTTTGCATCGAGGATGCGCGTTTCGAACGTAATCATCGAATGCGCGCCGAGGCTGGCCACTTTCGCGACGCTTAGTTCGCTGACCAGTTCGTCACCGGCCACGATCGGGCGGTTGTGAACGAAGCGCTGGTCGCCGTGCACAACTCGACTGAAGTCGATGTCGGCTTCTGGGTCGGCAAGAACGCCAGCGAGGCTGCGCTCTTGAATCACGACGGCGAAAGTTGGTGGGGCAACAACGTCGGTGTAGCCGGCAGCCTGGGCTGCGAATACATCGGTGTTGACCGGGTTGGTTGACATAACCGCGCGGGCGAATTCGCGGATCTTTTCGCGACCGACCAGATATGGCTCGGTGGCGGGGTATTTCTTGCCCTCAACGTTTGGATTGACCACGAGAACAAGCGTAGACGAAAAGCAAAAAACCGGCCCGAAGGCCGGTCATAGTCGAACGAGTAGCTAGGGCGGGACTCGAACCCGCGACCCCACGATTATGAGTCGTGTGCTCTAACCACCTGAGCTACCCAGCCGCAGAGCCCCGAGACAGGATTGAACTGTCGACCCCTTCCTTACCATGGAAGTGCTCTACCACTGAGCTATCGGGGCGTAACCAAATCGCACTAGGCGCAGGCACCAGAAAACTTTAGCACTTTAGGCTTCGATGCGCCAAACGTTCACGCTGAGCTTGTCCCCTGGCAAACGAAGTCCGTCGGCATCTTTCGCGATGCGACCGCCGCCGTAAATGTTCTTGGCGCGGGCGAGCCCTGGCACAGCATCCTTGTTCAAAACAATCTTCTTGTCGGCACCGCGAGTGACCGCGACAACCACCGATTGCTTGCCGTTTTCACGCACGTAAACCACGGCTTCGTCAGAGGCATAAACCCAACGCAGCGAGCCTTCGGTTAGCGCCGAATTCTCTCGACGAAGCTTGGCAAGCGAAGCGTAGGTGTCAATCAGCGTCGGGTCGGTCGGTAGTTCGCCGTTCCAAGGCAGCGGAGTACGGGCGTGCTCGCCGTTGTAGCCGTCGAGACCGAACTCGTCGCCAGCCCAGACCACCGGAATGCCAGGGAAGGTGAACTGCATCGCAGCAGCAACCTTCTGAGCACCATCGATCGTGTAGGTCTTGAAGCGCGGGATGTCGTGGGTGTCGAGCGGGTTCATGTTGCAAAGACGCACGTGCCACGGGAACGCGGCGATGAACTGGTTGTATGACGCAACCAGGTCGCGGCCGGTGCCGGTTTGAGCGCCATCCCACATCATGAAGCCGGCGTATTCGAAGTTCGGAAAGTCTTTCGCGCGCTGAGCCTGCGTCTTGGTGTTGTAGAACCAACGCCAAACCGGCTTGGTGAAGTTGCTGTAGGTCATTGCACCCTGCCAGCCATCGCCCTGAACCTCATAGGCCGCATCGCCGGTGTATTCACCGAGCATGATGGTGTTCGGGTTCACGTCGACCATGGTCTTGCGCACGGTTTGAGCCACGTCGAGATACATGTCTTCATCACGGATGCGCCCAGTCATG
>JAURIU010000107.1 GCA_030832605.1 Rhodoluna sp. | reverse complement strand
GCAGCACCTATGAGTTCGTGACCCTTCCAGACAACATCGCCGCTCGCCTCGAGGGCAAGTCATCACTGGGCCGTTTAGGCTTGCTCACCCACTCAACCGCCGGATTCGTCGACCCAGGTTTCAACGGTCACGTCACCCTCGAGCTTGCCAACGTGAGCAACCTGCCGATCAAGCTTTGGCCGGGCATGAAGGTTGGTCAGCTGTGCTTCTTCCAGCTATCGAGCCCGAGCGAAACCCCTTATGGCAGCGCTAAGTACCTCAACCGCTACCAAGGTCAGCGTGGCCCAACAGCCTCACGCTCGTTCATGAACTTTCACATCACCGATGTTGGCAACGAGCCGCTAGAGCAGCGCGACTAGTTCGTTGCTAATTCGCTTCTGATGATCGAACTTCCAGCAGATGTTTTACATTTGCTCGACCGACTAGAAGCAAAGGCAGAACCCGGCACATTCGAGAGGGTTCGTTCGGCTTTCGTCACTCTCTTTGCAGATGCGATGACGCCGCTCGACGACTCAACAATCTTCGTCGCGACGGGCGATATTCCTGCAATGTGGATTCGCGACTCAACCTGGCAACTGCGACCGCTTTTGGCTGCCACCGGCTCAACCGGTGAGTCTGAGCGCATAATCGCAGCCGTATCACGTCGCCAAGCAAAGTATCTGCTCATCGACCCTTACGCGAATGCATTTAACATCGAACCTAACGGCAATTGCTGGCATCGCGACTTTGAAGACCAGAGCCCTTGGGTATTTGAGCGCAAGTTCGAACTCGACTCGATTGCAGCGTTTTTTGATCTTGCCCTGAGGCTTTATCGCGTCGCAGATTTCACCGAGCATCTAGACGAAACTTTTTGGCTGGCTACCGAAGTTTGCCTCGAGCTACTTGAGAGAGAACAGCAGCACGACCCGACCTCTTACAGATTTGTGCGCGAAGGCAACCCCGCACACGATCAGCTTTCTCACGATGGATTCGGCGCTCCCTTCGCCAACGTCGGCATGGTTTGGTCGGCGTTTCGGCCGAGCGATGACGGTTGTAGTTTGCCTTTTCTGATCCCTGCGAACACGCACCTAGTAGTCATGCTCGAATGGCTGGCGGATGCAGCATCCGAGTTCAACAAACGAGACCTTGCCAAGCGCAGTCGCACCCTTGGCAGAACGGTTCGCCGGGCGATCACGAAACACGCAATAGTTGGGCAAGGACCAGACAAGAGGTATGCCTATGAGGTCGATGGCCTGGGCAGTTCGCTCGAGTGGGATGACCCGAACGTACCGAGCTTGCTCGCGTTGCCTTACCTGGGATGGTGTGGGTTGGGAGATCGACGTTACTTACAAACTCGCAACTGGGTCTTGAGTCGGCACAACCCGATGTTTGTCAGCGGAAAACATGCAACCGGATTGGCAAGCGTGCACACGCCACCACGACACATTTGGCCACTTGCGCTCGCCATTCAAGGTTTGACGGCCTGGAGTTATGACGAGTCGGAGGCCTGCCTTGAGTTGCTCGAAGCAATCGACGCAGGCACTGGGCGCAACCACGAATCGGTCAACGTAGATGACCCGAATCAGTTCACGCGCCCATGGTTTAGTTGGGCAGACATGACCTATGCCCATCTTGCACTCAGAGTGCACGGCCTCTCTCAAAGAGCTGACTAGCAGCTCTTTGCAGCGCCGAAGGGGACTAGTCGATAACGCTAGGGCGAGGATGCACGCGGGTTAGCAACACGAAGCCAACCGCGATGATCGCGATCAAACCCCAGATGCCATAAACCGTTGAGTTGTCTTTATCGACACCAGCCGCCTCGGCAGCCATGATGCTCAGCGCCCATAACGTGCCAGACAAGAACGAGATTGCGCGACCGGTGA
>JAURIU010000106.1 GCA_030832605.1 Rhodoluna sp. | reverse complement strand
GCCACTGCCCGAAAACGGCTGGGATTCAATCACTGGCGCTTAAGCGCACCCGAAACTTACTTGTGCAGAACCGAGTTGAGCGTCACGCCGACGCCGCTGCGAGGGGTCGCCTCGACTCGACCGGTCACCGAATTTCGGCGAAACAAGAGGTTTGGCAGACCAGATAGCTCTAGCGCTTTGACCGCACGCTCACCCGAGTCATCGATCACGGTCACCTTGGTTCCGGCGGTCACATAAAGACCTGCCTCGACCACGGTGTCGTCGCCGATCGAGATTCCGATGCCGGCGTTAGCGCCGAGCAGCGCACGCTCACCGATGCGAACCTTTTCACGACCGCCACCCGACAGCGTGCCCATGATGGAGGCGCCACCGCCGATGTCGCTCGCGTCATCGACCACCACACCCGCGCTGATGCGGCCTTCGACCATGCTGGCGCCCAATGTGCCGGCGTTGAAGTTGCAAAAGCCTTCGTGCATGACGGTGGTGCCGGGAGCTAGGTGCGCACCAAGACGAACGCGCGAAGCATCCGCGATTCGAACCTTCTTTGGAGTGACGTAATCGAGCAGTCTCGGAAACTTGTCGATTGCGTGCACGGTGATGCCGGCACGTTGAAGAGCTGGGCGAAGTCGGTCAAGTTCGTCGGCGGCAACCGGGCCGGCCGAGGTGAACGCCACGATTGGCAGCGAAGGCAGCAGGTTGTCGAGGTTGATGGTGTTTGGCTGAACCAGCAGGTGTGAAAGCAGGTGAAGGCGCAGGTAGGCGTCGGCCGTGCTCGAAACCGGAAGCCCCAAGTCGATCTCGGTGCGAACCACGACCACGCCCACATTGCGTCTGGCATCGTCGCAAACCAGGGCGTCGAGTTCCTTTGGCACCACCCAGAGGGCGTCGCTCTTTGGCGCATCACCAAGCTGCGGGTTCGGATACCAAACGTCGAGCACGCTGCCGTCGCTCGCGAGGGTAGCCAAACCGTGGCCCCAGGCCTTTGATGTAATCATTTCTTGCATGCTCACCCCTCAATGTTACGGGTAGGCTCGTTATCGTGACCTCGCTAAACCTCAATAAAGACGCGGATGTAGTCGAACTGACTCGAACCATCTGCGACATCGAGTCTGTTTCGGGCAATGAAACCGAGCTGGCCGATGCGATTGAGACGGCCTTGCGTGGCTTCGATCACCTCGAAGTTATTCGCGACGGCGACGCTATTATCGCCCGCACCAACCTCGGTCGGGCCAAGCGCGTGGTAATCGCCGGTCACATCGACACCGTTCCGGTGGCAGACAATCTGCCGGTCAAATTCTTGCAATTCGAGCGCGAGCAAGTGCTCTGGGGTCGCGGCACCGTCGACATGAAGGCCGGCGTAGCCGTGCAACTAAAACTCGCCGCCACCATCAGCGAGCCAAACGTCGATGTCACCTGGGTTTTCTATGACCACGAAGAAGTGGATGCTGCGCTCAACGGCCTCGGTCGAATCAGCCGCAACCGTCCCGAACTTTTGAACGCCCACTTCGCCGTGCTGTGCGAACCTAGCTCGGCTCAGGTTGAGGGTGGATGCAACGGCACCATGCGCGCGACCGTGACCACTCGCGGGGTGAAGGCGCACAGCGCCAGACCGTGGATGGGCGAAAACGCGGTTCACAAGCTGGGTGAGGTGTTGGTCAAGCTGGCCGCGCACACACCCGACGAAGTCGAAGTCGATGGTCTGGTTTATCGCGAAAGCTTAAACGCGGTAATCGTCAGCGGTGGCATTGCCACCAACGTGATTCCAGACGAATGCCAAATCACGGTCAACTACCGGTTCGCTCCCTCAAAATCAGCAGCGGATGCTGAGGCTCACCTTCGCGCATTCTTTGAGGGCCACGATCTTGAGGTTGTTGATGTTGCCGAAGGCGCCAGACCTGGTCTCGATCTGCCTGAAGCTGCTGCCTTCGTAGCGGCGGTTGGTTCTACCCCTAAGCCAAAGTACGGCTGGACTGATGTCGCCCGCTTCTCTGCGCTCGGCATTCC
>JAURIU010000105.1 GCA_030832605.1 Rhodoluna sp. | reverse complement strand
GTGTGCCAGACCCTGCTATTCGTGATGAAGCAACCGGCGTTTACCGCGACGCTCTGCGCTTTTTTGTGAACAACGACGACTTCATCACCACCCTGTCACCGGTTGGCGATGGCCTGTTGCTCGCCAGCAAGCACACTCTCTAAAAACCGGCAGCTTCGGGGGCCGAGCGCCTTCGCTAGGCGACTGCTTAGTCCTTGAACTGCAAAATGTCGCCCGGCTGACAATCCAAGGCTCGACAAAGCGCTTCTAGAGTTGTGAACCGAATCGCCTTGCCTCGATTGCTCTTCAAAACGAACAAATTCGCTTGCGTGATGCCGATCTTGTCGGCGAGTTCGGCTACGGTGAGCCCTTTAGCGGCGCGCTGCTTTTCAAAATCAACGACTATCGGCATTAGATGACTCCCTCAAGTTCTTGACGTGCCGCGGTTGCCTCTTGCAGCACGCTCTTTAGAGAAGCAACAACGAATGCTGCCGCAATAGCCAGAAGGATTGCCACTAGTAGAAACAAAAGAATCGATGGAGGCAATGTATTTTTGACACCAAGCCAGGTGAGTAAAGCTGCAAAACTTGCCGCGACGCCAAACAAAGAAAACATCAAAACGTTGACCACTCGCAGAGATGGTTCAAGAAGCAACTTCGAATTCTTGAGCCTCAGGATCAGCCATGCGATGGATGCCAAGGTGACCATGCCAGTGGCGACCACGTTTGACAGCAGGACTTGAATCGTCAAGCTGTCCCCAGCGTACTCAGCGTAGGTTTCAGACAACTCACTACTCAAAATAGGGATGAACAGGCCAAGAAAAGCGACCCCAACAACGACTAATGTCCAGATAGCAATAGCCGCAAAAAGCGCTGCTGTTTTGGTTTTTGTTGACAAGGCTCTGATCCTTCCGAAAGATTGACTTCTATCGATAAACAATACTATTGTTTATCGATATCACAGCAAGGGGTCTCTTACTCGGTAAACGAGTTGGATATCGAGTTGCGATTTTCACGTTAACAAGATTGGGGAAACTATGATCACAACACTTTTAACTCTCGGTCTATTGAGCGGTGCACCTGCAGCTCCGGTTGAACTATACCCGTCAACTTCAAGTGAGCTTGTTTGTAGCACTTATCAGGCGAGCGATGAAATGCCTGACCAGGATGCGTACCTTCTCGAGACCGGCGGCACGGTGGAGGTTTGCCAACGAGAGGTGTCACCAGGTGCAGGAACCTTTGCGTACATCTGGCCTAGCGGCAGGATTCAAGCAAGAGCAGTTTGGGGGACGAGTTATGCGACATCGCAGGAAATAGTCGATTTGCTCTACGTAGGAAGAGCCAAAGCCGCTGGAAACATCTACCAAAACGAGAGGATTGTGCGCGTCTGCATTTGGTACACACGTGATGGCGTTGCTATCACGGATAAGGTTTGCTCAAACGCATCAAGTGACAGCGGCGTATGGCTTCCCGGTCCCGAGGTATCTGTCAGCGCGTGGGACATTTTGGTTTGGGACGCACCGAAAACAATCTTCAACATGAAAGTCGGGAGGGCTAACCCCAACGTCTTTTAGAAAAAGAGATCACGGAGTTCAACTCAGATATTGAGAAAGCCGGCCACATTGGGGGGCCGGCTTTCTTATTTAGAAACCTTACTTCTTGACGATTCCTTCAAGAACCTTGTGCAGGCTCTTAGCTTCTTCGTCGTTGACCGAAACTACTAGGCGGCCGCCACCCTCGAGAGGTACTCGAAGAATGATTAGGCCTCTTGGCTCGCGCTCGGCTTCCATTGGTCCGTCGCCGGTGCGTGGCTTCATTGCTGCCATTTGATACTCCTTGATGCTTGGCTTCTCTGCCAGAACTTCTAGTTTCTCACACTCGAGGGGCGAAAAAAACGGGGAGATGCCCAAAAACGGTTACGACTCGCTAACACTTCGGCAATGCATCCCGAATTAGCGGATGCGCGGGCTCTTGTCGCGTGTTCTGGCAGGTTTTAGGCAGTCAGCCACTTAGCCAGCGCGGTTTCGCAGGCATAGATCTGTGAAACTGGCACGTTTTCGTCATC
>JAURIU010000104.1 GCA_030832605.1 Rhodoluna sp. | reverse complement strand
CAGTTCAAGACTTACCGCGGCATGGGTTCGCTAGGCGCTATGCAGTCACGCGGCCAGGCTCAGAGCTACTCGAAGGACCGCTATTTTCAAGACGACGTGCTTCGCGAAGACAAGCTAGTGCCAGAAGGCATCGAAGGCCGCGTGCCTTATCGCGGTTCGGTTGCCTCGGTCACGCACCAGCTCATTGGTGGCTTGCGAGCATCCATGGGCTATGTCGGCGCAGAGACGATCGACGAGCTTCAGAGCAAGGGCAAGTTTGTGCGCATCACCGCAGCCGGCTTGCGCGAGAGTCACCCACACGACATTCAAATGGTTGCCGAGGCGCCAAACTACGGAACCCGTTAAGGAGCGCTTGACATATGAGCGAAGTTGAAATCGGTCGCGGCAAGCGCGGCACCAGAGCGTGGGCGTTTGACGACATCGCCATCGTGCCATCGCGTCGCACCCGTGACCCGCACGACGTAACCACCTCGTGGAACATCGACGCCTATAAGTTCGACCTGCCGGTAATGGCCGCGCCAATGGACTCGGTGGTTTCACCAGACACCGCAATCGCCATGGGTAAGCTCGGTGGTTTGGGTGTGCTCGACCTCGAAGGTCTCTGGACTCGCTACGAAGACCCATCGCAGCAGCTCAACGAAATCGCCAAGTTGGCACCTGAGCAGGCCACCGCCCGCATGCAGCAGATTTATGCAGAGCCGATCAAGCCAGAGCTGATTCGCGACCGCATCGCCCAGATTCGCGCAGCTGGCGTGACCGTTGCCGGTGCCTTGTCGCCGCAGCGCACCGCCGAGTTCGCCAAAACCGTTATCGCCGCCGGAGTTGACCTTTTTGTTATTCGCGGCACCACCGTTTCGGCCGAGCACGTTTCGAAAAACCGCGAGCCACTAAACCTCAAGCAGTTCATCTACGAACTCGATGTTCCGGTAATCGTTGGTGGCGCGGCCACCTACACCGCGGCACTTCACCTCATGCGCACTGGTGCAGCCGGTGTGCTCGTTGGGTTCGGCGGTGGAGCTGCTTCGACCACTCGACGTGTGTTGGGCATCCACGCACCAATGGCTACCGCTGTTGCCGATGTGGCCGGCGCTCGCCGTGACTACATGGATGAATCGGGTGGCCGCTACGTTCACGTAATCGCCGATGGTGGTTTGGGTTCTTCGGGCGACATCGTCAAGGCAATCGCCTGCGGTGCCGACGCCGTAATGCTTGGTTCGGTTTTGGCTCGCGCCACCGAGGCTCCGGGTGCCGGTTGGCACTGGGGTGCCGAGGCGCACAACGCCGAGTTGCCTCGCGGTCACCGCGTGCACGTTGGCACCGGCGGCTCGCTCGAGCAGATTCTGCTTGGCCCAGCTCGAGACGCCGATGGCACCGCAAACCTGATTGGCGCTCTGCGTCGCGCAATGGCCACTACCGGCTACAGCGACCTCAAAGAGTTTCAGCGCGTCGACGTGGTTGCGGCTCCTTACCAGGCCTAAATGAAGCCCACCTTCTGGCAGGTTGCGGGCAAGCCCAAGTGGCTTGCAGGTCTTGCGCTTGCCATCGTTGTTGCGATCGTGTTTTCACTCTTCGGCAACTGGCAGCTTTCGCGCAGCATCCGCGTTATTGAAGGCGATCTGCCGGGCAAGGTTGCCACCCCGATCGAAGAAGTTGCCGAACTTGGCAAGCCGTTTCTCGAGGCCCAGGCCGACCGGTTGGTGAGCGCGAACGTGTTCGTCAACAATACGGTTTGCGCCGTGGTTGAGGGGCGGCAGCAGTTGCTCGAAGAAGGTTCGACCAAGGCCGGATACTGGGTGGTTTTTGACTCGGTCAACGCCGACCAGGTTCACATCTTGATTGCCGCTGCGTTTTATGAGGCGAAGGATGCAGCGCTGGCAGCCTGCCGCAAAGGCCCGAGTCTTGACTTCGACACCGCCACCGCGCTGGTCGGGCGCTATGAGCCGAGCGAGGCACCGGCACCGCGGCTGAGCGAGGCCGCGCCGCTGTTCTCGTCGCTTTCGATCGAACAGCTGATCAACTTTTGGCCGCTAGAGAAGCCGAAGGTTTACCCAGGCTTTGTAGTGAGCGAGAAGGCGCTGCACGGCGCTAAAGACACCACA
>JAURIU010000103.1 GCA_030832605.1 Rhodoluna sp. | reverse complement strand
GAGGATGTACGCCACGAACGATGGCTCGCCCGCGAAGGTAACGACGAACACTGGGCCACCTGGGCTGCGCAAGAACTAGATTTTTACGCGCGCGAAAAGTCGCAGGCCTTGGCCGAAACTAGGTTGCTCGGCTAACTAAGCGGTCTTGCGGTTTTTCAACCACACGCGAATACCCGCGATCAGCGACGCCACGATGAAGAAACCGGCGATGGCGTAAGAAGCGTTTTTCACTGCGGGAATCGATGCGGCGAAGTATCCGGTTAGTGTCAAACCGACACCCCAGGCGATTGCTCCGACGATGTTGGCTGAGAAGAACTTGTAATAGTTCATTTTTGAGATGCCAGCGATGGCCGGGATGAGCACACGGGCCCAAGGCATGAAGCGCGCGATGACGACAGCCCACCATCCCCATGCTTCATAGAATTTTTCGGATTTTGCGATTGCGTTTCGAAGCCACTGGCCTTTGCGACGTTCTAGGTAGGGGCGCCCGTAGTGTCGGCCAAGCGTGTAGCCAACCTGGTCACCCAAGAAAGCGGCGACGCCAACACCGATGGCCATGATCCAGATGCTTTCTTCTTCTGGATGCGTGGCCGCAACGAGGCCGGCTGCGAAAACGAGCGAGTCACCGGTGATGAATGGCACGAAAGCGCCGATAAACAGACCGGTTCCGGCGAAAACTAAAGCCCAAACGATGCCATAAAACAACCAAGGGCCAACCTGGTCATACCAGCCTGAGATTTGGTCAGAAAGACTTGCGGCGTGAACTACTAGGGGCATACCTTAAAGCCTAAGGCTTGCCGTGAAGCACGATTTCGTCGAGCTCGTGGCGAACACGGGCCTGAACTTCGCGCTCGAAAGCAGGGCCTTCGAGGGTGTCGGCCGGGGCCTGCTTGCCGATTGCAACGACAACCAGAACCTCTAGGTCATCGGCTAGGGCAAGAATCTTGTGAACGGCATCCTTGTGAATTCCGGCCATCTGGTGGGTGCGAAGGCCAAGCTCTTCGGCCTGAATGCTCAACTGCGCAACCGAAAGACCGGCGTCGTAGTGCGCGCCGTGCCATGGCTTGCCGTCGGCAGTCTGAGTCTTTACCGACACAACTAGAAGCGCGGATGCACGCGGCGCCCAGCCCTGGTTGAACCCGATGAGACCATCGGCCACGACTTGCTGCCAGAGAGCATCCCCGCGGTTTAGAAGTGAGAAGCGCCAAGGCTGACCGTTCATCGACGAAGGTGCCCAGCGGCCGGCCTCGAGAATCGAAAGTGCTTCGTGCTGGCTGAGGGTGTGGGTTTCGTCGAATGCTCGCGGGCTCCAGCGCTCGGCTAGAACAGGGGCGATTGGGGCAGCGGTGATGGCGGTTTTCTTCATGATGTCTCTTTCAACAAAATAGCGGGATGCTTATTCCGCGGGAGCGGGTAAGGCGGGGTTTAGCGGCTGGGGTTTTGGCACCCCGGCGACCAAAGTTTTAGTGACCTAGCACCGACTTCACGGCGGCGAGCATGCCGTCGACGTCGGCTTCGGTGGTGTCCCACGCACACATCAGGCGAACCTGGCCGGTGGCGTAGTTCCACATATAAAAGCGGTAGCTTTCTTGCAACTTCTCGGTTTGCGCAGCCGTGAAGATCGGAAAGACCGCGTTGGCTTCGGTTGGGTTAGGAATCTCTACGCCCATTGCACGTAGCCCAGCATCCAAGCGCTTTGCCATTGAGTTAGCGTGCTCGGCGTTGCGACGCCACAGGTCGTTCTCGAGCAGTGCGATGATCTGGGCGCTCACGAAACGCATCTTCGAGGCGAGCTGCATTGAGGTTTTGCGCAGGTAAGGCATGGCGTTTACGAGGGTCGGGTTGAGCACCACGACCGACTCGGCGGCCATTGCACCAATCTTGGTGGCACCGAACGAAACGATGTCTACGCCAACGTCGGTGGTGAACTCGCGAAAGCGCATGCCCAGAGCCGCAGCGGCGTTCGAGAGGCGGGCGCCGTCGAGATGCAGCAGCAGGTCGTGCTTGTGGGCATAGTCGGCGAGCGCTTTGATTTCGGCGGCGGTGTAGAGCGTGCCGAGCTCGGTGGTGTTGGTGATCGAGATCACGCCAGGCTGTGCGCGGTGAACGCTGCCGATGTCGAACATCGCGGTCTCAACGATCTCTGGGGTGAGCTTGCCGTCTGGGGTTGGCAGGTTCCAAAGCTTGAGCCCCGCCATCTTCTCGGGCGCGCCACCCTCAT
>JAURIU010000102.1 GCA_030832605.1 Rhodoluna sp. | reverse complement strand
CGCACTATCCGCTCACCGATGTCGAACTGGCGTCTGCACAGCAGCAGTTCATCAAAGAATATGGCGCTGGTCTGGTCGGCGGATGCTGTGGAACAACTCCTGCGCACATCCGCGCCCTGGCAACCGCGGTGAAGGGTCAAACCCCAAAGCGCCCAACCTGGGTAGATGAGCCTGGCCTCGCGAGCCTTTACCAGCACCAACCTTTTGACCAAACCATGACCTATCTTTCGATCGGTGAGCGCACCAATGCCAACGGTTCGAAGGCCTTCAGGGATGCTCTGCTGAGCCAAAACTGGGACGAATGTATCGAGATCGCGAAATCTCAAACGCGCGAGGGTGCTCACACTCTAGATGTTTGCGTCGACTATGTTGGCCGCGACGGAGCTCGTGACATGCGTGACTTCGTATCGCGCTTGGTTACAGCAACAACTCTGCCCATAGTTCTTGACTCGACAGAACCGGGCGTGCTCGAAGCAGGCCTTGAGTGCATCGGTGGTCGAGCCATGATCAACTCGGTGAACTACGAAGACGGTGACGGGCCAACCTCGCGTTTTGCGAAAATCATGCCGATTGTGAAAGAGCACGGCGCCGCCGTCGTTGCCTTGACTATTGACGAAACGGGCCAGGCTAGAACCGCTGACACCAAGTTCGAGATTGCCAGTCGACTAATCGACGACCTAATCTCTAACTGGGGAATGAGCCTTCACGACATAGTCGTTGACACTTTGACTTTTCCGATTGCAACCGGCCAAGACGAAACTCGTCGCGACGGGCTTGAAACCATCGCGGCAATTCGCCGATTGAACGAGCGCTACCCAGGCGTGCAAACCACCTTGGGAATCTCGAACATTTCGTTTGGCCTCAGCCCGGCCGCGCGCCACGTTTTGAACTCGGTGTTCTTGCACGAATGTGTGCAGGCAGGGCTAACTTCTGCAATCGTTCACGCGGCTCGAATCATGCCGCTGGCCCAGATTCCTCAAGAGCAGCTCAAGGTCGCACTAGACCTCATCTACGACCGCAGAGAGTACGACGCCGACGGCAATGTCACCTTCGACCCACTAACCAAGCTGCTCGACACTTTCTCGGGTGTTGACTCGACTTCGGCAAAACTCACCAGAGCGGCGGAACTTGCTTCGATGCCGCTCGACGCTCGACTTGCCAGACGTATTATTGACGGCGAGAAGAAGGGCCTCGAGGCTGACCTTGATGAAGCCCTTGCTCAGCCCTGGCCGGCTCTTGAAATCATCAATGACCACCTTCTGCCAGGCATGCAGGTTGTCGGCGAACTATTCGGCAAGGGTGAAATGCAATTGCCGTTCGTTCTGCAGAGCGCCGAGGTGATGAAAGCGGCGGTCGCACACCTCGAACCGCACATCGAAAAGACCGCAGACTCCGGCAAGGGCAAAATTCTGCTCGCCACCGTTCGAGGCGATGTTCATGACATCGGCAAGAACTTGGTCGACATCATCTTGAGCAACAACGGTTTCGACACCGTCAACATCGGCATCAAGCAATCAATAAATGACATTCTGAACGCCGCCGAAGAGCACCAGGTTGATGTGATCGGAATGAGCGGGCTTCTGGTGAAGTCGACGCAGATCATGAAAGAAAACCTGGAAGAGATGAACCAGCGCGGCGTTGCCGAAACCTGGCCTGTCATTCTTGGCGGGGCGGCGCTGACCCGAGCCTTCGTCGAGCAAGACCTCGCCGAAATTTTCGATGGTGAGGTTCGCTACGCCAAAGACGCATTCGAGGGTTTAAGACTCATGGATGCGCTGGTGCGCCAAAAGCGCGGCGAGGCCGTCGAGCTGCCGAAGCTGAAATCGCGGCTAACCCCGCGCGGCAACCTACTCGAGCGAACCGCACCCGAAGATCTGCCAAAGCGCTCGGATGTCGCCGAAGACAACGCCATTCCAACACCGCCGTTTTGGGGCACACGAGTAGTCAAGGGCATCCCGCTTCGCGACTATTCATCGTTCCTCGACGAGCGCGCTACTTTCATGGGGCAGTGGGGGCTAAAGCCGGGTCGAGGCGATGATGGCGCGAGTTACGAAGAATTGGTCGAGACCGAAGGTCGCCCACGCCTTCGCGCCTGGTTGGAACGCATTCAAACCGACAGCCTGCTAGAAGCTGCAGTTGTTTACGGGTACTTTCCGGCTTACAGCGACGGAGACGACCTAGTCATCTTGCACCACCCGCAAGAGGGAGCCGGCGCACCCGAGGCCTTCACCGAGCGCCTGCGAT
>JAURIU010000101.1 GCA_030832605.1 Rhodoluna sp. | reverse complement strand
CGAGGCCGGCGTGAACATCGCGGCCATGCAGATTGCTCGCCAGCAAAAAGGCGGCAAGGCACTGTCGGTCATTACCGTTGACTCACCTGTGCCGGCCGAAGTGCTAGAGCGTGTGCGGGTAGCGATTGAAGCCGACGCCATGAAGGCGATTGAGATAACCGTTCACTAAAGTTTCGGGCTAAAGGCTTTCGGCGAACGAAACTTCGCGACCCGAGGCAATCCAGCCGTCGGTGCCGCCTTCGACTGAAACGGCGGTGAAACCCTTACCTTCGAGAAAGTCGGCTGCCACCTGGCTTCGACGACCCGACTTGCAAATCACAAAAATCTTCTCACCCTGAGGAATCTCAAGGTAGCGGTCTGGAACGACACCCAAAGGCATGTGGTGCACCTGTGGCACGTGGCCGTCTTCAAACTCGTGATCTTCGCGAACGTCAAGCACCCAAGCGCCTGCTTCGAGTTCGAGTGCTAGATCTGAGACGGTGATTTCTTGTGCCATGGTGAGTCCTTCTTTCAATAGCCAAAAGTTTAGACTGCTTGCATGACCGAATCTCGAGCAAGAAGCATCTTGAAGAGACTTCTTGAGCGCATCCGCCCTTCAAAGCAATCGGTTACCGCGCCGGCCTACTGGGATGCCAAGTATTCGACCGATGAGTTCATCTACACAACCACCGCGAATCGCTTCGTGATCGAACTCTGCAGCGAGCTGGCTCCGGGCAAGGCCATTGATCTGGCCGGTGGCGAGGGGCGCAATACCGTTTGGTTGGCCGAGCAGGGCTGGCAGGTCGAGAATGTCGACATCAGCTCGGTGGGACTCGCCAAGTGCGAAGGCTTCGCGGCGGAGCGCGGCGTTGCGCAGCGGGTGACCACATTCTGTGCATCCGGCGCTGATTTCAAGTCGACCCTCGCGCCAGTTGACCTCGGCATCGTGCCCTATCTGCAGGTGCCAGCAGCCCTGCTAAACGCATCGCTCGCAAACCTCATCTCGCAAATCAAGCCCGGCGGCCACCTGGTTGGGGTTTGGCATGCACGGGAAAATCTCGATGGCGGTTTCGGTGGGCCTCAGAATCCGGATGTTCTGCCCTCGGTTGCGTCTATGAAAGAGTTCTGCGAATCGATGCCGCTTGATGTGGAGGTTTGCGAATTGCGTGAAGGACAGGTGCAAACCAAAGAGGGCCTAAAGCCATCAATCACGCTGGTTCTCAAGGCTCAGGTGCGCCGCTAAGCACTAAAGTTGAGGTAACCGACTCGACTTAGGAATCATCTTGACGCGTGTTTATGACATCGGAGTAATCGGTGGCGACGGCATTGGGCCAGAGGTCACCGCAATCGCCATTGAGGCAATCAATCGCGTCACCGTGGGCTCGGGTGTCGAGTTCAAGACCACCGAGTACGACCTTGGTGCGCGTCGCTATCTTGAGACCGGCGAAATCCTCACCGACGCTGACCTCGAGTCACTCAAAACTCACGACGCCATTTTGCTCGGCGCAATCGGTGACCCAAGAGTGCCGTCGGGCATCCTAGAGCGTCAACTTCTTCTAAAGCTGCGCTTCAGCTTTGACCACTATGTGAACCTGCGCCCGACCAAGCTTTACCCCGGCGTTGTTTCTCCACTTGCCGACCCCGGCAACGTTGACTTTGTGGTTGTGCGCGAAGGCACCGAAGGTCCATACGTTGGCAACGGCGGCGCGATTCGCGTCGGCACACCACAAGAAGTAGCCAACGAGGTTTCAGTGAACACCGCTTTCGGTGTCGAGCGCTTGGTGCGCTACGCGTTCGAACTCGCTAGCAATCGCGACCGCAAAAAGGTCACTCTGGTTCACAAGCACAATGTTCTGGTTCACGCCGGCTGGTTATGGCAGAACACCGTCGACCGCGTGGCCGCCGAGTTCCCAGCCATCAAGACCGACTACCTGCACATCGACGCTGCGACCATCTTTATGGTGACCGACCCCGAGCGCTTCGACGTGATCGTTACCGACAACCTATTTGGTGACATCCTCACCGACCTCGCTGCAGCCATCGGCGGCGGCATCGGCTTGGGTGCTTCGGGAAACATCAACCCGGATGGCGCGTTCCCGAGCATGTTCGAACCGGTGCACGGTTCGGCACCAGACATCGCTGGCAAGAACCTTGCCGACCCGACCGCAGCGATTTTGTCGGCCGCACTGCTGCTTGACCACATCAAGAACCCGGTTGCAGCCGCTCGCATCGAGCGCGCAGTTGCAGACGATCTCGCCACTCGAGGCGACGCCAAGCGCACCACGACCCAAGTGGCCGAGAGCATTTT
>JAURIU010000100.1 GCA_030832605.1 Rhodoluna sp. | reverse complement strand
AAAATCCTCAGTTGTTGCAACTGGGGATTTTTTGTTTCCCAGAGATTGCAACCCCTAGGCTGATGCACGAAGGAGGCCCATGCTCACCGTGCTGCTCGGCTTTGCCACTTCGCTCGTCTACGGTTTCGCCGACTTCTTCGGAGCGATCGCCTCGCGGCGCATCCGCCCCGCAACCGTCACCGCGGTTTCGGGTGCCATCGGTTTGGTCTTTCTCATCACACTGGTTCCCATCTTTGGGTTTAGCTTCGACTCGGATGCTCTGACCTGCGGCATTTGGGCAGGTGCGTGGTCTGCCGTCGCAATGTCTTGCCTCTATGCATCGCTGGCGCTCGGGCCAATCTCGATCGTTTCGCCACTAAGCGCGGTCATTTCGGCGATTGTTCCAGCCGCGTTCGGGCTCTACCTAGGCGACACCTTCAGCCCGTGGGGTTACCTCGCCATCGTGCTACTGCTTGTCGCCGTGGTGCTGGTCGGCTTCGTGCCGGGAGCCGATGTGCGCCTGCCCACTCCCCAAGCGCTGCTGCTCGGTGCTGCGGCAGGTGCCGGCATCGGTGCCGTGCTCATCTGCCTAGACCAGGCTCCGGTGACTTCTGGCCTCACGCCGGTGATCATGTTGCGCGCAGTGAGCGCGAGCCTGCTCGGGCTGTTTTTGATCGCGGTTCTTGTGCGCGAGCGTGGCAAGGTGCGAGCATCCGAGTCGAAAACGGGGATGCACCGCTTCTGGCTCGCGGTCGCCGCTGCGGGTCTTTTCGACTCCTCGGCCAACGTGTTCTTTTTGCTGGCCTCACGCACGGGGTCACTAACGGTGGTTAGTGTGTTAACGGCTCTGTATCCACTGGGCACGATTATTTTGGCTCGGATCATCTTGAAAGAGAAGATTGCGAGAACGCAACAGGTTGGAATCGCCTTGGCCCTCGCGGCCAGCGCCATTCTCGCCATCACCTAAGTTTTCAAAAGCTATGCACCACCTATAGAGAGAATCGAAATGACTAAAGAACGCAGCCGTTGGATTGCCCTGGTATTTATCTCGGCAGCAATCTCGCTGGTAATCATCGACGGCACCATCGTCAACACCATTTTTCCGAGCGTCATCAATGCTCTAAGCCTCGACTCAACCGAGGTTCAGTGGGTTCAAGAGTCTTACGTTCTCGTCTTCGCTGCGCTGTTGCTGGTGTGGGGTTCAGTCGCTGACCGTTTCGGTCGCAAGCGCCTTCTGATGATTGGTATCGCGATTTTCGTGGTGGCGTCGGTTTGGGCCGGCCTTTCTGAAGACGCATCCTCAATGATTCTGGCTCGCGTGCTTCAGGGCTTCGGTGGCTCAATGGTTCTGCCAACTACCCTCTCGCTGGTCAACGCAACTTTTCAGGGCAAAGAGCGAGGCATTGCATTTGCCGTGTGGGGCGCAACCATCGGTGGAATGGTGGCCGTTGGCCCGGTTCTCGGTGGCTGGCTAGCAACCGACTTTGGTGCAGATGGCTGGCGCCTAGCATTCAACATCAACTTGCCGCTCGGCCTCATCGTGATGGCCGGTCTGTGGTGGTGGGCCAAGGAGTCTAAGCAAGAGCAACGTGTGCCCGGCGTCGACCTCGTTGGTGCACTTCTTTCGGTGGTCATGTTTGCCACCCTCGTTTTCGGTCTAATCGAAGGCCGTGTCTATGGCTGGTGGGATGCCTCGACCAAGAACCAGTTCACGCTCGGCAGCTTCTCGTGGCCAACCGAAGGGCTATCGATCATTCCGGTTTCGCTCGCAATCTCGGCCGTTGGCTTTGTGTTGTTTGTTCTTTGGGAGCGCGCCCGCGCCAAGGCCAACAAAGCCGTTCTGCTAGACCTAGACCTATTCAAGGTTGGCTCTTTCAGAAACGGTTCAATCGCAGCGCTCATCATCTCGATGGGTGAGTTCGGTATCTTGTTCGCGATTCCACTTTGGTTGCAGAACGTGCTTCTGCTCACCCCAATCGAATCTGGCATGGTCTTGCTCTGGCTGGCCGGCGGTGCCTTCTTGGCATCTGGTGTTACCGGTGGCCTCAGCGGCAAGGTTTCGCCAAAGGTTTTGGTTCAGGGCGGTGTAGCTCTCGAGTTCGTCGGCGCAATCGGTATTGCACTATTCGCCAACACCGAAGCCGGCATGTGGTCGATCGCTCCGTTCCTATTCCTTTACGGAATCGGTGTCGGTATGGCGACCGCTCAGCTAACCGGCGTGATCATGGTCGATGTGCCGATGGACAAGATTGGCCAGGCCTCTGGTTCGCAGTCAACCGTTCGTCAGGTTGGTTCGGCTCTCGGTATCGCCGTGCTCGGAACCATGC